>NZ_CAXSVC010000002.1:0-347322 GCF_964240755.1 Bacteroides sp. HPS0048 | reverse complement strand
AGGCTGAAAGCAGGATGGGATGAAAAATACCTGTCAACACTTTTACAGGACAGCGCATTTTAATGCGTCGGCCCTGTTTCCCGGTGCAGAGTCTTGTTTTACATGTACATGTAAAGCTGTATGAGATGCACATGTCGTACTGCTCCACATGTACATGTCGTACTGTTTTACATGTACATCTAAAACAACGTTACACACCGAGGCACCATACATTACTCTACGAGAGGGAGCTTTATCAATACCGGAGAAAGAGATAGATGGTAACGACAGACGTTATTCAGATAGAAACTGATTAAGTTTAGAATGGAGTTTCGACTATTGATTCGCATGATTAATCATTAATCACTTCCTCAAAGTCTACTTCCAGTTCCGTATCTCTCTCGAAATCCCAAAGGGTAAGGCTACGAATCTGATAGAAATAAGACCAATAATTATACAGTTCTGATATATGTTTCTGCCGTGCCTGGTCTTTTGAATTCTGTGCATCATTCAAGTCGAGCGTATTGATTTTGCCTATCAGGAAAGTCTCAATACTGGTTTTATAACGCTGCTGAGCAATAATATCCGCTTCTTTGGCTATGCTTAGCTGTTGTGCCTGATTATTGAAGTGCTCCACAAGCAAAAAGATATCCTGATTGAAGTTCATCTGTTCCTGACGAATTTTAGAAAGTACTACTTCACGATTACTCTTCGCCACACGTACCTTGCCACGACGCTTTCCCCAATCCAGAATAGGTATCTTCACCCCCACCTGTACGATCTGATTGTCGAGCAGATGATTGTAGGCAGAGGTAAACTCTTTGTCGAGCCCCGTATAACCCACGCTGGCAAAAAGATCTACACTACGCAGATCGCCACGTGCGGTAGCTACTGCATAGTCCGACTCAAGCTGCCGGCGACGGATGTTTTGTGCAAAAGAGTTACGCTCCAAAGCTTTGCTAAGCACTTCGTTATATTCCATTCGTATGTCCGGCGCCGATTCGGGAACCACCGGTTCCAGTTTTGTATTCTCATCCATTCCCAAAAAAGCACGAAGCTGGAACATATTGGCATTCAGATTACTCACTGCTTCTGTAGTAGCAGCCTTGGCATTCAGAGCAGAAAGTTTCAGTTGTAACAACTCATTTTCTGATATCTGCCCCATCTCACGCTTGGCTCCGGCTACTTTATACAGATGTTCGGCATTCAGTTCATTCTGCCGGGCAGTAGCCAATGTTTCCTTTGCCAACAGCAACTGAAAAAAGTAAGTAATGGTTTTGCGTGTCACTTCCTCTGTGGCAGAGATAAAAGCAGCTTTTGCCTCTTCATAGCGTACGGGTTCTATACGACGGTTCCACTTCAGCTTATTCACGCCAAAAATAGGCTGGGTCAGTTCCAGGTTGATCGGTACGGACATGAATTGTTCTTTCCCATTTCCCCCGAACTGCCTGATATAATCCAATGAAGTTGAAAGAGAGAGTTTACCACCTGTCAGCCATATATTCTGGTCAATGGACAAGTCACCGGATAACTCCAGATAATTGTTACGGACAAACCCGTAAGTGCCATCCGAATTTTGATAAGAGCTGTAGGATTTTTTATAGTTGGGCAATGTTCCTGTCAGATTCACTTCCGGCAGGAGATCGGCACGAAAAGTACGATATTCCCAATAGGCTGTTTTCAGTTCATTCAAGGCCACCGCCGCATCTACGGATTGAGTACGTGCCAAAGCAATAGCCTCATTAAGAGTTATTTCCCGTTCATTCTGTGCCGTAAGTATTTGCGAAAAGGCAAAAGTCGCTAAAACAAGCAGTATATTCTTCTTTCTCATAAAAGTATTATTTTCTACGATTTAAGAAGTCAAACGACGTGCCAAAAAGATAAGTTACTAATTCTCCGACAATTAATTCATTCGACAAGTGTCCGAAAACGAACACTTTGTACACAAATGAACGCCTTTTAACACCTTATTATTCACAAACGTCCGGAATACGCACAGTAAAACGTGTACCCTTTCCTACCTCAGATGTAACACGGATCGTTCCATTAAGCCGCATCACGATTGTCTGACAAATACTAAGCCCTAATCCGGCTCCCTGCGTGAAATTATCCACTTTATAGAAACGTTCGAAAATATGGTCCAACCCGTCCTGAGAAATTCCTTTACCGGTGTCTTCCACAAATAAAGAAGTATAGCCGGGTTCATCTTCAGCATATCCCACAGTAATCGATCCGCTTATTGTAAACTTAGCAGCATTGTTTATAAGATTATTCACTACTTGTTGCAAGCGTACATTATCTGTCACCATATACTTCTTACTACCTGCCGGGATTTCAAGCTTAAGTTCTACTCCCGGTGGCATGTTCAATTGCTGGGAGTCATGCACATTCTTCAACAGTAAAGGAAGACTATGACGGGCAAACTGGAAGTCCATCGTCCCCGACTCAATACGGGACAAGTCAAGAATATCATTGATTAATGCCAACAACAGACTACAGTTCTTATTGATTGTAGCAATAAACTGTGAAACCTCTTCTTCTGTGAAAGCACTCGTATCACTCAGCAAGTCGGAGAAACCGACAATAGCATTCAAAGGCGTACGAATTTCGTGACTCATATTGGCAAGGAAGGCCGATTTGAGCTTATCAGCCTGTAATGCCTTATCGCGGGCTATGGTCAACTCTTCCTCTGTACTTTTATAACGCTGAATACTCTGACAAACACCAAGAATACTATAAGGCTCATCTGATGTCAATCCACTAAGTACGGAAGTACGATATTCCCACCACTCATAATGTCCATCTGCATTACGCTGACGGAAGCTCATCCGGGTATTCTGATTCCTTCCTGTAAGAGCGGCATCAAATAAAGAACGTATGTGTCCCAGCTCTTCCGGATGTACCATTTCCTCCATACCCTCACGCGTAATGGTCGTCACCGATTCATCAAAGCCAAACTGCTGAAGGACCCCCTGGGGAAAAGTAAAAATATTGGTACGAATATTGAATTGCCACGGATAGATAGAACTATCCTCTATTGCCAGGTCAAAAAAACGTTTCCGCATCTCTTCATCAGACACATTGTGGCAGGAAAGGGCAACGCCGGTAATCTCTCCACGTGAATGAATAGGAACCATCTCTCCGGAAATCGGAAAGTAATTGCCACTATGTACTTCCTGCATAAAAGAGTTGGAAGGAATTATGCAGCTTTTACCTTCTTTAATTACCTCTTTCAGCATCTCGTGCAATACATTCTTACCATTAGAATATATTTTGAAGATAGAACCGGCAGGTAATCCTTCGTAAGGCCGGACAGTAACATCCACCGGAAGATGTAACATACGTAGTAAAGAAAGATTAGTGAAATGAATACGAAAATCAGCATCATACGTTATTACTCCTTCGCGAATAGAATGGAAAATATTATCAAACTCATCACGTTGGGCCACCAAACGGTTCTGCACCAAAAGACGGGTCTGTGCATGCATTCTTCGACGTGCCTCCCGACGGTTAGCACGTATCAGCCAAACAACAATAAACACCAATAGCCCAAGTATAGAAGCATAAAGCAAGATGAAAAAGAATTTATACTTCTCCCAATGAGGCTCATTAAGTATAATCCCCGGTTTCACCCGATCTTTTGCCACATGAAAAAAATCGAGCTGCTTATAATCATAGTAGAAATCAATCGGACTTTCAGTAATCCCCAAATCAGCAGGAGAAGTTCCTTTCAACACCTTAGCTGCCCTTACACCCGCCATTCGCGAAGAAGCATACGGATCAGCATCATAAGCACAAAAAACTCCGTTAGTCAATGCCAAACTCTGACAGGAAAAGAAAGGTGCTTTAGAATTCTTGCCAATAAATGCCATAAAAGGAGACCACTTAGGTACTACCACAATACGTCCATGACTATTGCGTGGATAACATACAGAAGATATAATGCTATTGGTAGTTCCGGTTTGCACATTGTAGGTCTGTAATTTATAATCAGGGTGGCGCTTTACAAACTGTCCCCATTCATTCATAAAATCTTCTTTCCCTTTCAAACTTAAAAAGCTGTTATCATTCACACAAACAACCTCCTTACGTTCAGGAAATACCTTATTGGCCTGTTCCAGTAAAAGAAAAAAATCGGGATTAGAAGTGAAACCGCAAATATTAGGTAAAGTAGTCATCAAGGCTTCATCCGGATATTTAATGCCATAAAAAACAACCGGAATCTGACGTGGCAAAGAATCACCACAAGCAAACAGTGTATGAAAAGCCTCATCACTTGACGTTACAATCAAGTCTACTCCGCGTTTTCTTGCCCGTTCACAGATACGGCTCATAATAAGTTTCTCGGAACGATACGCCCAATAATCAGCATCCAGATACTCGGTAACAATATTAACCTTCAGCTTTTCTTCACCAAAACCATCACGAAGTCCACGGGTCAGTTCACTATGCCAGGGAGTCTGATTAGTATAAGATTGTATAAAAAGGACATTATAATTCTGTCCGGCAGCAGCTATCGGTAGAAATACTGTAAATAACAGGAATAAAAGTGTGTTATAAAATCGTTGAGTCATAGAATTAAATACTGCGTTGTTTCACGATTGTGCGCACAAATATACGCTATTATCTTGAAAGCAACGCAGATATATAATTTAATTTTCACTCTTCATGCAAAGCTTCCGCCGGTTGGATACCCATTGCCTGCCGGGCAGGGAGCCAGACAGCTATAAATACGGTAATAGCCAACAAGATATAGGTAACGGACATACCTGCCAGAAAGCGAAGTAACGTAAACTCTACAGGATAATCGGAAACAATTTCCGCAAAACCTAAATTAGCTCCCACGATTATTGCCGGAATAAACGCTAAAGTCAATAAAATCAACCCTTCACCTAAAAGGAGTTTACGCAGACTTACCCTGGTACTGCCTAATGCTACACGTAACCCCAGTTCCGAACGGCGTTGTTGGGTACGGAACCAAAAAGTGCCCAGCACAGCAAGAAAAGCATTCATTAAAAAGAATACAGCCACTGAAAGATAGGTATACAAATCATTGCGAGGCTCCTTCAACTGTATATTTCTATAATCGCTCATCGGGCGCATATCTCCAAGATAGAAATTTCCTATCATCAATTGTTCGCGCATCTCTTTACGAAACTTACGAATAAAATCTTCTCCGTCGGAATCAGGACGTACCCGGATATAAACACCTAAATAAGGAGCATCCAGATAATAGAAAGGATATTTTTTCGTGTAAATCAACGGAATATAAGTAGCCGACTGATGAGCGGTAAACTCATTGTATTTTTGGTTTTCACAAACAGCCGCTATACGTACGCTGTCTCCGTTCAAATTATTCTTTACCCATTCGCCCACAGCAGGACGATCCGGGAAAAGTCTCCGGGCCAGATTATCCGTTATAATAATATCCGTAAAATTTGCTTTTCCAGACAATTGTTCCGGAGAACTCCCATCTGCTCCTTTCACTCCGAATACCCGGAAATAATCCGAACTAACGCCACGCATGTAACTATTGCAGGTAATTGTATCATGCACAAGTGAAGCTGTTTGGTTCATCCAGACATAGTGTTTATGCATGTTTGTATAGCAAACAGATTCCACCGCCGGATGGTGTTCCAAACGATCTATGAATGCATAGAAATCATCCGTAGCATTCTTTGTATGACGACTGTCCGAAAGAAATTTTGCACTTTCGGGAGTGAGTACACCAATATTGAGAGCATATACATTGTGCCAGTTAAATCCCAAAGGACGGGTTTGATTAACGGTAATAACATAAACGTAATCTACCGCATACCACATGCAAGTGGAAATAACAAACAACCCGGCTATCAACCATCCATTATGCCGCCGATTGTTCCATATTATTGTAAAGATGTGCTTGAACATATTGATTACCTTTCATTTAATGCATTGACAATGGTTGTACGAGCCACCCGCTCTGCCGGAATCCCTGCAGAAAGTAAGTTGAGAACCAGACAGAAAAGAAGTGCCACAAAGAATATCCACGGACTTATCATAGAAGCATTCATTGTTGCCGTTCCACCATCCGACAACTCAGATGCCAACAACC
The DNA here is from genome assembly GCF_964240755.1 of Bacteroides sp. HPS0048. Classification (NCBI taxonomy): domain Bacteria; kingdom Pseudomonadati; phylum Bacteroidota; class Bacteroidia; order Bacteroidales; family Bacteroidaceae; genus Bacteroides; species Bacteroides sp. HPS0048. The sequence goes on along the minus strand of NZ_CAXSVC010000002.1, from coordinate 341,249 downwards.
AGTCTGCCAGTAGCCAAAGAGCAAAATAAGAGAACAACAATCCTACTAATCCCCCGATCAGCGTAAGTAGCAAATTCTCGGTAAGAACTTGCCAGAGCAATCCCGAACGGGTAGCCCCGAAAGCTTTTCGTACTCCAATCTCCGAAAGACGTTTACGCATCCGGCTCTGTGTCAGTCCTGACAAATTAATGGCGGGAACAAGCAGAATGACAATCACAATAATAATATAGCGGATTATGACCTCCTGCCCCGGAACACCACCATTTGCATACTTATGAAGCATCTGAACGAAAAAAGTATCGGGCTGTCCCAATAAATCCAGTTGCATCTCCTGATCATTACTATTCAGCTTAGCCAAGTTCACGTCTACTTCTTTGAGTATCTCAGGAAAATCGGCAGAGGAATGTGCCAGAATAAAACACTGAAAACCGCCTGTATGCCCCTTTGTCCATCCCGAAAGATCAATGCGGCTAATATCACTATTAGTAGTATAAGGTACCCATATTTCAGAGTAGCTCTGCTCAGCAAACTTGCTCACATCGCGTACTACCCCGCAAATAGTGAACTCTACAAAGTTTAGTTCCAGACGACGTCCCACAGCTTCTTCTACTCCACCAAACAAACGGCGGGCTACACTTTCACATATGACGGTTTGTTTCAATCCGGACTTAAAAGCAGCCTCATCATAGGGTTTTCCGGCAAGAAACCCAAATTCAAATACACGCCAGAAGGCAGCATCGGTATAAAGTGACTGACAATTAATCTCCTCTCCTCCACCCGGAACAGCAGCCAACATACGTCCATATTCACAAATAGCTGTTACTGCTTCTGCAGTTGTCAGCGGATAAAATAGTTGTTGTATATCATAGAGAGATACCCGGCTATAATTACGTGCATCTTTATTCTCTTTTTCATAAACACTGGACCATTTCACATACAACGTACGATCACGGTTTGTTTCCGGTTCATAATTTGTTGTCTTAGCGTGCAACAAAATGATAATCACCATCACCACTGAAATAGCGAGTGCCGTACCGGCAATACTGATTGCAGAGAGCAGCTTATTCTCCAGCAGCAAATGAAAGGCTTGTTTGAAATGTTGTTTAAACATGAAATAATTGACGATTAGACGATTGACGATTTTACAATTGGGATTACTTTCAGTTATAGGAAGGGGAATCAGACGATTAAACAATTTATTCAGTAACTTTAATCGTAAATTGTCAATCGTCCAATCGTAAATCCCTTTATTCTTCCCTCAGTGCCTCTGCCGGCTGTATCTTCATCGCTTTACGCGCCGGAATACCAATACCGGTCACAATCATTAAGGTAATGAGAACAAATGTAAGAACTGTGGTAATTATGAAACGTCCGGTTTCAAGGGTAGTACCATTCATCCATGAGTTCAGTTCGGCATGCGCCAAATTCCAGTCGATAACAATGGCAGGTACAGTAGCTATCACAAGCAGCAGCAATCCTTCTGTCAGCAGACGATTAAAGATGGTACGGTTTGTTCCTCCCAATGCCTTGTGCAAAGCAATCTCACTCCGGCGTTGTTGCGTACGGAACCAGAAGGTACCCAACAATCCCAGAAAGATATTCAGTAGCAGAAAAACCATACCAGAAACATAATTACGCAACTCACTCATAGAGCTCTGTTCAAAATTGCGGCGAATGTCTGCAAAAGAACGAATATCGGCTATGAAAACATTTCCCACACGCAACTGCTTCTCACTGTCAGCTTTAAGACGATTGATAAAGTCTACATCCTGATTTTCCTTTACACGTATACATACTTCTAAATGAGTATCATACCAACTCCTCGATAACTGATAAAGCATACAGTAGGAGAATAAAGCCTGATCGTGATCCGAGTAGCGTATCGGTTTCAAAGAAGCAGCCAGATTGTAAGTTTTCGTAGTATCACCCCACAAATAAAACTGTTTACCTACCAATGAGGTTAATTTAATATTATATTTTCTCTCATATAGATTATCAGATGCCAGAAAGTTCTCTTTAGTCAGCATTTCTGCCAATTGCTCCGGTGTTTCTCCGCGTGTCCCCTCATAGCGGAATACCCGTAGGAAATCCGGAGTTACCAGACGGCGCACTACGTATCCGTAGGATTGAAGTGTATCATACCTTACATAAATGCCGCTATTGCTTCCATTATAAGGATAAGAATTCTGGGACAAACTTACAGCTTCTACCTCCGGACGACGGGCGATACGATTCACCAACTCTTCTATTTCATCGGCAATCAATGTATCATTCGGAATAAAGTCAGGACTTTTATCTGTAAGTCCGCCCATGCTTACGAGATAACAATGAGAGATGTCGAACCCATGTGGCTCGTTGTACACACGATACTGAACATAGATATAATCCACAACATACCACATCACCACACTTACCAATAGTAACTCTGTAGCTATCCAAAGATTGGAATGCCACTCATTTTTTATCTGTGTAAATAGTTTTTTATTCATCGTTCATTCGGTTTAATGATTTCTACCTCCCAAAGCATTTACAATACTGGTACGTGACGCTTTCCATGCCGGCAGGCCGGTACTCAGGAAGTTAAGTATAAAACAGAAAAGCAAAGCATACATAAATGTAGAAGGTTGTAGCAGGATAGAGGCATTTACTTCGGGTGGATTGAGCGTAGTACTATAAGCTTGGGCAAATAGTAAACTGTTTCCCAGATAGGCAAACAATACACTGAAAAGTAAACCTACCAAACCGGCAAACAGAGTTACTATCAGGTTCTCCATTACAATCTGCCCCATCATCTCCGTACGTGTACTTCCAAAAGCACGACGTACACCTATTTCAGAAACACGCTGACGCAAACGGCTTTGAGTCATACTACTTAGGTTAATGGCAGGCACCAACAGCAGGATAACGAAAATAATAATTCGCTGTCGGCGGGCAGCCTTTACATCAGGCTCCCAGTTGGCAGCAAAAGCTATAGCCTGCTTCTCCTGATCGTACGGACGATTGCGATAAATTAACTCATAACCACTTTCGGCCAACAAATGATTATACTGCTGCTGCATTTTCTTAACCTCTTCACGAATGCGCTCAAAGTCATCCCGGCTTTGTGCCAGAATCGTTACACTCATCATTCCCATATGACTATCACTCCATGTATCTTTGGCCAAATCTGTCGAAGTATAAGGGATCCACACTTGTCCGTATGAAGAACTTGCCAAAGTAGAAACATCTTTCACTATCCCCACTACTTTATAGGGAGCATGATTTAAAAGAAATTCATATCCAACGGACTCAGTTGTCCCAAACAGAGCACGGGAAACACTCTCTGTCAACACAGCCACAGGCCGGCCGGAATCAAAAGTAGCCTGGTCATAAGGCTTACCGGCAACAAATGCAAAATCGAACACCTGCCAGAAAGTATTGTCAGTCTGTCGTAAGTCAATACTAACGGCAGGACTACCCGGCACAGAAGCGGGAGTAGTTATTGCCGCACAACAATAAACAGTAACTGCCTCAGGAGTGGTAAGTGACTTAAAACAAGCTTTTGCAGTTTGTTCGCTCATAGGCCCGTTGCTGGTACCGTCTCCCCACTCCTTGTTACTGATACTCATAAAGGCAAAGTGCAGGAAACGATCCCTGTTGCTTTCCGGAGAAAAAGGGGCTACCTTCACCTGCTGAATCATCACCACCAGCATTATGAGGAAAATAGCAAGCGCCGTACCCAGTACACTGACCAGACTTATAATAGGTTGCTGGCGCAATTGTGCCAACGCTTGTTTGAAATATAGTTTAATCATCTTGAAGATATTTACGATTAGACAAATTAAAAGATTTACGATTGGACGATTGACGATTTACGATTGAAATTACTTTTATTAATCAGACAGTCGACCATTTACTTAGTAACTCTTCAATCGTAAATCGTCAATCGTCCAATCGTAAATCTCCTTATCTCTTATTCTCCTGTTTCCAGATTCCGGGTATTTACCCCACCAATACCGTCTTTCGTAATTTTAGTAGTTTTGGCATATCCGGACAAAATCATATGCCCTACACCATCAGCATTGGCTATGAGGTTAACACAGTTTACATGCACATTCACCTTTCCTACTCCTTCAAGACGGGTACGAAGGGTTTTGCATTCCAGATCAGCTATATTTATAGAACCAACACCAGTCATATTCAACTCCAGATTCTTCAGTTTTAGTTTCTTCTCGCAGCGGAAAGATCCAACACCCTCAACGTCAACGCGAGACAAGTCCGGAGCAGAGATATAATATTTTAGCTTCTTTGAATCATTGTTTTTTTGCTTATAACTGAGGACGAGCTTACCATCCTTTACTGTAACAGTAACTTTCTTCACATACTCCTCCGGGCCTTCAACACGTAGAGAGTAATCATCTGACTGGGTAAAAAAGATATCGCCCACTGCCTGCAGGCGGATGGAAGAGAAGTCGGTAACCGCTTCATTGCGGATCACTTTTTTATTAGACTGTGCCCGTAAAGGAGAAAAAAGAATCCCCAGCATGAGTGCGATAGTAAATATGGATAGACTTGTTTTCATTGTCGTATATGATTTCTTTAAGTTATAAAAAGTGAGAATGCAGAATATTTAGTTAAGTCTCAATATCATTATAATGTCTATTGCACTTGTCTGCCATCAAAGAAGCGAACCGTACGGGAAGTCTGTTTAGCTTGTTCTTCATTATGAGTAACCATCACGATGGTGCGTCCATCTTCTTTGTTGAGACGATGAAGAAGCTCCATGACTTCAGCTCCCATCTTTGAGTCCAGGTTACCGGTAGGCTCATCCGCAAGGATAATCTCAGGATTGCCGATTATAGCACGGGCTACAGCTACCCGCTGACACTGACCACCGGAAAGTTGCGTAGGAAAATGGTTCATACGATGACTCAGCCCCACTTTCTCGAGCACTTCCTTTGCCAAACGTTTACGCTCGCTACTGTTGACGCGGCGATAAAGCAACGGAAGCTCCACATTATCCAGTACATTCAACGAGTTTATCAAATGGAAAGACTGAAAAACAAACCCAAGGGTCTTGTTACGAAATGCCGCCAGTTCTTTATCCTTCATCCCTTCTGTATGAGTACCGTTAATTTCAATCGTACCGGTAGAAGGCGTATCAAGTAACCCCATAATGTTCAGTAGTGTAGATTTTCCACATCCGGAAGGTCCCATAATGCTAAGAAACTCACCACGGGCCACGGTCAGATTCACGTTTTCAAGGGCTACCGTTTCAATCTCATTCGTACGATAGATTTTGGAAAGAGAAGTCAATGTTATCATAACTTAAGTATTTAATGGTATTAATTATTTCGCATTTTATCAGTGGAATATAGTCAAATCGTATGCCAAAGAAGTAAATCACTTATTTCCTGATAATTAAATAAAAATTCAATTGTCCGAAAATGAACACTTTGCCCAAAGACGAACTATCAGGAGATACAAAAGCGAACATAAACAGACCGATTGTTTCATGGTACTTGTTGTAGCAGACTGTATTTTCAAGATTTCCATCTTTCGAAACACAGAGAATGTAACCAACGTTTTCGGATTCCGATAAATATGCAAACAAAGGGATGTGGAATAATTGATCATGAATGGAAAATATTGGTCATTCTCTACTTACAACAGATATTACACACGCGTTCATTATAAAGCACGTAATATTGCAAAGAAATTCGGATAAGCAATAATTGAAACGCATATTAGCGCAAACATCCACTGATTAGAGGAATGTGCGCTATCATTGAAAGCCAATATTAAATCATTAATCCAAATATAGAATGAAGAACATTATTCTCAGGAAAACCCTCCGGCAGCATGCCCTACTCGGATGTCTTATGCTACTTCCTCTTTCGTCTGTATGCTTACAGGCAAGTGCACAACAAATTGCTTTTCCGGGTGCCGAAGGCTGGGGGCGCTTCGCAACCGGCGGACGGGCTACAGATCCTGCCATAGGCAGCAAGGTGTATTATGTGACAAGCTTAGAGGACTATCTATCAACCGAAGAGCCCATCGAAGGAACCCTCCGCTGGGCACTGAGTACAGGAGACGATACCCCGCGAACCATTCTTTTCAAAGTAGGTGGCACAATCATCCTGAAAGAGCGGTTGAAATGCCCCAAACCCAATGTAACCATTGCGGGGCAATCTGCTCCGGGTGGTGGTATCTGTATCTCGGGAGCCAATATCTACATTCACAGCAAAAACTTTATTGTACGCTACATACGCTTCCGTGCCGGTGATTTGTCGGGTAAAAACTACTCCTCATTAGGAATTGAGAATACGGAGAACGTTATCATCGACCACTGTTCCTTTAGCTGGTCAATGGAAGAAAACGTGACGATGTACGATAACAAGTACACCACCATGCAATGGTGTATCCTGAGCGAACCGCTCTATGTATCCAAACATGATAAGGGCGCACGCGGTTACGGTGCACAATGGGGGGGCGAACACTCTACGTTTCATCACAACCTGTTTGCACACTGTGTAGGCCGTACTCCGCTGGTGAATGGTGCCCGTGACAAAGCTGCCAGCGGACACGATGCTTTTGTAGATACGGAGATTATCAACAACGTACACTTCAACTGGGGAAACAAAGGCGCTTTATACGGTGGGCAACTGCATTCAATTATCGAAGGAGCTTATTCACGCACCAATCTCATCAACAATTACTATAAGCCGGGGCCTGCCACCAATACATTCCAGGAACGCTGGTTTGCCGATTGCTCTCACGACGCCTCCAGCGCTACCGGGTTAGGAGAATGGTTTATTGACGGAAACTTATTTGAGACCAATGAATACAAAAACGATAAGAACAAAGGAGATCACTCGCAGGTGAACGCCGACAACTGGATCTATGCAGACGGAAGCAACTCAAAGAAAGCAGTCAATCTGCGTGCGGGTACAAACCTTATCAACGATATAAAGCTGACTACCCCCTCGGCAAGCAGCGACCTCCATATAGAAACGGCAGAAGAAGCCTACTATAAAGTCATCAGGCAAGCCGGAGCACAACTGCCGAAACTCGACGCAGTAGACACACGTATTCTGGCCGAAGCAGCAGGAGAATCGGTACCCGTAGACAGAGGTGCTATCAAATGGAACAAGACAGAACCGGCATCTCCCACCGTAAAATTTGTTGGTATGATCAACTCTCAGGACGATCTGAAACCTGCCGATGCTGATGAAAACTGGACTCCCTGGCCTGATCTTACTCCAAAGAACGGTGAATCTGCCCCTATAGATACAGATGGCGACGGTATCCCCGACAGTTGGGAAGATGCCAACGGGCTGGATAAGAACAATCCCGCAGACGGAGGCGCAATCAGTGCGAATGGCTACTCCAATCTGGAAAACTACCTGAACAACCTGGCAGGAGGTGGCGGTACTTCTATCGAACGTCCTTACGCAACCAACAGTGAAGTGACTGCACTGTATATCACCAGCCTAACGGGTGCACAGGTATACTCTTCACATCCACAGGCCAAGAAAAATGAAATCAATCTGCCAGCATTACAACCAGGTGTATACATTATCACTTATATCCTGGCCGACGGAAACAAAGAAAACGAGAAAATCATAGTTACAAACTAACGCCTAAAAGCCTGTTTCAACTTTATCATAGACTAAAGTTGAAACAGACTCTTACTTACTCAATAGATATTAAAATGAAAACATGTAAAGTAATCTATCTTCTGATGCTGCTAATATGCCTGCCAGTCTCTACCCGGCTGGTTGCACAACAGCTTCCTGCTTTTCCCGGTGCCGAAGGACATGGCCGCTACACAACAGGCGGACGGGGAGGAAACGTCTATCACGTAACAACTCTTGAGGACAGTGAGGCAAAAGGTACCTTGCGCTATGCTGTAAAGCAGAAAGGAGCACGTACCATTGTCTTCGATGTAGCTGGAACCATCTACCTGAAGAGTGATCTGAAAATCTCTAATGACAATATTACCATTGCCGGACAGAGTGCCCCGGGACAAGGAATCTGCCTGGCGGATTATCCGGTTATCATCTCGGCCAATGACGTCATTCTCCGTTACCTGCGCTTCCGGGTAGGAACAGCAAGCATAGCTACAGGTGGAGAACCGGATGGCCTGGGAGGTATGGATAAAAAGAATATCATTGTAGACCACTGTTCGGTCAGCTGGTCTATTGACGAATGCCTGTCCGTATATGGTTCTGAAAACACAACGGTACAATGGTGTCTTATCTCCGAAAGCCTGCGCACTTCCGGACACAGCAAAGGGAAACACGGGTATGGCGGTAACTGGGGAGGTGCCCATGCATCTTATCATCATAACCTGATGGCTCACCACGAAAGCCGTGTACCCCGCCTTGGCCCGCGTCCGGGAACACAGGAACGGGAGTATATGGACCTGCGCAACAATGTATTCTACAACTGGGCAGGCAATGGATGTTATGGTGGTGAAGGTATGAAAGTAAACATCGTAAACAACTACTACAAACCAGGTCCCGCAACCCCTCAGAGTGCAGTACGTTACCGTATCGCCAAGATCGGCGTAAGAACTACGGCATATTGTACCAATGCCGACGGCACTCCTAATGTATGGAAGCCAATGGAACATGTATGGGGACAGTTCTACGTAGACGGCAATGTGATAGAGGGCAATGCAGCCGTCACTGCCGACAACTGGACAAAAGGTATCTATGAACAGATCAATAATAAAGAGTGCGACAACACCTTCAATGATCAGGTAAAAGCCGAAATGAAACTGGATGCTCCGCTTGAAACCGATGTCATCACTACCCATACCGCCGAACAGGCATTCAAACAAGTGTTGCTCTATGCCGGTTGCTCCAAAGAAAGAGATATTATAGATGAGCGCATCGTGAAAGAGACAGAAACCGGAACGGCGACTTACAAAGGTAGCGTATCTAATGACGCCGCCAAAAAGCCCGGCCTTATCGATCTGCCCACCGACGTAATGCCCGCCGGAGCTTCCAGTCCCTGGCCGGATTTAAGTAAGGGAGGAGTTACTGCCGACCAACTGAAAGATACGGATGGTGACGGTATCCCCGATGTATGGGAGATAGCCAATGGTCTCAACCCGAACAATGCCACCGACGGAAAAGCAACGACTTTGAGTCAGGAAGGATACACCAATCTGGAGGTATACCTCAACAGCCTTGTAGCCGATATCACAGAGAAGCAAAACGCTGATGGAAGTGGAACCGGTATCGGAAAGGAGTCCGAAGATACAATTACAGTATATGCATCGGGCAATACTGTAATTGTGAACGGGCTTTCAGGAAAGAGCAGTATAGAAGTGTATACGTATAACGGTGTAAAGATCCGTCAAATAGCGGTAAATACTGCGGATACGTCATTCAGTCTGCCTTCGGGAAATTACATTGTCCGGGTAGCAACTGCTCATACTACAAGCGTAAAGAAGATTCTGACAGATTGACAAATTGTATTTTCTATACCCTTTTTATGGCGCAATAGCGGAACCAACCCCGGTTGATAGAATTTAAGGCATCACAAACGCATCAGTCAAATGCAAAGAGTTTGCATTTGACTGTTTTTTGTATCAGCGCCAAACACTATTTTTCTCTGTAATGACCCTTATGATCAAAAGCAGATAAAGAACAGTTCATTATGCTATTTTCTCCACGGTCATTTCCAGTTGCCTAATAAGTCAAATAAGCACATCAAAGGAGCATCCGAAGCCCTCCCCGGAGCCGGACAAATCACTCCCCGGAGCCGAACATGTTGCTCCCCGGAGCCGGGCACACTGCTCCCCGGTGCCGGACAGGTCATCTCTCATCAATAAAAACAAACTTTTCCGGTAAGAATATACGTATATTCTACCAGAAAAGCCCATTTATCTGCATATTCATGCAGTGTTTTCATGTAAAGTATTCTCAGATGGAGGGCTTCAACAAAAAGTTTAGTTAGCCGATTTCAGATATTCCTATCTTTTTGCTTCCAAAAAGTCTCCATCTCTATCTTACTCTTTTTACTTCCACCAGATAATCTTCTCCCCTACCACTTTATAGCCTTACAACTCTATAACCATCTAACTCCATAACCATCTTCCCCCCTGTACGGAAAACACTTAACGTGGATTCTGTACCATATTCGGATTGGCATCTATCTCTGCTTGCGGAATAGGCAATGCTACCCGCAGATCAGACGGAGTAATAACCGCAGCCCCGGATACGGAAGGTAAATGCCAGCCACCGGTACGACTCACCGGCAAACCATTTCGCATGGCATCAAAGAAAGCATGCCCCTCTCCTACCAATTCCTTGCGACGCTCCTTCAGGATACGTTCCAGGCTCAATTCTGATTCTCCCACCGACTTCACGGGATTGGCACGGCTCACAATGGCATTGAGGCAATCTAGAGAGAATTTCAGGTTTTCTGCCCCACCCAGCTTAAAGGCAGCTTCGGCAGCATTCAGATACACTTCGGAGAGACGGATAATGCAGATGTCATTGTCCTGCGGATTATCCCCCGTCTTGCCGGGATACTTATTCAGATACTTAGGATAGCCGACAGAACCTTCGGGCAGTATATCTTCCGCCGGATTTTCGGGCAAACGGTTCAACACGTGGCGCACATCATCCGGGTCTTCTCCCAACAGATCGAGGAAGGCTTTGGTGAGTACAAGATTATTCCAATCCTTCACATTATCGGCATACACCATCGGAGCACCCTCACCTCCCGTTCCGCCATCCGGTTCGGAAAGGGTATAGTAAAACTCAAACAGCGACTCAGAACTGAAGTCTTTTCCCCATACGGTGGGGTATTCTTCGTGTGTGAACAGTTTATAAAGCCCTCCGTTATCCATCACTTCTTTGGCCAGTGCGAGTGCTTGCTCATTATTATTCATATAAAGATACACGCGCGAAAGCAATGCTTTGACACTCCATACATTGAGATAACCATCCTTCTTGTCAGTAGAGAGGGCCGAAAGATCCAGCGCCCCCGTCATATCGTCTATCACCTGCTGATAGCACTCGGCTACGGTGTTGCGGGCAGGCTGATGAGTAGGCAGTGTCGTTTTAATCTCGATAGGTACTCCCAGAGAAGCACCGTTGTCCAATGTATAGGGCATAGCAAACAGGCGGGTAAGATCGAACAAAGCCAGTCCGCGCAAGGCAAGCGCCTCGGCTTTGATACAGTTGAGGGCAGTGACATCATCCGTCGCCACTACACCGGATTCGATTCTTTCCAACAGACTATTTGCCTGGTGAATCACACTGTAAGGCTGATTCCATACCCGCGTGATGTTCAAGGCATCATCTGCCGTAACGTTAAATTCATAGTAAGGCGATACACGCTTTCCGGCTCCTTTGCTGATACGTGCCTGAACATCTTCGCCACGACAATCGGCATAATAGAGGTAATTATCGCCATAGTAACTGTGCGAAGCAGCAATACGATAGATACCGTTCAGGGCTATTTGCGCCTCTTCGAGTGTACGGATAGCCACCGGAGTAGTCACAGAAGTAGACGGATTCAGGTTCAGCCAGTCGCCGGAACAGGAAGAACAAAGAAGCGATGTGGCAGCAAATATATATATCAATGTACGTTTCATATATCTGAGTATTATAATATAAATGAGTAAAATCAGAAAGTTATCTCAACCCCAAAGTTAAAGGTACGCATGGCGGGAGCTTCGCAGAACACCTCACCGTTGACCGGCACTTCCGGGTCATATTGTTTCCATTTGGCCCACGTCAGCAGGTTACTGCCCGAGAAGTAGATACGGGCATTCTCTATCAGCGCTTTCTGCGTCCACTGTCCCGGTAGTGTGAAACCGACTGTCAGGTTCTTGAGGCGGATATGATCAGTGCTATGAATATAGCGGGAAGAGTTTTGCGGACCGGCATCTTGTTCCAATACAAAACGGGGTACATCGGTTACATCTCCCGGTTTCTGCCAGCGATCCAAGGCATATACAGGCAGATTGTATGACTTTTCTTTGCTACCGTCAGTCTCTATCATCGTACCTGCTTTGTCAAAGGAATAACCACCTAATGAATAGGTAAAGGTAAGCCCCAGGTCGAACCATTTGTAAGAGATGATGTTAGTAAAACCTCCCGAAATCTTCGGATCGGCAGATTTATACGGAATGGCTTGTGCCTTAGAAGCATCGTCGGTCTTTTCTTTACTGTAAATCCCCTGTTCATCCTGCGTATTGAGATAGTAAAGGGCTTTTCCGGTCATCGGATCTACTCCGGCAAACTCTTTCACGTAGAAACTATTGTAAGGAAGACCAATCTTATGGATAAACCAGGAACCTTCGATAGACTGCGTCATATCTCCGTCCAGCGTCACAATCTTATTACGGTTGTGCGTCAGGTTCAACACCGACGTCCAGTTAAAGTCCGGACTGGCAAAGTTGATGGTACGCAGTTCAAATTCCACTCCCTTGTTGTTGAGCCGGCCGATATTCGCCAGGTAATTCAGGAAACCGGTGGTAGCACTGATAGGTCGATTGTAAAGCAGATCTTTGGTATCGCGGTTGTAATATTCGAGGCTCACAAAGATACGGTTGATAAAAGCCAAGTCGAGACCGATATTGAGATTGTAATTCTTTTCCCACTTCAAACCGGGATTGGCCTGGGCAGATTCATACGAACCTGCGGCTCCCATATAGTTCTGTCCGTAACTGTACAACCCCATATATCCGTAAAAAGCTCCCGGCTGATTACCGTTGACACCATAGGAAGCACGGATTTTCACATCATTCAATACCGGCTTCACAGCGTCCATAAAAGACTCGTTGCTCAGATGCCACATACCGGAAACAGACCAGAAATCACCCCACCGGCTTTCGGGAGCAAGACGGGAACTACCGTCACGACGGTAACTGCCCGCAATGTAGTAACGGTCGTCATAATCATAATTCAGACGGGAGAGGTAAGAAATCATCCTGTATGCCTGCGTAGAAGAAGCAAAACTTTTCAGCACAGCCGCATTATCCGGTTCGAGCAACACATCCGAAGGGAGCTTGGCTTTCTCTCCCATCGCTTTATCGCTCTGGTAGCTTTCCAGTTCATAAGCTGCCAATACATCAAGATGGTGCTTGGCGGCAAATGTACGGGCATAGTTGAGTGAAGTAGATGACAGTAGCTTACCATATTCGGTAAATCCCTTTGAAGTCTGGGCATCGTTTCCACTCTTGGGGCCTGCCCCGCTAAGAGGATTCAGATAACGTGAATCTTTCTGCACGGTATAATCATAACTCAGCGTCTCTTTCAGCTTCAATCCCTTGATAATATCCACGGAAGCATATCCGGTAGAGAACATACGCGTCATACGGCTACGGTTATAATCGGTACGGATGTCGCGAAGCGGGTTCACATTAGTACCGGCATAAGAGCCCACATAATTGCCCGAAGCATCGCGTACCGGCATAGAAGGTGTGGCAGACACAGCCACACAAAAAAATGGGTTAATGTTAGAACCACGTTCTTCATTCATCTCCTGACTCATCTGGGTGAACATCATATTCCCCCCTATTTCGGCACGGCTACCTATTTTCTGTGTCATGTTCAGACGGGCAGAATAGCGGTCCAGGCTGGAGTTCTCTACCAATCCTTCCTGACGGTTGAAACCGAGGGAAGCGTAGAAAGTAGTACGCTCGTTACCTCCCGAAGCAGATACTTCATAATTCTGATTATGAGCGGTACGCATCAGTTCTTTCCGCCAGTCGGTATATCCCAGTTCCGGTATCCCTGCATACGAATCAATATTGGCGTTGGCATACTCCCCGGGAGATTCCAGCCCTTCGTCTACAGCAGAGTTGTACAGACCTTCGTAAATCATTTCGCGGCGCTGATCCCCGTTCAATGTAGGACGGAAGTTGACAGCTGCATTCGAAAAACCTCCGCTGGCACTCAAAGTAACTTTAGTACGTCCTACTGCTCCTTTCTTGGTAGTAATCAGGATCACTCCATTGGCAGCACGCGAACCATAAAGAGAAGCGGCGGCAGCATCTTTTATCACTGTGATATTCTCAATATCAGCAGGATTAAGCGTACTCATCACATTGGTTTTGGCATTGTTCATATAGGCAGCGTCGGCACCTGTACCGGCTCCCATACTACCGGAAGTAACCGGTACGCCATCAATGACAAAAAGAGGTTCATTGGATGCATTGAACGAACCCATACCACGGATACGGATACTCTGGTTGGCTCCCGGCTGGCCGGAAGCGGAAGTGATGTTCACCCCCGTTGTCATACCCTGCAACTTCTGTTCAACAGAGAGTACCGGCACGTTTTTCAGCATATCGGCCCGAAGCGTGTTGGCCGATCCGGTAAAGGATGACTTTGAAAAGTTCCCGTATCCGGTCACCACTACCTCATCCAAGCTCAATGATTCGGGGCGCAACATCACATTTAAAACACCGTTCTTCGGCACTTTCACCTCAACCGTTTTCATCCCGACATAGGAAACAACCAGAAATTTATCCGATGCCTCCACGTGCAAGGAATAACGGCCATCCATATCTGTCACCACTCCCCGGCCTGGTGCTCCTTTTACAGAAACGGTAGCTCCGATAAGTGGCTGTTTGTCGTCCGATGATGTCACTACACCTTTTATTTCCAATTGTTGTGCCTGAATATGTATACCACACAGGCAACCCAGTACAAACAATACTACTTTAAAGTTTCTCATTGGTTAATTATTTTAAATCTACAAATACCTATTTGTACTTGTATACCCCAATAATCGTACCTTAAAAGCGTTGAAGAAACAAATTAATTCTAAACAGCAGTAAATAAAAACATTAATTATTCAAGGAAAGCTAAGAAATGAAAAAAGGGCTGTAGAATTGGTCCACATATTTGTGGAATAATTCTACAGCCCGTTCTGTAAAAGGCTAATAATTCAATACTATCTAAAAATAGCGAACATCGCCTGCCGTACTTCCCCGTGCGGGAAGCACTATTTTAGTTTTAGTTTTGTTTTGTTCTTATATTGGCTCATATCGCTCACCACTACCCTGTCACCCGGTTGCAAACCACTTACCACTTCTGCATATTCAAAATTGGAATCGCCCAACTGTACTTTCCGTTTCACAATCTCATCCTCTGCAGTCATTACAAATAATTCATACTCGCCACGACCCACATAATAAGAAGCATTGGCAATCCGCATCACATCTTCTTTCACAGCGTTCATCACATACACATCTGTTTTCAGACCTGAACGCAAACGACGGTTGTTATCATCCACCAATTGTACGGAGAAAGAGATAACCCCGTTCTTTGACAGCGGTGTCACACTGCTAACCACTCCTTCCAGCTTTTCCGTACCAATCTTCACAATTGCTTTTCCGCCGGCAGCCACACGGTCACCGTAAGTATCGGCAATTTCACCTTCCACTTTGAAGTGACTCAAATCGGAAATAATGGCCAATTGCCCGCCTTGCGGTACCTGCGCACCCACCTGATTATTAATATAAGTAAGAATAGCCTTGCGCGGAGAACGAATCTGTGCATCGTCCAATGTACGCTTCATCTCGGCAAGGTTCTTACGGAAAATGTTGAAATCAAGCTCCTGTACCTGTAGTTCGGCAGCAGCAACCTGTTTCTCATTATTATACTGTTGTTTGAGTTGTTCATACTCTAACTGGGCAACATTATAGCTCAGTTCCGCCTGGCGTACTTTATCGGTAGTACCTGCACCAAGGCTATCCAGGTAATGTTCGTTGCGAAGTTCCACCTTCATACGGTTCAGCTTCATAGCCGACACCTTTATCTGCATGGCCATGTCAGAAAGTTTGGTCTGGTTGTTCACACGAAGCTGATCCAGTTTGTAACGGCGCATTTGTTCTTCGTCGAGCAATTTCTTGTATTCCGTCTCAGTACTTTGAAGGTCCAGTTTCAAAATAGGAGTACCGACATCCACACTGTCTCCCCCCCGGCGATAAACCTCTACAATGCGACTATTGATAGGAGAAGTTATAATTTCTTCAAAAGCCGGTGCCACCTTTCCCGATGCACTGACGCTGACCTCAATTGTACCTTTGTCAACAGTAGAAAGTACAAGATCCTTTTTCTGAACCCCTGTACGCATCAGGGAAACAAGTACACTGATAACCACAACGGCCGTAACCCCAATGGCTGAATAGCGAATAATCTTTTTATTACGTTCTTTGTTACGTACTTCTTTCGGAATTTCTCTGTCCATCTTATTTCTATTTACGATTTAGCGATTTACGATTGGAGATACTAAATCTGTGCCAAAGTACTAAAGTACTGAAAACAAGGAACAAGACAAAAAAGAAGGGTGTCCGAAAACGAACACCCTGTACGAATTTAGCAAATGAAATGTTACAAACACTCAGGTTATCTCAACCGTAAACGATCTCCCACTTCCGGGATATAATCACCGTCTTTACGGTTCATCTTATAAAGATTCTTCAGTCGGATACCGTATTTCTGAGAAATGGTATGCATAGAATCACCATCTTTCACAATATACACGTTATATTGTTTGGGAGCTTTCTTCTTCTTTGCTTTCAGATAGATGATGTCACCCTGCGTCAGAGTATAGTCGCGTTGCAGGTCATTATACTTCACCAACTTCTTCCAACTGATATCGAACTCATCACCCAGCTCTTTGAAAGTATCTCCGTTACGGGCAACCACATAAGCAATGTCATTGGCTATATACACCGGATGCGGGTTCAACAACCACGGATGTTTACGCAACTTACGTTCCGAATAAATACCTTTGGAATCGTACTTATACAAATCATAATCCTCTATAATAGTAATCAAACGGTTGGCATAGGAAGGATCTGTGGCATACCCTGCCTTTTTCAAACCGCGTGCCCATCCTTTATAATCGGTAATATTGAGCTTGAACAGAAAAGCATAGCGTGCCCCACGAGTCAGAAACGTAGAATGATCCTCATAAGAGTCTCTTGGATTTTTATAAGCCCGGAAACACTCCTGGCGGGCATCATCATCATGCCGCACCGTACGCCCCTTCCAGCTTCCCCCGCACTTGATACCAAAATGATTGTTACTCTTACGTGCCAGTTCACTCATTCCGGCACCACTTTCAAGCAATCCTTGTGCCAGCGTAATACTGGCGGGAATCTTATGCTCTTTCATCTGCTCTATGGCAAGATCTTTATACTTATCAATATAATCTACATAACGGGAATTTTTACGCTGAGCCTGTGTACCCACAGAAAGCATAAGTGCAAGGGTTATTACGACAAGTCTAAGTGTTTCCCGCACAGGGAGGTGCACCAAGAGATGATTAATTGAAACGCAGATGAACGCAGATTTTCGCAAAGAAAAACAAGGATAAGATAAAGAACAACAGTATTTTAATCTGCGTTTATCTGCGTTTATCCGCGTTTCATCTGATAAAGAAAGCTCTGTGAGACTCAGTGGTACTCTGTGGTGAGTTTGATTCATTATTGTCCAAATGTGAGTTAAATGCCACAAAAATCATAAAAATAATTGGGATTATCAATCTCTTTCCTAACTTTGTAACATTAATTGTAGAACAAAAACCCTTGATAAAGATGAAAGACCTGACGATTACCAGCATTATCAAAGTATACACATTTGATGAACTTAATAAAACGGAACAGGATCTGATGACAAGTGCAATGGAGGCAACTACACGTAGTTACGCTCCCTATTCGAAATTCTCAGTAGGAGCTGCCGCCTTGCTTGCCAACGGAATTGTGGTAACCGGAACCAATCAGGAAAAT
This sequence comes from Bacteroides sp. HPS0048, assembly GCF_964240755.1. Taxonomy (NCBI): domain Bacteria; kingdom Pseudomonadati; phylum Bacteroidota; class Bacteroidia; order Bacteroidales; family Bacteroidaceae; genus Bacteroides; species Bacteroides sp. HPS0048. The sequence goes on along the minus strand of NZ_CAXSVC010000002.1, from coordinate 323,494 downwards.
GCCGCTTATCCGTCTGGTTTATGTGCAGAACGCACTACCTTGTTCTATGCCAACTCTCAGTATCCCGATCAACCGGTGCTGACCCTTGCCATCGCTGCCCGTACGGAAAAGGACTTCATCGACCTCCCTATCCCCCCTTGCGGTGCTTGCCGCCAGGTAATACTCGAAACGGAGAAACGCTACAAACAGCCCATCCGCATTCTGCTCTACGGAAAGAAAGAAATTTATGAGGTGAAAAGTATTTGCGATCTGTTACCGCTCTCATTTGACGCCTCAGCCATGAAAGAATAATGATACAACAATATAATACCAAACTAAAAGGAAAGCTCGTCCTTACCGATTCTTACCATACAGACAAAGCCTTGCAAAAGGAAAAGAGCCTTTATAAATTTATCTGGGTACGAAATGGCAGTATTACGCTGGAAATAGATCATCAGGAGGTAATACTTGTGCCGAATGAAATTATCTCTCTGTCCAACCTGCAACATCTGGAATTCAAATCCATTGACGGAGACTACCTGACACTACTGTTCAATAGTAATTTCTATTGTATTTATGGCAACGACCACGAAGTATCGTGCAGCGGTTTCCTCTTCAACGGTTCATCACATGTGATCCGGTTCGTATTGGATGATGCCGAACAGAAACTGCTGAACGACATTGCCGATACACTCAGCAAAGAATTCTCCGTATCGGACAATTTACAGGAAGAGATGCTCCGCATTCAGCTCAAACGCTTCATAATCCAGTCTACCCGTATCGCACGCCGGCGCCTGAACATCACACAGGAAAAGGAATACAGTTTTGAAATTATTCGTCAGTTCTTTATTCTGGTAGATACACATTACCGGGAGAAAAAACAAGTACAGGACTATGCCGATATGCTGCATAAATCTCCTAAAACATTATCAAATATTTTTTCAGCCTGCAAACTCCCTTCCCCATTGCGCGTCATTCATGAGCGTGTGGAAGCCGAAGCCAAGCGATTATTGCTATACAGCAATAAAAGTTCTAAAGAAATAGCCGACCTGTTGGGATTTGAAGACCAGTCCTCTTTCAGCCGTTTCTTCAAGAACATGACCGGACAAAGTACTGTACAATTCCGAAATTCATCCGAAGGGAAAAATTGACAAGCGATAAAGCTAAATTGCTATTTCCGGCAAATGGGAAAACCCCGACCTTTGCGTCTATAAGTTAAACCCATAAAAAGTTATAGCAATGAAAGAAAAATTAATCACTCTTCTGACCTTCACCTCCGGTCTTAAAAGTTTCGGTATCAAATTTATCCGTGTAGCCATTCTGGTTGTATTCGTCTGGATTGGCGGATTGAAATATTTTCACTACGAGGCAGACGGCATCGTACCTTTCGTGGCAAACAGTCCGTTTATGAGTTTCTTCTACGCTAAGGGAGCTCCGGAATACAAGGAACATAAAAATGCCGAAGGTGCATATGTCCCAGAAAATCGCGAATGGCACGAAGCCAATAATACATACACATTCTCTTACGGACTGGGTGCGCTCATTATGAGTATCGGTATCCTGGTTTTTCTCGGTATCTTCTTTCCTAAAGTTGGTATTATAGGAGATGCACTCGCCATTATCATGACACTCGGCACATTATCTTTTCTTGTCACTACCCCCGAAGTATGGGTACCCAACTTGGGAAGTGGCGAATATGGGTTCCCCTTGCTCTCGGGTGCCGGAAGACTGGTTATTAAAGACATCGTAATCCTGGCAGGCGCAGTAGTATTACTTTCCGACTCCTCGCAACGGGTATTGAAATCTTTGACAGCTACTACCCGGTAACTGAAACAAATCTCCCGCTTCGGATGTTATAAACCTACAGAATAACCCTTTAAAAGAATATAGATATGAAACAATATGATGCTATTATCATAGGTTTCGGCAAAGGTGGAAAAACATTGGCTGCCGAATTATCCAATCGTGGCTGGAAAGTCGCCCTCATCGAACGGTCTGATAAAATGTATGGAGGTACATGTATCAACATAGCCTGTATCCCTACCAAAGCATTGGTACATGAGGCCGGGATATCCGGACTGATGTACAAGGAAGACTATAAGCAACAAAGTGACTTTTATAAACAGGCTATTGCCCGTAAAAATGAACTGACCTCTTTTCTCCGAGAAAAGAACTTCAGCGATCTGGATGGTCGGCCCAATGTTACGATCTATACGGGAATGGCTTCATTCACTTCACCCAACACGGTGAAAGTTGTTCTTCCCGACGAAGAGATAGAACTTCAGGGTAAAGAAATTTTTATTAACACCGGAGCTACAAGTATTATCCCTGCCATCGATGGAGTTAAAGAAAGTAAGCACGTGTACACCAGTACCAATCTGCTGGATCTGGACATACTCCCACGCCACCTTATTATTGTAGGCGGCGGATACATCGGACTGGAATTTGCTTCCATGTATGCAGAATTCGGAAGTAAGGTAACCATACTTGAAGGAGGAAGTGCGTTCATTCCGCGTGAAGACCGTGATATAGCAGACAGTGTACGTAAGGTACTTGAAAAGAAGGGAATAGAAATTCGTCTGAATGCCCGTGCACAGTCCATACATGATACAGCAGATGGGGTGACTCTGACATATACAAACACCGCTGATGACATCCCTTGCTTTGTTGAAGGCGATGCTATCCTACTGGCTACAGGCCGAAAACCAATGATAGAGGGCCTGAACTTACAAGCAGCAGGCATAAAAGTAGATGCACACGGTGCTATTATTACGGATGTACACCTGCACACCACTACTCCACACATCTGGGCAATGGGCGATGTAAAGGGAGGACCGCAGTTTACTTATGTATCTCTGGATGATTTCAGAATTATCCGCAATAAACTGTTTGGTGATAAAGAGCGCACCACCGAAGACCGTGATCCGATAGCTTACTCCGTATTTATTGACCCGCCACTTGCCCATGTCGGTTTGACGGAAGATGAAGCAATCAAGAGAGGATATTCTTTCAAAGTATCCCGTTTACCGGCCACAGCTGTAGCACGTGCCCGTACTTTGCAACAAACAGACGGCATGCTGAAGGCTATCATTGATACACATACCGGAAGAATCATGGGATGTACCCTGTTCTGTGCCGAAGCATCAGAAATTATAAACATTGTCAATATAGCAATGAAAACCGGACAGCATTACAGCTTCTTACGGGACTTTATTTTCACACACCCAAGTATGAGTGAAGTATTAAACCAGTTATTCACATTTGATTGAAATAGATAGTTCTGATTTTTATCTATATTTTTCTTACTTTTGTAACAACATTGCCCATAAAGAGTAAAACTCAAAATGAAAGAAAATCAAACTTATCAATCAAAGATTATGCCATTTACTTTTCGAAAAGCCACCACCGATGATGCAGCCAGAATATGGGAAATCATCCTGCAAGCCAAAGAACAAATGCTTCGGCAACAAAAGCAACAATGGGACGAGACCTATCCCCTACCCGAAAATATAACCAGTGACATTCGGAACGGTTATGCCTGCGTATTATGTAACGAGGGTGTCATAATAGCCTATGGTGCAGTCTCTTTTGATGGCGAACCGGCCTATGAAGCCATCGAAGGTAAATGGTTAAGTGAACAGCCTTATGTAGTAGTTCATCGCCTGGCTGTAGCCGATGAAATGAAGCAAAAGGGCATAGCTACTCTGTTCATGTAAAAAGTAGAAGAATTTAGTCGCGGGAAAGGAATCCATAGTTTCAAGGTAGATACCAATTTTGATAATTTCTACATGCATAAGATGTTAGAACGGCTTGGCTTTGTATATTGTGGGGAAATAATATATGGCAGGGGAGTTAGGATGGCATACGAAAAGCTCTTATAATCCTTACCTCGCAAAAGTACGTATTTAAATATGAGTTAAATACGTAATTAATAGTGACTTAAATACGTACTCTTATACCCTAAAAGTACGTACTTTTATAAGCATTGATTTACAAGATGTTAACTGCACTATTTGTGCTATCCATACTCCTCATAATATATAGCATCGGGGTAGTGAAGTCCGAATTAAGAAATCCACTTTTTTGCTAACTCTTCCAGTTATCGATCATGATTATCGGTTTTAGTTTCAAAATACTCAACACGCTGATTGATAGCACAACTTTTAAGAAGATACTTTATTAAGATACTGTTTAGTTTTTGCCAAAGTAAAAAAAATAGTACTTATGTGTTTCTAAACATACGTAAATATATATCAACCGATACGAACAATGCTATATTTGTAAAATGTTTAACCTAAAAAATATGAATATGGAAAATTTAAAAATTAATTATGTATGCTTAGCTCTTAGTATTCTGTGTTTATTATTAGTTTCATGTAAAGATGATGAAGCATATCCGTATCCAGCTGGTAAAGAGCTGTTAAACTACGAGATGCCTATGTACATAATAGCTGGAGATGGTCCAGAACCAAAACCACTACCTGCTGATTGTATTATCTATTATGATTACCCAGAGGGGGTAAATAGCAACATCCTTTCTAACTTTTGGTTCGAAGGTCGTCTTTATGATACTTATGGTTTATCAGCAAAGATAAAATCTTGGGGAATCACTCCACCAGCAACAGTAAAAGTTCTTGTAACAGGTAAATTTGCTGCAGAAGAGTGTCAAACAAAACCCGATACAAGATCTAACCAAAGCTGTTACGATGTTCTCTTTACTGTTCATTCAATAACCCTTAAATAAAAAAGTATGAGAAAACACACAGTACTATTATTAACTTTGCTATTTTGTTTGAATTTGTCTTCACAAAGACAAATGTCTTACAATACAAAGAATAAAAAGGTGATTAAATTGGAAACAGTCGATACGCTTTCCTACATCTGCTTTAGAAAAGATGTACCAATACATCAACGCAAAGTGAAATTAAGTAATAAGGTTGTAACTATTCGGCAAGAGCAACAATCTGAATTAATACGAATTGACTCCCCAAGTGAAATCACACAGTTAAAGAACGATGGTAATATAGAGTCCGTATATAAAGTTTTGCGTTTTCCAACAGGAAAGGAGTTAGTAGTTCTTACGAATGAAATCTTGGTTAAGGTAAATCCAGGAAAACAAGTATCTTCAGTATTGGATAATTTGAGAATACCATACCTTATGATATCGGAAATAGAAGAGTTATCCGATGTCTCCATTGTCCAGCTGCCAACTTCGGACAATACGTTAGATGTTGTCAATCTGCTTGTCTCTTCACCAGACTTAGTATACGCAGAACCTAATTTTATACAATTTATAGACGGGCCAACATCTACTAATGCAACAACCGATCTTTATTCAACGAATCAATGGTCTATAGTAAATCCGTACGGGTTTACTATGGATGTATTAGCGGCATGGAAGCTATCAAAAGGAAAAGATATTAAAGTTGCTGTTCTAGATGAAGGTGTAGAACTCACCCATCCGGATTTAAAGGATAATTTATTACCAGGCTATGATGCAACTTTGGGTGACGGTCCTGGTATAAATGGTGCGGCAGCTCCAGGTGATTCACATGGAACTGCGTGTGCTGGTATCATTGCAGCATTAGAAAATAATATTGGAATGACCGGTATTGCTCCACAAAGTAAGGTGATACCAATAAGGATCGCAATAGGCTACTATGAAAACGATGAAAAAAAGTGGCGTACCAGCTCTGCCACAATAGCTCGTGGTTTTGGAGAAGCATATCGGCGTGGAGCAGATGTGGTAAGTTGTTCATTTAGTAGCACGAATGTAGCCGCTTCGGTATCAGATGCAATAAATACTCTTACTACAAATGGTAGGAATGGACGTGGTTCTGTTGTAGTGTTTTCAACAGGTAATGATGGCAGTAGTACCGTTAGTCCTTATTGTAACCTGCCTAATGTTATTTCTGTAGGTAATCTCGAAATCACAGGTAACCGTCGGTTCAGTTCTAACTATGGTTCGAATCTAAAAGTGATGGCACCCGGCGCTGGAACTTATACAACGTACCCCTCTGGGAGCTATGGTACCTTTGGAGATACTTCTGCTGCTTGCCCACACGTAGCCAGTGTAGCCGCTTTGATATTATCTCTTAAGCCGAATTTATCTCAGAAGGATGTAGCATCAGCTATATATTCCTCCTGTACTAAACTCCCTGGATATCAATACCCGTCTCCCAATAGATGGAATAATGAAACTGGCTACGGCTTAGTCTCTGCATACGAAGCTATTTTAGCCAGTAAACCATTTACTATGATAGTTCCGGATCTGCTATGTGAATGTGAAACTCATACTTTTTCCATATCAGGTCCTACCGATAGGTGTGATTCTATCGTTTGGAACCTTTATTTTGATAAAGAAATTATATCTGGTAATGGTACTACTTCTGTAGAAGTGCGTATACTTGAAGCTCCCGGATATGCACTACCTTTCGTGGCATCTATCTACTATGGTAATAGAGTTGTTAAGTTAGAAGAGCAGGCTCATGCAGGTGTTCCTGAAACTTATGATATAATAGGTGGTGATGAAGCCACGGAGATGGAATTAACGTATGCTGAAGTAATAATGGAAGGTGCGACCTCTTATACTTGGGAGTTGAAGCAAGGTAGATGTGGAATATGGCCCAATAATAACATAGCAGATTTGCTACCTTACGATACCAACAAAGTTATCATTGTTGTTACCGGATACAACAGGTGCGGTTCTTACGCCGAATGGCTCAGTTTTACTCCTAAACGTAGAGTCTCAGGTCAGAATTCCCGTCAGATTGGTACGAAATCCGTTGCAATATACAACCTCTCATATGAGCTGATTTACTCTGATAAAAACCTGATTAGTCTATTTGATATTAATGCAGTAAATCTGCCATCAGGATTTTATGTAATTGAATCTCAATTAGAAAATGGCATTATCACAAGAGAAAAAGTATACATCCCTTAATATAGCTTCTTAATATCTTAGAAACTCCATGCATGGAGTTTCTAAGATATTATTAACGAATGAAAAGTTTCGATCCCCTTTTATTAAATTTAGTTCTTTTATCTATACTTCAAAGAATAGTAGTTATGTTTAAAAACACAAATTACTATGTCGTGAATATAATAGTTGTGATTGGCTTTCAAATTAACATCTTTGAACCATTGGAAATAGTACGCTCAACTAACATCTGATTATCAACCAGTTATATCTAATTATAGAAAATAAAAAGAGATTGTTTCCAAAAGGAAATCACATATTTCTATAGGATTTTTTTATTTTAAAACAGCTCCAACTGCTGCCCGGGAGTATTAACTCCCTGTATCTTCTTTCCATAAAACAGTTCTATATTTCCAAATTGTTTATCGGTTATACATAATATTCCTACTTGACCATGTTCCGGAAGAAAAGACTTAACCCTTTTTATGTGAGCATCCGCATTTTCGCTACTGGCACAATGACGTACATAAATAGAAAACTACATAATACAATAACCTTTCTTATTTTTGATTGTTTATTTGTGTTATACAACCCAACCTATCAACCCTAATCGGCACACAAACAACCTTAATCATCTCATTATTCCATGATTTCTCCGCCTTATTATTTACTCCCAGCTCAATAACAGGAATTATAGGATTAGACACATTCTGAGGAATGAAGAAACACTGGGGTCCGGAACAGGAAATCATCTTATAGATTCTACCCTTATCCATATTATCCAACCTCATACCATTATTCAATTCATCTGCAGTAGGCACATAAACCAAGTCATTAGGTGACAACCAAAACAATAGCTTATCACCGTTATTATTATTTTCGGGAACAGGAGTCCACCCCAACTTCTCTCTTTCAATAACAACATTCAACGGGATAGTCTCATAGTTCCGTTTGCCATCTTCTGTTTGATAAACAGCAAAGAACAAGTTTGTCCCTTTGGCAGCTTCAACATATTTAGAAGTCTTATTTCCTGATGTCCCAACACTAAATTTGTTTCCTTGTGGCTCACATACGCGTACCTTATATATAGGTTGATGATATTTACCATCATTTAAAGTAGTAAGATTCCTGTTCATCTCATCTATACCATCGGGCGAAAATGCCAGGTTAGGATTATCCTGATTGTTACTCAAATGATTAAGCAGTATCTTTTGTATACCCGTATCCGTAACAGACTCCTTTATCTTCTTCGCATTAAAACTTGTATCCAATGGTTTGCGAACCGCTACTAAAGGTTCAGTAGAATCATTCGTAAAATAATAAACAGCCACTTTTGACAAGTTCAAATCCTTCCAAAGAGATGCGTTTTCCTTAAAATACTTATCTATTCTTTTCTTATCATATTTATATGAATACAACTGAAGTACTTTTTCCTTTAATTTTTTATCAACAATCATTTTCGGAGTATCCAAAGCAAGGCTAAGCCTGACTTCTTTCACCTTCTGAAGATTCACTTTGCCAAAGACCGTATCTTTATGCATCGGTTTTCGTATAGCCCAACTATCGCCATTTATCTGTTTCTCCAATACTTTCTTCCCACTTTCATCAAAATGTACATAATAATTAGTAGTTTTATTTATCACTCTCAAATTCTGCTTAAAACTTACAGTGATATTCTCCAATGCTTTTCGTATATCCTGAGTAAATGCCGGCCAGGGCTTTTTTACAATCCACTTATAATTACCATTATCATCAGTCCGACATTTGGTACACAGCAAACGTTGCAAATCAATACGAGATATTTTTGCTTTTTTACTTGCAGACTCATTACTCAAATAGTTAATATGATTCCGTGTAGCACACGCAATTACAATTGCATCCATTGCATGATGCCGATGATCAATACGCTTTTTGCTGAACCCTTTCTGCATTTCAAGAGGTACTGCCGTTTGAAAAACACGCTTTCCTTCCTTATTTTCCCAACACCCGAATTGTTGACTTCCGGTTAATTCATTTAGTCGTTCAAACCGGGGATAGATAATCGAATTCCAAACATCATTTACTCCCCAATCTCTCTTCAGCCGATCTGTAACACCACCTGTACATACTATTACATTCTTAGAAATAGCTTCCGGCTCATACTCTCCGTTCGAGTCCTTCTCACGTACAATATTTGATAACAAGCTTTTCACGACCTTACTAATGTAACGGCTATCATTCAGTTGGCGTTCTATAAACGTCTCTGGTATATCATCCATTAATAATCTCTTCATTTTACTGCCTATACCAGAATAATTGGCCTTCACAAACTTTTCATAAGCTTCTATAGAAAAAATCTGAACTACTTTGCCAAAACCTATTTCTACATATTGCCCATGATGATTCTTAATAAACTCATATCCAAGCTCATTACTCTTCAGCTTATTCACTTCAGCCTCGCAAATAACCTTGTTACTAAAAGAATCATCAAAATAACGGGATTGGGGGATTATATGCTCTATCTCATAGGCCGACGTAAAGAGCTTCCCTAATGGAATAATGTCACCAGTATAAGGAGAACGATATTTCTGTTCCAGCCATAATTTATAACGCAGAAACTCCGATTTCGTAGGACGTTTCTTTAAATCACTCTCTCTAAACTTCTTTAAAACAGCACTAATATCCTCCGGAATTTCTTCAACACTATTGAGCACCGTATCCTCATAGATTCTAAGTATCTCCTGCTGACCCGGCGAATATGGACGTACGTTCTCTATTTCGTACTCAGAGTTGATAAACTCCGCTAACAAAGCTTTAATACGTAAATTGGTGTTTTCATTTTCTACTATTTGAGCAGTCATCTTTGCCCGCTTATCAGCCGGATTCTTTATTTCACGCCCCAGTTCAACATGTATTTCATCAATCTGCCCTATACGTTTCCAAATATCACGGACAGTACGCAATGTTTCTGTAATAACCTGCTCTACAATAGGGTTTCGCAATGAATGTTGCCTGAACAACCGGAGATATGAGTCAATATCCTCAGGACTCTCCCATTTAGCAATAGCCCTGGCTTCAGAATGCCTGTTATACACAACATAACAAGACAACCACAACGGAAGTCCCTTAAAGTCTGTTATATCCGACAGCTTTATAGCTTTTTCCCTCACTCTGTTATGGATATTCTCATCCCATTCACCTGTAATAATCTTATCAATCCGTTCTTTCGTTTTATCATCAATATTCGATAGTTCCCAATACTTCCCCATCCTCATCAGTGGCAAAAGCTTCTTGATTGCTTTAGCAGAGTATGCACCATATTCTTTTCTGAAAGGAGGCAGTTTCTTAAATACATCCGCAAAACGATCATCCAAATCATGTTTAGAAGCAAACTTTCGTAAAGCACTTTCAATCTCAATTTTATCTTCTACCGAATAGAGTATATGCCACAAAGCTTCTTCCACCTCCCGGGATAAGAAATCAGCAGAAACACCCGCTTTTTGCAAACCATTCAATATAGCATTTCTTGTTTCATTGCATGGATATGATTTATCTTCTACGTAATTCCAGCGATATTCAGTAAAAGTCTTTTTCAAACCGAATTGCGAATTTTTCAGAAAAGCTTTCTGGTCTACCTCTTTCCGATCATTAAGCCATTCAAATAAAGTAGTATAATCATCTTCTGTTTTAAGAAAATCAGGCGTCACATCCACATCCGTTTCCAACTTACCATCATCCATAACCCTTTCTCTCTGATAAATCCGTATATTAGAGATAAACTGCCACAAACGAAACTCCTGAAAAAGAGGATGGGATTTTGCAATACATTTAATGGGTGCTTGCTTTACCTCTCCTGTTTCCCGATCCATATACTGATTCTCCTCATAAGGACAATTATCTATCAATGACTTTTTAGTTTTCAGAGGACGTTGATAAAAGATAATATCATCTATGAATAAATAAACAAAATCTCTACCGGAGATATTATTCTTATGTGCCTCATTACTGACATATAAGGCGTCGATACATGCTCTGTATAAATCCCGGTCCTGTAACTCCGGATGGAAGGATAGCTGCTTTTCTAAAATCAAACGCAACTCTTCCTTATAAAATTTACGTTCGACCGTCCGCACCAGTCTACCTTTTATTTTTTGATTCGGATTTTGTAACAAGGCATCATAGATATAACATCCCAACGTTTTATGGCTATTTGCAATATCAGACTCCGTCTTTTTCTTTATCAACGTCCCGTCATCTTCTTTCGGTGCACGGAAAGAACGTTTCACCCCTCCATATTTATCCAGTTTGGGCGTTCCATCTTCATTAAGATCTGTTGTCACGATGAATTCTTTCACTTTCCCTTCCCAATCCAAAGGGATGTTACTGGTTCTACGATAAATCCACCCGTTCTCCAAATGAACATTATACCAGGTGTCTTTTCCTTTCTTGTCATCAGTAGCCTCCACTTTAACAACCCTCAAAGCATAAAACTCCACAAGCTTATTGGATTGCTCTTCCTCTTCTTCTCCACGTAACTGATAGTATCCACGCTTTTGATTAAAATTTAAAATAATCCATGCAAGCTCTTCTTTAGATATCCCTTCTGTCAATGCTTTTTTGCGAAGATAATAGAGAGTCCAGTCATAGGGCACCTTTTTACCTTCGGAAACAAATACAGGCTGATGAGTAGCAAAATCAGTTAACATGGCTTCAAACGAAGCCTGAAATATGAATTCAAATTGTCCCATAGAGTTTTTCCTCCAAGGTAACTTCGGCTCTGTATTTTTCTTAATTTTACCAGGATGATTTTCAAAATCTATATCATTGACATAATGTTCGGGAAGAAAGCCTAATATCTGTAATACTTTATGCAACCGTTCACGACGCAGTAATTGACGCTCACGTAACCGACGAATACTTCGATAAGAAGTCCGCTCCGCTGTCTGAGATTTTGTAACTCCGTTATCAAAATTTCCTAATACAGCAGCATCCATAGGAATAATCCTACTCCCGGCCAATTCAATATTTCTCTTTTCAACTGATTCATCTGCTACACTATTTATTACAGCCCACCCTATACTATTTGTTCCTAAGTCCAGTCCTAATATCTTTTTCATACTGCATTAAATTTAAATATATACAAATATATAATTATTTATTGTAAAAAGAGTTTTATATTAATTTTTTTATTATATTTGCCACACTAATTTGAAAGCAAGTCACAATAAGGATTATTCCGTTGTGAAAACATTTAGGTTGCCCTCGTCCTTCTACGGGGGCTTTTATTTTGATTCATCCTACAAATGCGTAGTTCGTTAATAATGTTAATTCATTTTTTAACACCCCTGATTTTGCTTTATAAGAATGTACATTTTAGCATATCAAATGTGTACATTTTAGTATCACAAAGATGTACAATTAACACTCGCATAATTGTACACTCTTGCCTATCTTTAAACAGAAGTTTTATATTCATTATCAATCAGCAGATTACATCAGAGTGAGTATTTATATTCTACCTTATATTCTCTCTTAAAGGATTTTTATAATTGCTTTTTTGACAACTACACATTTATCAAATGAATCTTTATTTTGTCTATTCCATTTTTTAATCTATCTTTGCCGCCGAATCAATTTAAACTACCCCGATGAGAATATCCAAGTAAGACAACACATTTCGGTAAACATCACTTTTTATATGCTATCTTTCTATTGACGCTAAGCATCACAAACGTGTATGTTTAGCCACTATTGTGTTTGTCCCTCCCCTCCTTTTTTTTAATTATCCCAAGTATTTAACATTCAAACCCAGTAGTTAGTATGAGTATATCCATTCAACAAATCACGTATATACATGCAGATAAAGAAATTCTGTTTAAAGACCTTAACCTCTCTGTAAACAAGGGACAAAAGATTGCATTAATCGGAAATAATGGTTCGGGCAAATCGACCCTGCTACAGATTATAGCCGGATGGCTGCCGCCTTCATCAGGAACGGTGGTCCGGCCGGACGATATCTATTATATTCCCCAACATTTCGGGCAATATGACGGACAGACCATTGCACAAGCCTTACGAGTAGACAAAAAAATAGAAGCGCTACACGCCATACTGAACGGTGATGTGTCTGTAGAAAACTTTAATACTCTTGATGAAGATTGGAATATTGAAGAAAGAATACAAGCAGCTTTAGAGTCCTGGGGATTAGGAGATAAACCAGCCTTACTCCCCCTGTGCCAACTCAGTGGCGGAGAGAAAACCCGGGTATTCCTGGCTGGTATGGAAATACATTCTCCCTCCGTAATTCTGCTGGATGAGCCGACCAACCATCTGGATATTCAAGGGAGAAAACGGCTTTATGATTTCGTAAAGAAAGCAGCTTCCACACTTATTGTTGTCAGCCATGACCGGACACTGCTCAATCTGCTGAACACCACCTGTGAACTTACAAAAAACAACATCACCACTTATGGAGGCAACTATGAGTTTTATAAAGAACAAAAAGGGATCATGCTAAATGCCCTACAACAACAACTCGAAGAAAAAGAGAAAGAACTACGATTAGCCAGAAAGATAGCCCGCGAAGTGGCCGAACGAAAAGAAAAACAGAATGTGCGTGGCGAGAAAGCAAGTGCCAGAAAAGGCACTCCTCGCATTATGATGAATGTACTGAAAGACAGGGCAGAAAAGAGTACCACCAAACTTAATGATATACATGCTGAGAAAGCGGAAAAGTTAATCGGTGAGATGGCTCAAATCAGAAGTTCCCTATCTGATGCGGCAGTATTAAAAACTGATTTTGATACTTCAGGATTACGCACCGGGAAAATTCTGATTACGGCAACCGATATTAATTTTGGCTATGAAGACGAGCTGTTATGGAAAGCTCCACTCAGCTTTCAATTGAAAAGTGGTGACCGTCTTTGCATTGAAGGTTCAAATGGATGCGGTAAAACCACTTTGCTCAAACTCATCACCGGAGATATCACGCCCAAGGAAGGAACATTAATCCGTGCCGATTTCAAATATGTCTACCTCAATCAAGAGTACTCTATCATTCAGAATGAACGGAGTGTTCTTCAGCAAGCGGAAGCTTTCAACATTCGCAACCTGCCCGAACATGAGGTAAAAATCAGGCTCAACCGCTATCTGTTCCCCTCCACAGTATGGGATAAACCTTGTAAAAAACTCAGTGGCGGAGAAAAGATGCGGCTTGCCTTCTGTTGTCTGATGATCAGTAACAATACACCCGATATGTTTATTCTGGATGAACCGACCAACAACCTGGATATTCAAAGTATAGAAATCATCACATCGACTATCAGAGATTATACAGGCACAGTGCTGGTAGTATCACATGATAAATATTTTATAAATGAAATAGGAGTGGAAAGGAAAATCATCCTTTAAAATTCATATCTTTGTAACTCTATTAAATCAGAGGTATTCCTGATGAGAGCATAAAGAGAATGAAAGAACTAAGCAACAAGCTACTACCTATACAGATAGAAGGAGAACTGAATAAAGAGTGGGATTTTTTATCCGAAGAATATATCGAACTACTGGCAAGAACCGGACGGGGAATGAAGTATTCCCTGTCGTTTCCGGTAGAGAGTCATGTAAGTGTCACCTCTCCCCGCACAGGAATAGTATGGAACATTATGATCATGCTTGAAGATCCAAAGGTCATTCATTACGCCTTTTATACCTTCTATACCAACGAATATGGTGAAAGAGGCATCTACCTCATCGACGAATACAGGTGTAGCCGGGTGACGCCCCACTATATGAAGAGGCTCAACAGCCGGTATCTGAAGCCAAAAGGTATCCGGTATAATGACGAACATGACATAATCAGATTCATCTACCTGTCTCTTCTGAAAGATACCGTCATGTGTGGGCATCGCAATACAAAATACCTGGCACACAACGAAGGACTAAGTGTAATAGACCACGCCGGAAACGGAACGGTCACTTACATCACTTTTGTAAACAAAGAAATGCTGCGGGAATATCAGGAACCTTTTGACAAGCGTCGGAAGCTGATGTACCTCATCAAAGAACACCCGAATGCTAAAGAACCACGCCGGCAGTTAAAATTATTAATGGAAGAATTGGGACTCGATTTTCCCAAAGAATATTCCAGTATCAAACCCCGCCGGAAAGATCCCATGCAAGCCATGCAAACAGCCTGCGAAAAGGCACAAATGAGACAGGTGAGAATGCCGGAAACGGGAACCACTATTGGATGCGGACGCCCGTCAAAACAGCAATGGATCAATGAATCGGATATAAAAAAGTTATTAAAGAAATGAGCAAATTAACTACTACCTGGTGGATTGTATTCTACAAAGACCAGCTACTACTTAAAAAGCAGAATAATAAATTGACAATCCCTTGTAACGAACAACCTCCTATACCTATCCCGGCAGATACCCATATACACGAAATATGTATTCTGGAGGGACAGCCCTGCAAAGCCTTCGTAGTCAGCCATCCCATAGAAGAATCCGACGAATATTGTATGACCGGGCTACGTGCTTCTTATGATTTTATCCCATTGAAACAATACCATACAGCCGGAAAAGCTTTTGAAATACTACATTGGGATCAGCATAGCCGTTTCTGCCCGGTATGTGGCACAAAAACGGAAATGAAAGATGCTATCATGAAGAAGTGCCCGACATGCGGAAACGAAATGTATCCTTCTATTTCGGCAGCCATACTGGTGTTGGTACGTAAAGAAGATTCGTTACTATTGGTACATGCACGAAATTTTAAAGGAACTTTCTATAGCCTGGTAGCAGGTTTTCTGGAAACCGGAGAAACACTGGAAGAATGTGTAATGCGCGAAGTAAAAGAGGAAACAGGACTTGATATTAAAAACATCACTTATTTTGGTAACGAGCCGTGGCCCTATCCCAGCGGGCTAATGGTAGGATTCATTGCCGATTATGCCGGCGGAGAAATCAGTTTACAAGACGAAGAGTTGAGTTCAGGAGCTTTCTACACACGTGAGAACCTACCGGAACTGCCACGTAAACTCAGCCTGGCACGTAAAATGATCGATTGGTGGATAAAAAACAATTAAAAAAGAGATACAGGTTACGAAGCACTTACAAACTACAAACGAACAACTTATGAATGAAACGAACACTCCGTTCCTCTCTCAAAAGTATCAATAAACCCGTGTGCCCTCGCAACCTGTATTTTCTCTTTCTATAATCCTGTAATAAGAAACCAATGAATGTATAAAAGGGAAGGCTTCATTACCAGATAGTCAACTCTTCAAGTTTCAATTTCTTTTCCCACTCGCTGATAGTGAGTTGACGCAGGTCGGAAGCTTGCATACCCTCAGGAATTGCATTCTGAGCGAGGTTAATATAAGGGGCACAGGTAAGAGCGCAACCTACCTGATGAGGTTCTACGAATGTGTATTTGTAACCTACATAGATACGTTCGTATTCCACTCCCTGATCTTGTCCGCACAAGGCAATACTATTGGTCACTTTGCGAAGAGTACCTTCAAGATAGCCAATCATCTCAGACTCTGTAGTAGAATCATTTCCGTAGGTATTGGCATCTTCTATGAAAAGAGAAGAACCTTTACTACGGTTTTTCAGAATAGCAATACCTATGGCAGACCATACCCATAGCGGACCACGGGCAGTGACATCCTTATTAGCACAGATAATGTGTGAACCGGGCATAGGCGGAAAACGACGTTGTTGCTCTTTACCGAACAAGCGCTCGGTAGCTTCGAGTAGCGGACGAACATTGTAAACAGGAATATCAGGTCCATCAGGTTGAGATTGCATGTACATCGGCTTTTCCGCTCCACTTGCAATGTCGTCATGTTTAGCAAGGTCAAAACCCCAGACCGCACCATTCAGTCCACAAAAAGAAGAGACAGTAAGCATGTTGATCTGACCAATATAAGCATCATTCTTCTCGCAACGGTCATAAGAAACAATGTTCTCGGTTACTGTATCGAGGTCTTTCACATCGACTGTACCGACGGAGAGCTTCATGGTAGAGATGTATCCCTCACCAGCACCGGGATTCATATATCCCATGCAAAATTCTTTACTTGGCCCCACGGCCTGATTAATCACTTTTGAGGCATCATACTTGATGTCAGCTACTAAATCTTTCATATTACTATTGGTTTAGATGTTGCTCATAGAACAACGTTTAACACAGAATGATTAGCCCCAATAGTCTAAAGAATCAAAAAAAAACGAAACGTACTTCCCGCACGGGAAGGTTCGCCAAGCGATGGAAAGATATAAAAAAAGAAAACCTCCAAAGCAAGGTTACTCCGGAGGCTATTTATAAATATAAAAACTAAGCCCTATACAGACTCTGTTTTTCAATGTTTCATATCTCTTGTGTCAAAGACAAAACACTGTAATCTGTTTCAACACAAACAAAAATACCTTTTCATGAATAACACATAAATAATACTCAACAACACAACTATTCCCAACAAATAAAAATATCCCCACTCTGCGAACACCAAATAGCCAACTATAACAGCTGCTTGTACCATCATATAAATTGAGGAAACTGCTACATGCGGTATCTTCAATTCATTTGCCATGATCTGATACAAGTGTTTTCGATGTGGTAAACCAATGTTCTCATGAAGCATCAGGCGATGAATGATAGTCAAAACACTATCTACACCATATACCACAAGCAGAATAATCCAACTAAAATCCCCTGTCTTGATGATCAGCTTACCGATAAGAAACAGGATGATAAATGCAATACTGACCGACCCTACATCACCGGCAAAACACTTCGCACGCTTTCGGAAATTAAAGAAATTGAAAACCAGTACAGCACAAAGCGATGTATAAATAAAATCTGCCTCTACGAAAGAAACTATTTTTGTATTGATATATGCCAATGCTCCTAAAACGACTAATGAATAACCTCCGGTGATCCCATTAATACCATCCATGAAGTTATAAGCATTGATAATACCTGTACAGACAATCAGAGCAATAATAAACGTCCACCAGGGAAGAGAGAATAATCCCCACTGATAGAACATCAAAGCCATAGCAGAGAAATGAAACACTAATCGCAATACCTGAGAGGTAGAGCGGATATCATCTATAAAGCTGATAAAAGTGATCAGTGTCAGGGCAAGCATGAACCAAGGATATTCAAAATGGTTCGTAAGGAAATAAGCTAATACGCCGAAATAGAAGATGATTCCCCCACCCCTCAAAGTGATCCGGGTGTGTGAACTGCGTTCATTGGGTTTGTCGATGATGTTGTATTTATCGGCAATACGGAAATAAAAAAGTTCCGCTAAGAAAAGCAGAACTAATATAAAAAAATAATACATGAGTTATTAAATTTCTTCAAATGAACGAATCGTTTTTACTAATCCTTCTTTTGCTGTAACAGGTAGCTTATCTATCCCCAAAGCTGCTTTTATCTTTACGTTACTTACTACGTAATTCTCCGTCAACTTCCGAAGACGTTCTGTATTTAAAGGTAAGTGAAACAAGGTACCCAACCTTGCACAACCTTCCATTAAACTTATATTCACCCTCCAGATATGTGGTTGTTTTCCCATAGTTTCACACATGATAGCAATCAATTCATTAGTAGACAACGCTTCGTCGTCTCCCATATGATAGATACCACCCGGAACGTCCCTCGTCAATAACCCTTCTACTACGTAGCAAAGATTATCTATCGAAGTAAACGAACGACGATTCTCAAAAGCTCCCAAAGGCCATGGAATGCCTTTCTTCACCACATTATAAAGTAAATTCAGGTTCCCTTTATTCCCCGGCCCATGTATCATACATGGTCTTAGAATATAAACCTGCTTGTTTAATTGACAGTGGACAGTGGACAATTGACAGTTAGCTGCGCTATCATGCTGCATAGCAACTGTCCATTGTCCACTGTCCACTGTCAATTTATTAATAATGTACTCTTCCGCCTTAATCTTACTTTCTCCATAAGGACCAACAGGAGTTGGAATAACATCCTCGGTGAGTATATCCCCTACTACGCTATCGGCAGCAGCTTTAACAGAACTGAAAAAAATGAATTTCTTAGCAGAAGATTGAAGAAAAAAATCAAAGATCTTTTGAGTCAAGCCGGTATTGATATCAAAATAAACCTGTGTAGCAGATTGATTTTTTGTATCATGAGCCTTACCAGCAAGATGGATAATAGCATCAAAATGAGGCAGATTGCGCATAGGAAAAGAAGACATCTCTATATCTTTCCAAAAAAAAGTTTTCACTACCCCCTCTTTCTCAGGACAGATAATATCAAGGCCATAAAGTACATGTTCTTTTCTTAAAGCTTTCACTAGATTGGAACCCACAAAGCCATGAATGCCAGAAACAAGAATATTCATAGAACTTTATTTAAATTTTAAAATATCATGAGCCATTTCGTGCATAATCTTTTTCCTTGAAAACTTTTTTCGAAACTCACTCCTTTCCACAAAAGATAAAGTATAATTTCTTAGTTTATCCACAAATTCTCCGACATTAGTAGGACTGAATAAAATATGATTTGGTAAGTTTTCTGCTACAAATTTAGCAGCATAACCACTCACTCCGGCAATTACCGGTTTATCAAAAACCCCATATTCGAATAGTTTGGAAGGAAGGACCTTTTTAAAAGCTTCCAGATCATTCAGGTGCAAAAATAAGAAGGTAGATTGACGATAATATTCCAATAATTCTTTTCTGGATATAGGGTCAATCAATTCCACATTATGTACCTGTAATTCGTCCAATTTTTGTTGTAAAAGAGATTTTGTCCCACCATCGCCGATCAGACGAAATAGATATTTATTACCCAATTGTTTGGCAGCCTGTGGAATTATTTTTTCTAAACCTTGACCACTGCCCATATTGCCTGCATATGTAATGATCATTGGATTCTGTTCTGATCTGGTACCTTTTGTATCGATAGATAAAAAAACATCATCAATCCCATTGGTAAAAAAAGAATAAGTTGGATGCTGGAATTTACTAAAATAGTCCTTAAATCCTTCTGATACTAAATTAATATGGTCCGCACGAGAAAACGTATACCGCTCAATCAATTTAGCAAACAACACAACAGGAACCTGAATCAGTTTTTTGCGTCCTAAAACATCTTTCATCGTATCAACAAAGATATCACGAATATCCAGATACAAAGGAATATGTTTTCCTGCAGCAATCCTACGTCCTAAAAAAGCAGTGAATAAACGAGAAGATGAAGCATAGACTAAATCATATTCCTGCCCTTTTACCAGTTTCATGGCTTCACGATAAAACACAGAAAATGATTTAGCCTGGTCCAACATACCATTCTTATGTTCAGGTATAGCAATCCTATTAATTACATAATTATCTCCTTTTTCTTCCCTCTGTGCAGCAACCTGAAAAGTTCTATAACGATTAGGCAGTGTAGTGATGACATGAATAAAATCATTCTCATCCGATCTTCCTCTGATTTCTTCGAATAAAGGCGTGTTTCTAAATGAACCCGCACAAAGGTCCGGTTCAAAATAGAAAGACAAAAATAACAGTCTCATTTGAATATAGTTTCCAGTTTGTTTTTAAAAGCGATGCAAATACCCTTTGAGGGAATTCTCTTATTGAATTCAGGAGCATAGTAAGAATCAAATGATTCAATTCGTGAAGCACCTATGATTGAAATAGAATAATCCATTCCTTTTATTTCATCATGAATCAGTTCTATTTTCTCATCCGGATGAAAATGTAAATATGCAATAGCCTCACCATTTGTCGTATCTTGAATGGTTAAAGTATCGTTGTGAATTTTGAAGGAACGGGAATGTATTCTTTTTTTAGATTGATAACCCGAATGCTTAGCAACGATGCGAGCCTTTGTATCTTCCAATATTGTGACATAAGCCCGTTTTCCCACTCTATGACCTGCCCAAACCTGACTTGAATTACCATTACCAATCACTACTGTATTATGAGCCATCGTTGATCGCTCATAAAAGCGGGTTTCATTTACATCATAAGTGGAAGTACCTGTGTGTACAATAACCGGACGGTCATTGATGTGTAGTTCAAAACTAAATGTATCGGCATGTGCATGCCCCGGCTGGTAATCGGGACCGACCTTAGCTACGTCTAAAAAACACTCCATTTTATCTGATTCTAATTTTCGATATCCGGAGTCCGATAACTTAGACTTGGTAAAATCCAATCCTAGACGCTTTGCATAGGTAAATAAATCAGTTGGAGTCGGTGCTACGCCAAAAGCCGCATCGTTGAATAATGGGATATCACCGTTATTAAAAGTTATCGCCGATAACCATTCTAACATTATAATAGCCTCTTTCTCAAGAAAAGGAAGCAATTCTTTATTAAAGGAAGAATTATTCTTCACAAAATTATAACAGTCCAACACCCGCAGCAGTATTATACAATGGTACATAGGACTTAATTCAAAGTTTCCGCCATCATTTAAGGTTTGCTCTTTCAGTTCAGGAATTAAAATAGCCTTAGCTTGTTTATAGAATTTCTGGTTATTAAAATAATAAGCACCGAAAAGTAATGCAAATCCATTCTCTAACAGATGATTCCCTAATAAATGATATTCCAGTTTATGTGTAAGCAAAACTAACTGCTGGAATAGAATCCCATTGTATAAATCATTGTTTATTTTGTACTTAACTAAAAAATGAATCCAATTAGTACATCTTAATGAAAGGGGATAAGCTTCTAATCCGACAATACAATGGGGTAATTGGTCTATAAAATCATCTATAAGAATGATACCTTCTTCTTTCGATATATCTTTCTGATTTAAATATTCAAAATAATTGAGATTATATGTCCACAGTCTCCCATACCCTAACCAGTTCCAATTTATTCGATCACCAAAAGAGTGAGATAAATTCAGGAAAGAAAAGTTTTTATTTTTCGAGATATAAGTTGAATTGAAAGAAAAAGTGTTTTCGAATGTCAAGGCTGAAACCTTAACAGGTTGTATGTTGTCCCAATTCGGTCCTATAGGGAAAAATGATCTAAAGATCTGTTTTCCCCTATAAAATAACTGAATGGGCTTTAAATGCTTAAGTGTATTGTATAATGTGATTATTTTACTTCCACCCATTTGTTTCCTTTCAAACTTTCAATACAAGCAAAAGATGCTTTGGTAGTATTAACTATACTTTCAAAAGGAATCAATGCTTCCCCACCCTTTTTAATACGCTCATTCAGCAACTTAAACTGAGTTTTATGTCCTTTGTCCATTCTTGAGCTAATAGATGAAAAGCCTTTTATACCATATCCTGTCAACTTTCTCCAGTTGTCCAATATAAGGATACGTTCTTGTGAAAAGACTTCCACACGTTCTTTTGCATACGATTTTGAACCGTTTGCAAAATAGTTTATAACAGCATTCGAACCATTCTCATATCTTAATAAAATACTAACGTTATCAGTATTTTCCTGAGGATTCTTCCCCAACGCATTCATACAAACTGAAATGACTTTACTATCAGCCAAATATGAACATAAATCTATAAAGTGGCAAGCTTCCCCTATGATACGTCCACCTCCTATTTCAAGATCATGTACCCAAACATCCACTGGTATGAAACCAGCATTCATAGTTGCTACAATATTCTTTGGAGCATTTCCCATCAATTGCTTCATCTTCATGGCAAAAGGAGAAAACCTTCGATTAAATCCGACAGTCAATGTTATTTTTTCAGAAGAATTTTGATATGCTCTTATTATTTCATTTAATTGTTGCTCATTCAAACAAAGAGGTTTCTCTACAAATACACTTTTTCCAGCTTGTAAAGTTTCAAGAACCATTGAAGCATGCAAATTATGACGAGTAGTTATAATAACTAAATCGACATCATTATCTTTTAATATTTCTCTATAATCAGATGTTGCATATGTTGCATTTACTTTCTTAGCTAGAACTTTTGCAGAAAGTCCTTGGGCACTCGCTATATATTTTATATTCGCCTTCGCTTTTGCTAACGAAGGTAAAACAGTTGCCGACGTAAAGTTTCCCGCACCAATAATGCCCATTTTCCCCTTTGTATTTACAAAATCTCTCGTGTTTATAGAAATAACTGTTTCTATCTTAGTATCAGTGGGAAACTGAATAATAGAAGCAATGGAACCTTGTTTACGCATATCCCCATAGATATATAGATAATGCTCCAGTGACACCTTTTCTGTAATCAATGATTTAACATCCAAAGCACCGGATGAAATAATCTGGAGAATTGTTTCAAAATTTCGTTTTTCGGTCCAACGAACATAAGGTAGAGGATAATCTTGGCCTTTATATTCATAATTCTCATCATACCGTCCTGGACCATACGAACATGAAACTTGGAAAGATAATTCCTTTTTATAAAAATCATCACGCCGCATATCCAATCCTATAACTCCAACGAGTACTATTCGTCCTCGTTTACGAGACATTTCACATGCCTGATGAATCACATCATTACTTTTAGCTGAAGCTGTAATTAACACACCATCAGCACCAACCGATTCTGTAAGTTCTGTAACATACTTTACTATATCAAGTCCTTTTGAAGGATTAATAGCTATTATACCTTTTTGTCTTGCAATATCTACTTTTTGTTGATCAAAGTCAACTCCTATCACTCGACATCCATTAGCTTTCAATATTTCAGCAGAAACCAACCCTATCAAACCCAGTCCTATCACTACAATTGTTTCACCCAATTGTGGATTGAGTAAACGAATTCCTTGTAAACCAATAGAACCAATCACGGTAAATGTGGCTTCGTCATCACTTACATTATCCGGGATCTTTGCTACTAAATTCTTAGGTACACATACAAATTCTGCATGATTACCATTTGAGGCGACTCTATCACCGATTACGAAGTCTGTAACACCTTTACCTATTGCTACAACTTTTCCAACATTACAATAACCCAATGGTAATGGTTGCCCCAATTTATTAAAAACAGCTTCAAGTGTCGGCTGTAGACCATCCGTTTTAATTTTATCAAGTACTTGTTTTACTTTATCTGGTTGTTGTCTAGCTTTATCTATCAAATTGGCCTTACCAAACTCAACAAGCATTCTTTCAGTTCCTAATGACACTAATGTTCTTGTTGTTTGGATTAATACAGAACCTGACTTGACCTGAGGTACAGGTACTTCCTCTAATATGGTTTGACCAGATTGTAGGTCTTGAATGATTTGCTTCATAAGTTATATCTTAAGTTTTATCTTTCCTGCCTTTGTTCTAATAGGTAGATTAATAATTTTAAAATCAAAATCGGCTTCAATATTAGTGAGATCCATCGCATTCCTCATCTCTTGTGTCGAATATCGCTTACTAGTTGTCACATAAAAAGTCACAATACCACTTCTGTTTTTCTGACTAACCTGAACATAGTCAACCATACCAAAGATTTTATGATGTCTTCCAAAAATCAATGCTGTCAGAGGTATTTGTTTTCCTTTTTTATCAATAATATAATCCGCTTCACGTCCTTGAGTTATCTGAAAAGATGTCATCAATTCATTTTCTCTATTATTAGAAGTAATCAAATCTCCTGTATCATATCTAATAAGTGGCATATCAAAATTATGAAATGATGTCCCGATTAAATGTCCTTGTACATTTTCCGCAAACCCATAAGTGATAAACGGAAAATAATTATTATTTTTATTTTCATCATACGCCAGTATACACATCTCACTATGTCCATACCAAGAAATATAATCTAAATTCCAATTATTCTTAATATATTCCATCATATAAGTAGCTGGAAATTCAGAACTTAAAAAACAAACCTTAAGATTTTGTGCTATTATTGATTTTTCTTGTCGATTAGTGCATTCATCTATCTCTTTTAAAAAACCATAAATTGCAGATGGATAGCCATGAATATATTGAATCTTATGTTTATTAAACAGATTTAGAAGGTCTTTTTTATAATCACTCACCCGCATATAACTATTTACTACAAATTCATTATGTACAGGATTATAAACATATGATTTATTTCTTAAATTTTTACCTCTTAAAGTAATCTTCAAATCTGTCGGTGTATATCCCTTTTTAAACCAAATAGAATGCATATGTGCCCATTCTCTAGCAAAAGCATTTTTATCTACATAAAATTGGAACGGTTCACCACTTGTCCCACCCGTATTTAATAACATGTTTCCAGAAAATTCTGAGATATGATTCCTTATATCAGCTTTTGATATTACCGGTATTCTATTTATATCTGATAAACGTTTTATTTTTAAGTCAAATACACCCGCCTTTTTATATAAGTTTTGATAAAAAGGAAAATTCACTTTTGAATATTCAAATATTTGAGAGAAGTTTGTAACAGCATATCTCTCTTTTTGAACATTATCCCATGTATGACTTTCCTGTTGTAACGACATAAAAGAGGAATATTCTTTTCCCAAACGATATCTGAACGGAATGTATTTCACAATATGCCCTATTGAATAGGGTATATTTTCAACTATAGACTTTAATAATAATCTCATTTTAATCCTTTTAACTGAAGAATTAATTGATGTCTAATCTTAATATATTTAATCTTAAGTTGAGACGACAATAAAGAGTCACTGTAGTAGAATAATGGAAGTAATTTATTTTTATGAAATCTATTTTGCTTCAACCATTTTTTATATTGTTTGTTAGAAAGATTAGCAAATGGTGACAATAATTCTAATTCCTTTGATTTTTCTAATTCTTCCGTTTTAATGTAAGAAACTATATTTCTATCACTATCATATTGAAACCAATGAATCAGAAATTGTCCCATTGATGTAATTTCAACAGCAATTTCTTTAGAAGAAAACGCAGGAAATGCCAATCTTTTATTCATATAAATTCCTTGTGGAAATAAAAAATTACCCAATCCATAAATAATAGGTCTTCCATTATATATTTCATACCCTTGTACTCTATGAGCATGACAACCAATGACTGCATACACTCCTAAATCTATAATTTTTTTTGCAAGTTCTCTATCTAATGGTTGAGGATATAATTCTAATTCATAATTCCAGTGGAAGAAGCAAATGATTCTTTTTAAAGTATTTCCAGCTATAGCCTTCTTGACTACATGAAGTACATTTTCTTTTGTATATGGATTAACTCCACTTTCTGTTGCAGTCGCATATTTACACTCTATGGCTGACCAACCAAAAGATAATATTTCATATTCAATACTATTCTCATCTTCACAAACGAATTCTTTTTTTGCGTCAGCTATAGTCAAACCACTACCGAAATATGGTATACCTATTTGATGAAAATAAAAATTAGACCTATTTAAATCACCAATATCAAATGTATGATTATTTGCAATACTAAAACCTGATATTTTTAATGATGATGTTAGCTGCTTTATTGCATTAAAATCATTAAATACTACACTTTTTTGTAGATTTTCTTCACTAGAATCAACTAAACTTCCCTCAAGATTAACTATCCACCTTTTATTTCTCAAATATTCTGGAATATCTAAATTTATACTATTAATAAAAGGTAATGCAATATCTCCACAAAAAATCATTCTACCTTAATATTTTACATATTCTGCTACAAGCAAAACCGTCTCCATATGGATTAACAGCTTTACTCATATTTTCATAATACTCTTGGTTATCTAGCAATTTTGATACCTCATCTACAATCATATCATAGTCTGTACCCACAAGTTTAACTGTTCCTGCATCTAATGCTTCCGGACGTTCTGTTGTATTCCGCATTACTAACACTGGTTTTCCTAAACCTGGCGCCTCTTCCTGAATACCCCCACTATCAGTTAACACTATTGTTGATTTTTCCATTAAATAAACAAATGATAAGTACTCTAATGGTTCTATAAAAAACATATTACCAAGATTAGATAAATCGTCGCCAAATACCTCGTGAATCGGTTTTCTAACATTCGGATTTAAATGCATTGGATAAACAAAATCAACTTCTGGATATTTCATCGTTAATGTTTTGATAGCATTACATATGTTTATAAAACCATCACCAAAATTTTCACGTCGATGTCCTGTTATCAAAACTAATTTCCGTCCTTTTGACAAACATTCAATATCAAATCCTGCATTTTTTAGAATTTCATCCAGTTTAGTTGCTAAATCTTTATTATTTTTGATTTTATCAACAACCATATATAAAGCATCAATTACAGTATTACCTGTTACTGCTATTTGAGATTCACTAACATTTTCAGATAAAAGATTATTCTTGCTTAATGGAGTTGGTGAAAAATGATATGTGGCTATTCGCCCTGTAATCAGACGGTTCATCTCTTCTGGCCAAGGGCTATAAATGTTATGTGTACGTAGGCCAGCTTCTACATGTCCGACAGGTACCTGTTGATAAAATGCAGCTAAAGCTGACGCTGTAGAAGTCGTTGTGTCTCCATGAACTAAAACAACATCTGGTTGAACTTCTTTCAAAATATCACGCATACCTGTCAAAACACGCGCTGTTACATCATATAAATCCTGACCTTGCTTCATTATATTAAGATCATAATCAGGCTTTATTTCAAATAGTTCCAAAACTTGATCAAGCATCTCACGATGCTGTCCGGTTACACAGACTATTGTTTGCAACTTATCAGAATACTTTTCAAACTCTTTTACAAGAGGAGCCATTTTAATAGCTTCAGGACGTGTCCCAAAAACTAACATAATTTTTTTCATCACGTCAATTTATAGTTAAATAATTATTTGTAAATACCACAAAAATCTAAAACAATCTTATCTTCTACTTTAGGTAGTTCTTTAAATACAGAATGGGCAACTAAGAAGACTATAATATCAGCATTTTCATAAGCTGTTTTATAATCAGTAAGCTTGTAAATATTGTGACATTTTACATTAGGTTCAACTACCATTATTTCCGCATTATTACATCCTTGCATTATCTTAGCAACAATATGTTTGGCTGGTGACTCTCTTAAATCATCAATATCTGGTTTAAATGAAAGTCCCATCATAGCAACTTTAGGTTTTCTTTTATACTCCAATTCAAACTTAAGCATTGCATTCTCAACTTTCTCTGCACACCAAAAAGATTTGTAATTATTTGTCATGCGCGCCTGTGCAATCAGACGAGATTCCATCGGAAAATCCGCGGTAATAAAATAAGGATCAACAGCAATACAATGCCCTCCAACCCCACATCCCGGTTGAAGTATATTGACTCGTGGATGTTTATTAGCTAAACTAATTAATTCCCAAACATTAACACCTGCTTTATCGCAAATAAAAGATAATTCATTCGCAAATGCAATTTGCACATCACGAGATGAATTCTCTGTCAACTTACACATTTCCGCAGTTTTGCTATTAGTTTTATGTAAATTACCTTTCACGAATTGACTATAAAATTTAATTGCTTGCTCAGTTGACGCTTCATCCATACCTCCAATAACTCGATCATTGTGAACTAATTCATAAATTACATTTCCTGGTAATACACGTTCAGGACAATAAGCCATATATATTTTACCAATCAATTCCGGACGTTCCAAAAAGATTAATTTAGTCATAATATCAGTTGTTCCTACAGGAGATGTAGATTCAATTACATATAGATCTCCCTCTTTTAGTAGAGGAATTATAGCTTTTGTTGCTGCTTCAACGTAGGATATATCTGGTTGATGATCTTCTTTGAAAGGTGTAGGAACTACTATAAAATAAGCATCTGCAATTTCTGGAGTTGTTGAAGCCTTCAACTGACCGTTGTTTACAACCTCTTGCAATAACTTTTGCATTCCTGGTTCAATTATATGTAATTCACCACGATTAGTTTTCTCTACAACTTTAGAGTTTATATCAACTCCAACAATTTCAATACCGTGTTTTGCGGCAATAATAGCCGTTGGTAGGCCTATATAGCCTAACCCCATAAAACATGCTTTCATATTTTTAATGTTAATTCAATTCTGGAAGTAATCTATTTTTCACTAAATTGCCAAACAAATAATCTTTGAGATATAATTTTCTACCATTTTTACCCAATGTTTTACACATGTCCAAAAAATTATCATTAATCAATATATCCCATGTAGCATCACATTCATAGTTAATGACAAAACCTATTTTATTTTCTAAAATAAACTTGGAATTGATAACTTCTTTGTTTGTAATAACTGGAATACCCAACATCATCGCATCATATACTTTATTAGACGCAGCTAACTTATTGATTTCAATTGCTGGATTATACAAAGAAAAAATAGCGCAACATGAAAGCATTAATTCAAATAGCTTTTCTTGAGGCATAAAATCATGCCTTATGACATTATTTAAATTACTAAATTTCTCCTTATACTCCTCATTATTTGCAAATACACCAACAAGTAAGAAATTCAGTTGAGGATTATTTTTAGCAAATTTATAAATTTGATCTAAACCTCGTGTTGGAGAAAAATATCCAATAATTGCAAAGGTTCGTTCCAATTGTGAGTAATCTCTTTCGACACCATTTAAGAAATCGTATGGAGTATTTTCTATGATGATATATTTCTTGTCATATAAACATCGATTTGAATCGACATGAATTACTTTAGTAGCCTGATCCATAATTTTATGATCCAATTTACGAATTACATTTTTTATTCTTGAAGAAAAATTATAACTCAAAGCAAATTCATCATATACTTCATAAAAGAACTTTATTTTTCTAATCTTAGAAATAACATAAATAGGAAAACATGAATCGAAATTAATAGCGATTATATTATACTTCTTCAAGTTTTTTGTAAATAATAACTTAAAAAAAAGTTTAATCATCCAAATCAGATAATTTATCATTGTCTGTTTCTTCGATCGGCTTCCTCCATGATGTATATATTTTGTCGATACTCCATCTATCATTTGGTTTTCACAGTTCCTATCCCATCCCCAAAATGAAACCTTCATATTATTATTAATAAAATAATAAAGAAACTTTCTTAATCTCACATCTCGAGAAGAACTACCTTTTATGTATAAAATTGGTTGCATTATAATTTATTCCAAACTTTTTTATTAATAATATCAACATAACTTTGGATGAGTTTAACAATTTTAGTTGAAACGTTCATATCAGAATAATCAGATACATTTTGAAATAATTCATTATTTTCAAACATCGAAATAGACATTTGAACTGCTTGTAATATAGAATCAGATGAAATAGATCCAATGACAAAACAGCCTTTATCTAATGCTTCTGGTCGTTCTGTCGAAGTTCTAATAGAGACAGCCGGGAAATGTAAAATAGCCGATTCTTCAGCTAATGTACCGCTATCTGAAACAACACATAATGCATGTTGTTGTAAACATATGTAATCAGAAAATCCAAAAGGATTCATTGTTTTAACTAATGGATGAAATTTAAAATTACGTTCTTCGATAAATTTAGCACTTCGGGGGTGAACACTATATATTATAGGAATATTATAATTGTCTGCTAGGTCATTTATTGAATTCATTAATTCAATAAAATTAGTCTGATTATCAATATTCTCTTCGCGATGGGCTGATAACAGAATATATTGTTCTTTTTTAAGGTTTAACGCTGAAACAATATCACTTTTTTTGATCTTTTCTTTATGTGTATTTATGACCTCAGCCATAGGAGAGCCTGTAACATAAATATGCTCTTTTTGAACACCTTCTGAAAACAAATAACGCCTAGCATGTTCTGAATAAGGTAAATTAATGTCAGATATATGATCTACAATTCTACGGTTAATTTCTTCGGGAAGGTTCTCATCAAAGCATCTATTTCCTGCCTCCATATGAAAAATAGGTATTTTTAATCGCTTTGCACTAATTGCAGCTAAAGCAGAATTAGTATCTCCAAGTATTAAAATAGCATCAGGCCTTTCTTTTACCATCAAATCATAAGATTTAGCTATTACATTACCTATGGTCTGACCCAAATTACCTCCAACAACTTCAAGAAAAATATCTGGATTACGAAGGCCTAAATCTTTAAAAAATATTTCATTTAAGGTATATGCATAATTTTGTCCCGTATGTACCAATAAATGATTAAAATAAATATCACATTTCTTTATAACTTCTGACAATTTTATTATTTCTGGACGAGTGCCTACAATTGTCATTACTTTCAATTTAGTTTTCATAATTATCTATAATAAATAGGATATATATCTGCATGTTTTTGAATCCAGACTTTCATTTCTTCTATCATTTGTTCATACGATGGAACTTTAAAATTAAAATCGCTCCGTGTATTTCTCAATGATTTATCCAATTGAAGTTGATTTGAGTCTTTAATCTCTATAGAACCATTTCTGAAGTATTTATTAAATAAGCCCAACAACTCGTATTTATTAATAGACTCATTATTTACTAAATTATATACTCCTGTCAAGTCAACTTTTATTGCTTCCTCCATTGCTTGTGCTAAAGTTAATGTAGTAACTCCAGTCCAAATAGCACTTGAGTATCCCCAAATAGTACCAGACTGCTTCATAAACCAATTAAATAGTCCTATACCTTCTGAATTTATATCGGGACCAATAATTGAATTCCTAAATGTTAGATTTTTATTATCATTAATTTCCCCTAAAGCTTTGGAACGATCATAAAAAGAAATACCATTGGGACTAGAATCTTCATAATATGGACCTGTGTTTCCGGAAAACACACAATCTGTACTCATATGTATTAATTTTGTTTTTGTTTTTTTTGTCCAGTCAACTATAACATGTGGCAATAAGCTATTCAAACAAACTGCCAAGCTTTTATTTTCCTCTGCATTTTTGTTAAGAATCCCCACACAGTTAATTATAACATCAAAAGAGCCAGACGCAATTGTATTTTTCAAAAAATCAAAATCTGTCACATCACCATTTATATTGTGACAAAATGAAAAAGGACGTCGTGAAAATGCAACGACATCATACCCTTTCCCAGAAAAATATAATGAAATGAGATGTCCAGCCATCCCAGTGGCACCTAAAATCAAAACTTTCATTGTTATTCGGTCATTTGTAAATCGTTCCTTATAAACTCTAACTTCAGCAATAAATTTTTCATTGTATCTATTGTCAATCTTGCGGTATTATGAGAATCGTAATCTTCATACTTAGCAACAGCCTCATTGCCTTCAATAAAATATTTATCATAATTTAGATCCCGAGTATCACAAGGTATACGATAGTAATCATTCATGTCAATAGCTTTTGCCATTTCTTCTCTTGTAACTAACGTTTCATAGAGTTTTTCCCCATGTCTAGTGCCAATAACTTTTATTTCAACATTCGAATTATACAATTGCCTAAGAGATTCCGCCAATACAGCTAATGTTGCCGCTGGAGCTTTTTGAACAAAAAGATCGCCATTCTCCCCATGTTGCCAAGCATATATTACTAAATCAACTGCATCATCTAAAGTCATCATAAAACGTGTCATATTGGGATCTGTAATTGTAATGGGTTTATCATTTTTAATTTGATCAACCCACAATGGTATGACAGAACCACGCGAAGCCATGACATTACCATAGCGAGTACAACAAATCGTCGTTGTAGCATTTCTACCCAACGAACGTCCTTTAGCTATAGCGACTTTTTCCATCATTGCTTTACTTATTCCCATTGCATTAATAGGATACGCAGCTTTATCCGTAGATAAAACAACTACATTTTTTACACCATAATTGATAGCTGATTCCAACACATTATCTGTCCCTACAACATTAGTCTGCACTGCTTGCATTGGAAAAAACTCACAAGAAGGAACTTGCTTTAATGCAGCTGCAGAAAAAACGTAGTCTACACCGCACATTACTCCATCAACTGATTGCCGATTCCTAACATCTCCTATATAAAATTTCACTTTAGGATTCTGCAACTGATGTCTCATATCATCTTGCTTTTTTTCATCTCTGGAAAAAATCCGAATTTCCTTAATATCAGAATCAAGGAATCTTTTTAAAACAGCATTTCCAAAAGACCCTGTACCACCTGTAATCAATAAGGTTTTATCTTTAAAAATCGACATAGTTTATATTGTTAATTGTAAAAATTATAATTATCTATTCCATTTATTTTTAATGAAAACAAAAGAAAATATAACATCAGAAGTATTATCGTTCCACACATAACTATTTTTCCACATTTAGTCAATGTCGAGTATACAGCTGGTATGATTACTACTTGGCAGATAGTACAATACATAAAGTATCTTGGTATCATTGGAGTTGAAGCAAAAATATTGGTCAATATGGTTCCTACGCATAACAATCTTGAATAGATCGATATACTATTCTTTTTTATTGCATAATAAGCAAAAATTGAAGTCGGAACGATAGTAAGAAAAAGTCCATTAAAATTAGGAGAAGCTTCTGTAAAATAGTCAGAATAACCACTATATATCTCTACATGCTCACTAAAAATAGGAAGCGCACCAAGAAGAGGTAATACATCAAAAACGTTTATTCTAAATCCGAAACCTATAAGTACGCTTATAAACAATAAAGTTAAATATATTTTCTGGTTGAATTCTTTATACGCCAATAACAAAAATACGATACAAAATAATGCACTAGCATGAATACCAGCAGCTATTACTATTAATAATATTGGTAAGGCGATTTTCTTATTATTAGCAAAATTGAAAGCCCACAAACAGATAACAACAGCCAAAGCCTGTCTAATAGCCGTTAAAAAAAAACCAAAGCCATTGATAATAATAAAGAAGATCATCATTGAAAAGACCGGATTAGATGATTTCTTTATGATCAAAATAAATAACGGCAATAATATTAAAAGTGATGTTGAAAAAATGAACCATTGGGCATCATTCGAAAAAAAACGTAAAAACTCATTCAGAAAATTATATCCCCATTCCATGTCCGCTTTAGCACTTTCACGGTTTATTTCAGACATAAACATGGATATATAACGTTCTAAGTCATTCCCAACTTCTCCAGAACGAAATGCAGCAATTATAAATATAACGGTCGCTCCCCAATATGCATAATATTGATGAGGTTTGTAATTATATAAAACATTAAAACACAGCAAAGAAAATAGAACAAATATATATACAAGCATATAAATATTAAAGATTTACATCAGGAAAATCACCCATAATTTTCTTTTTTGCAGAAAATATCTTATATGAATTTTTTAATATTTTAAAAATCGATTTAGTGTTTAATCTTAGAACCATTTTATATATATATTTTGATGCATACGCAGCATCATAAATATTACATATTTGGAATTCTTCGGGATTTATATATAGCATATTAGGACTTATAGCTGATTCTATATTTATTATTGAAGAACCGTATCTTTTAGACTGTTTAATTTGTTGTTTAAAATAGTCTTCGAGTTCATGTTTTTTGGCAATTTCATAAAGGATATGAATTTCTCTCTCAATACGTTCTTCTCCATATCTGCAGGATGATAATTCACGTATAGCCTTATCAAGCATTTTTCTATAATTTATTTTGGAAAATTTTCCTGGCCAACCTGGTAAATCACGGGCTGTCAATAAATAATCAACCGTCATTAATGAAAGAAGTGGAGAATAAGGTTGATTGGCTAATTCTGAGTGCATTGTAATTTCTTTTGTAAAATTAAAAAACTCATCAGAATTAGCTTTAGCTTCTTTTTCATTCGATAAATATACAAGTCCCTGCGATGAAGATGAGACTCCGTAGATAGAAAATGCCTCTCCAGAAAAGATGTAATTCTCCACTTCGCCAGCTAATACGATACCCGAATATCCATCCGGAGTAGGACATGAATAGAAACGTCCATCTCTAGAACGAGACTTAACCCTATCGATCAGTCGGGTCGAAACTACTCCTTTTACATAAAACATTGGACATTCAATATCATTTACATAATTAAATTTTTTAGTTTGTCTATCTAAAAATGTATTTGATTGAACCACTCGTATTCCCTTATGTCTGTATATAGAAAATTGCCCTTTAGGATTACGTTCGGATGGATATTCATATACTGGAGGACACCAAGTTAATAATTCAGTATTGGTATCTTTCATTATTTTATACATGGACATAATACCATCTGGAATTAGTCCATCATCTCCACCCAATGCAATTACGTAACCAGGTTTAATAAGATCCAGCGCCATCTCAAAATTATCTCTCATACCCACTCTTTTCTTACGAGCTATTAATTTTATACGAGGATCATTTTGAGCCATTCTATTTACCACTTCTACAGTATCGTCAGTACTAGCATCATCAGCTACTATTATTTCCAAATTAGGATAAGTCTGTTCGGTACATGTCCTCAATGTATGATATAGATATTTCGATCTATCTTTAGTCGGAATAAATATAGTAAATAACGGAAAATTATTCATATGATATATTATTATAAACTTCAGAATAAAGCTTTTTATGAGATTCTATACACTTATCTATTGTGAACAATTCCTCAACCCTTCTTCTGGCATTTTTCCCTAAATCTTGTGTATAAATAGGGTGTTCTATTAAAAATGAGATGGCATTGAGTATTGCATTCGAATCTTTTGCCGGCACTACTAGTCCACCTTGTTCATGTCCAATTATATCAGGTAGTGCTGTTCCTTCGGCCACAATAACAGGGAGCTTACATGCCATAGCCTCAATTGCCATTAATCCAAATGATTCCTGAATAGATGGCATTAAAAAAACATCAGCACAAGACATGACCTCTATTAATTCTTCAGATTTAATCCAACCGGTTTTAATTATATTATACTTTGAGGATAAATCATCAAAGCCATGTCCATCCTCAATAATTAACAGAGATATGGACTTAACTACATTCATATTTAAAAGGGCTTCTTTGATATATTTCAACCCTTTAAAAATATCATGCTTTAAACCAGAATCCCTAAATGTAATTACAAAATCATCTAACGGTATACCTAATTTTTCGCGGCATATATTTCTATCTTTTCTGTTAAATTTAGCTATATCTACCCCAAAAGGAATAACATTCAATGGTTTATGTTTCAATATTGGACTTTTATTGACTTTGTCATTCATCCAATTAGTAGATACAACCAAATTGAGACTAGACTTCGAATAGCATTTCTTTTTGATTTTCCAGATAAAATATGGAAATGAATGCTTAAATAATGAATTATATCTAGGATGAGGACAATATGTAGGGCATCCCACCATTCCACCTTTACATTCAAAAGGATGAATACAACCTCCCGTTATTGCCCATTGATCGTGTAAAGTCCAAATAACTCTCTTCTTTTTACAAATTTTAGGTAACGTAAATACACTAATGTTAGTATCTCCATGAATAATATGTAAATGAACTATATCTGCATTTCTGAAATATTCTTGTCGGCTCAATAAAAAAGATCCACCTATAGATATTAAGTGATCCAATCCTAGTTTAACTCCCAAATGAATTATTTTCTCTATAACAAACTTTAGTAAAGGATTACGAGGTGGAATCAAATGGACATTTTTATTATTACTATTCCTTTTCCATACAGCCATTTGAATGTTAAAATCTACATCTGAATAGTCCAGCATGTAAAAACCATTAAAACGATCCCCAATTGTATCCGAATAATTAATATGCAAAATATTCATAAAGAAACTAATGCAAACTACTAGTTAAAAAATTGATAGATTCTTCTAACAATAAATTATTTAATTGGTCAACTGTATACATTTTATTTAGATATTGATTATCATCAATGTACTTTATCTGACCCAATGAATTCACTATGAAATCATCCAATTGATATCGTTCTTTCATATCAATAAAACGAGAGGCTCTTAATTCTTCAGAATAATATCCTATAAATTTTGTTCTAAATTTCATTGCAAATACAACTCCATGAAAAGAGTCTGTAAATAATAATTCTGCATTATTAATATAATTCAACCAATCTTTTGGAGACGCATCATATACCACCTTATCCGCCCATTTAACAGAAATGACACCTGCCACAGCTCCAATTATTATCGCATATATAGGTAAATTACCATACAAATTCTTTATCTTTTTAATTGCGGCATTATTATCATTATTTAAATCTTTTCCTATGATATAAGTCAATATATATTTCTCTTTTATATAATCTTGCTCAATTAATTCATTAAAAGACCACAAATAAGTAGGATCCAATACAATCTTACAAGATTTATGAATTAAAGTATATACAAAATCTTGTGTAACAGTATTCCTTACTGAAATATCAGTAAAATCCAATAATGATTTTCTTAAAGATTTTTTATTCTTTTCAACAATATTATTAATTGCACAACAAGGAGCATAACTAATTTTTTTTATACCTTTAGGCAAATCATAATCAAGAAAATAAACTTTCTTATCATGTTGCCAAGGATTCCATATTTGATCACTACCAACTATAATAGCATCAAAATTACCACTTACAATTTGTAAATCACTAATAGTAACTATTTGTCTTGTTAAATGGAGATTTTCATTTCTAAATTGGTCAAATTTCTCTTTAGACTTTCTTTGATTTAGAAGATTCGCAATAATTTTTAAAAGACTAGCTAATATGTTGCGTTTTGATGCTCCATATAATAGAGAAATTTTGTAAGTTTGAGGTATATAATTAATAATCTCCACTTCAAATCCTTTAGATAAAAGGAACTGTTGTAAAGCATACGCCTGTAATACACCTCCATAATTATAGCCATAATGAAATGTTAAAATACCAACTTTGGGCATACGTATTTTCCTCTATATTATATTGTTAACAAATATTTCAAAATCATCCTTTTAAAATCTTTTTTATAGATTTTACTGTATTAAGTCCTACAGATTTAATTATAAATGATTTCATGGTTCCTTTAAAATTTTTTTGTATACTTCTAATTGTTAAAAGAGCTTTACTTTCATCCTCACTATCAGTAAATACTTCCAATAAAATAGGTTTAGAAGTTAAACTTGAGGTCAAAAACCTTTCATATACCTGTTCAAATTCATGTTTATCTGCAGCAGCTAAATATTCAAAACCAAGATCTTCCGCATAATGCTTTATAAGGGTGCGAGATTTATTACCATAATGTCCAGCTGCTGCAATATATCGATCTGCATCTTCACCAAAAGCTGCACCTGGGTGATCGTAGTTTTTAAATTCAGTTCCTTTGCCGTTGTTTACTATCAGAATGCGTAAATTATTTCCCACATGATGATTACCTAACACATTCATATCATAAAAAAATGCTAAATCACCAAATACCCCAAAATATAATTTATTTTTATTCGAAAGTGAAGCTCCGACCAATGATGAAATGCCTCCATCAATACCAAATCCACCAACATTAGAATAAGAATATACACTTCCAGGTATCTCAAATAAATTCCATGACCTTAAACTATTGAGTATGCCAAAATGGATAACAGAATTTTCTGGTATATACGGAGATAACTTAGATGCAATCCAAATATTAGAAAACGGTAACTCAGGAATTGATTCAAATATATTATTATATTCAGCACGGCATTCTTGCAAATAGCTATCAAAAATAATTCCGTCATTTTTGATGTAATATTTAAAAAATATTTGCTCAGACATCTCAAAAACAGAACTTAAACGCTGAAACGTATCACGGATTTCACCATCCGCATTGACACGCCACACTTCTTTGGGATTCAGTTTAAAATAATTCCCTGAGATTTCTCCAATATGTATTAACAAAGCCAAATGACTCAACTCTGGTTCATAATTGTCCTGTGCTATTAATGAAACCAGTACTCGATACTTTCCTTTATAATTACTAGTGTGATCACAAAAAACAACCGCATTATTTGAAGCACAGAAAGCATCCAATATTTCAGTTTGTTCTTTGTTCCATTTTAAATGTGAACCTACAAACACTCCAACTCTCCCTTCCGGCAATTCAGGAAATTTATCTTCCATACAAAATCGATTAATTACATGTGCTTTAGGTAATTCTTTTATGGAATAATCCCTACTATAAGTAGTTGCAAGGTTTATATGGACAGGACCTCCACCTTGTCGTTTTAATTCTAAAATAGCCTGATTTACTTTTATCTCACAAGCCCATACATCACTAGCATCATTGATTGCTGGAATATTTACACTAAACTTTGCAATATCATTAGGTAAGGATCTACGATCAATAACTTGTGCAACATGATGTCCTATCTTTGATATATTCTGAGTAGATGTAATAGCGAGTATCGGCAGCTTCCGATAAAAAGCTTCTGTTAGTCCTGGCATGTAATTACGAGAAGCCGTAGCTCCCGTACAACTTAAAACGACTGGCTCTCCAGACTCCGCAGCTAAACCACAGGCTATATAAGCAGCCGAGCGTTCATCCACTGAAGAATATATTTCAAAATATGGATCTTGCTGCATGCTAGCCACCAAAGTAAGATTCGTAGCTCCTGGGGAAGCAATCACTTTTCGAACTCCATGTACTTTCAGTAAAGATAGAACAATCTGAACATTACGTTCACTTACATAATATTTTTCCATATATTTCCTATAATATTTGTAATATTCACTATATGCAACACATTATAATACTTCTTTTAGCTAAGAAATACATATCTGTATAATAGATATTTAACTTTTTGTTTTAATGTTGGAATTTCTTTTAATAATGTTCTTTCTCCTGTAAGTTTATCTTTTAAAGCCTCTGTTCTCCAATTAATAGTGTTAAATTTTGGAGTTTCTAAAAAAATTTCCAAACAAAGTCTTATACCTAATTCAGCATTTTTAAAACTATCAATATCAATAAATTTACTGATCTTAGTATTATCAAACCTTCTGTCATAGTACCTATCATATAATACTTGATATTTCAAATAATCATAATTTAAATTCATAGATTTATCCAACATTAACACTTTTGGGCAACAACCTATTTTATTCTTTAACACGTCCAAATAAATAAAAAGTATATCATTCCAACGACAAGATTTCGTAGTTGTAATATGAAAAGTTTCCCCTAATACTTCTGAATTTCCTACTACTTTACATATTCCTCTTGCGACATCCAAGCCATGAGTTAAAGTTGTGTATTTGCAAGCTATATCATCTGAAAAGACAATTGTACGGCCATTTAAAGCTCTATATAACCAAGCTTCTTTCTCTAAGACTCCAAGTTGAAATCGGATTTCACTATAAGTTATATATGGTCTAATTATAGTCCAATTTTTATATTTAGACGTTCTTAAAACGTTTTCTTGCCTTGCTTTAGTTAAAGCATATTCATCAGTTGTTAAATACTCTTTATCGGTCGAAACATCTAACAATCTAGGCGTTTCTTCGGTAATAATGGTTTCTGAATTTGCATAAACTCTTGCTGAACTAAGAAAAACATATTGTGAAGTCGCTTTTAATAGTAAATCAACTCGTTCAATGAACTCTTCTGTTGAATAAGCCATAAAGTCAACAATAACATCCCAATGTTCTCTTAAAATTTTATTCAAGAACATTAAATCATGAGCATCACCTTGCATATACTTAACATTAAATTTTGATGATACATGCCTACTACGAGATGTTACGAACGTTTCAATACCTGCGTCTGACAGTATTTCAACTAAATGCATTCCCATGGCACCAGTGCCCCCAAGAACAAGTACTTTCATTTTATTTATCTTATTCTCTTTACTAATTGAATAATTGGCTTAGTAAACAATTCTCTCTCAGACTTATTCATCGAAATGAAATAGAATGATGGTACAAATATCACAGTCAACGCTAATCCTGCAACTACAAAAGAAGTAAATGTATTTACTGCTATAAATCGCAATACAATGCCCCCTATAATAATAATTATCAACGGAACAAATGACATTTTTATGATCTCTTTCCAAAAAAGTAAAATATCTAAACGAATTTCTTTGTCATAATATATATTCAGAATTATACCGTGTCCAATTATAATTGCAATTGAGGTTGCTATTGCGCAGCCAATAGCTCCAAACCTATATGCTAAAGGAACAGCTAAAAATAAACTGGCAACAGAAATTATCAAGATCAACAAAGAACGGAATCTTAATTGATTACGTGCCATTAAAATCGTAATACCTAAATTCTGGATCAAGGGTACTAACGTGGGAATAAAAAACAACAATGCGATAATATAAGATTGATTGTAATCAGGTCCCGCCCATAAATTCACAAATGAGCGGCCTAATAAAATGAAACCAGTGAGAACAAATGACATTAAAATATATTGAATTCTACCTGTACGAATAAAAAGATCCGATACCTCTTTATCTGATACTCCTTTACACACCAACGCTGTCACTTTAGGTAAAAAGACACCAGATATAGCTGTTGAAAACATATAAAACATATCTTTCAACTGTATAGCAACTGAATAGACTGCAACAGATTCAGTTCCACGATACATCCCTAAAATAAATTGTCCAGTACTCCAATAAATTCTATCCATAATGACATTTAAGAATATCCAAAAAGAATAAATGGAAACTTCTCTTAAGAATTCCCATTTGAAACGTGCAAAGCGAACTTTTATATTCAGTCGGTGTTTACAATACCACCAATTAATAAATAAAGTGACTACATTAAAAATTGTAGTAACAATAACCATTACTACAGCCTTATAACCAATAACCAAAAGAGCTACCATTACAATCGGATTCATTACACTCCGAATAATACTCACAATGCGTTGAAATACAAATCGCTCATAAGCAGTCATTATAGATCCCCAAATGCTCATCGGAAATGTAAAAGCCATATTGAATGTCATCAGCCCAAGCATTATTCGCATGCGTGAAACTTCATAAGCGGACATCTTTGCTGAAAATAAATTACCAACATTCAAGAATAAAATCAGACCAATGATTAAAGCAATCAAGCCAATACCTATGTAAAGTAGGAAAAACATACCAAACATCTCTTCCTGCTCATTAGTCTTACCTTCAGCACGGAATTTTGCTGTATAACGTACAATTGCGTTTCCAAAACCTAAATCCAATACTGTTAAGTAGGCTATTAAAGAAGCCGCTAAAGAATACAGTCCATACTCAGATTGCCCTAACATACGTAACATATAGGGCGTATAAAGAAGACCTATCACCATATTCAAGGCAATAGAAACATAAGAGAGTAAAGCTCCGGCTTTTAGTTGATTAACGGCCACAAAAATACAGGTTACAGATAAAACTAAAAATTATACTAACAAAAGTAAGAGAACTATTTACCCGACATGAAATTGAAGAAAAGAAGTCTTTTCGAACTAAAATATCAACAATAAATAGTGAGTAATAACCGACAATATGACTATTCCTTTTATGAAATCATATTCATTAGATATAGTATATCCAGTATTTCCTCCATTTATCAGATCAATCATAGCAAAATTTCCGTCTGAAATATCCAAAGAACAAAAAATACAATACAGAAATACTAATCAAGAAATACATTAAAATTCTTTCTGTAGACGATTTACCTAATGTATACCATTTACCCTATTTTATGTCACTCCAAGGATACGGATTTTCCTCCAAACTCTTCAAAAATCCAATCACTTCTACTTGATCTTTTGTCAACAATTTCTCTTCCCAACTTTCTATAATCTTATTTGCCTCTTTCGCCAACTCCTCCTCAAACACTTCCCCATAACAATACGTTAGCAATTGTACCTTTAGCAATGAGGCAGACAAGTGTTCAAGTACTTCCCAGCAACGATTCAAAATTGTTTGAATACGCTCTTCCTTATCCCCATCATTGTAAATCGTAGCATTATATCCTTTCAAGAGCGCTAGACACAGCGAAGCTTCCTCTTCAAAGGTACTACCGCGCTGGTGATATAAGGCATTGGCTTTTTGAAAAACCTCGTGATTCAAGCGAATAAAATCATCGCTGTAAATAGGAGTATCGTCTATACCGAGATAAAGCAACTTGTCCGCCAAGGTAGACAAGGCGGAAACTTCAGA
Source organism: Bacteroides sp. HPS0048 (assembly GCF_964240755.1). Lineage (NCBI taxonomy): Bacteria > Pseudomonadati > Bacteroidota > Bacteroidia > Bacteroidales > Bacteroidaceae > Bacteroides > Bacteroides sp. HPS0048. The sequence continues at coordinate 280,649 of NZ_CAXSVC010000002.1, read as the reverse complement.
TTCTAATGAATTCATATATCAATGATTATTTTTCAATAATAGGTTCAACAAGGGAAGGATGAATGAAAGTAGTGGCAACAGCCATCACTCCATCAATGGATACAACGACGCGACGGTCATTCCTCACACGAACAAATTCGCCTTCAACACCGGCAAAAACGCCACCGATGATACGTACACGGGTTCCCTTACGGAGTGCCGGCTCAGAAGGATCGAGATAGAGTAAAGCTTGATCGTGATTCCCTGAAATAGCAATAAAACTGCGCATCTGAGAGTCTGGAATGATAATGGGACGATGACACTCACGATTCATAATATAACGAATAGGCAACGTTGTACCGTGCAACTCCTTCATAGCATCAATACGGTTACGGGAAGAATAAACAAATATAAGATTATGAACTGCAGGAACTAATTTACGTACGCGGCGCTCGTTTTTCAAAATAAATTCATAACGCATAGGGATAAAGTTTTCGATACCCTCGCTATCAAGATATGATTTCAAGGTAAGCTCACGGCCGTAAGTGACACGCAGAGCGTACCAGCAAATAGTTGTTTTATCGTTCACAAAAGGATATTCTTTGGGGACACCAGAAGAGTGAAATACCTCCCGGCTAAATTATGTAATGCGAATATTGATGAAGATCTTAATGCATTCATATCATTTCAAAACACTCCACTATCGCAGAAGGAGGTACATGAAATAACAATATTACTTAAAATATTGTAAACGAATCATTTAAATAGAAATAGTGTTTCAATAAACGTTCGTTTAATGACACAAAGTTAAAACGTATATCTGAAATGCCAAAATATTCTTATGATTATTTTTGAGGGTATTGAAAAATAGAGATGTAAATTTCTTATATTCAATATATTATCAGATTGATAAAATTGGTGGTTTAACCTATTATTCTATAATCGTTATCTGTTTGAAATCTTTAAAAAAAACATGTGTCATTAAACGAACGTTTATTGAAACACTTTTCCAATTCAAAATTTCAAGCACTACCACCATATCAGCATTTATCTAAGATTTTTCTACTTTATATCTAAGTAATGATCTAATTTAAACTCTTCTCCTCTCAAACATAATTCTACCATACTGGCACATTGAAAACAGATACCAATAAATATTTGTCTTTGAAAGGCATGAAGTAATAAAAAAGCGGCTGGTTCATCACAAACCAGCCGCTTTTTTATTATCGCTCGGCGTATCTCCCCCGTACGGGAAGCACCACTAAATACCTAATGATTTCATTACAGCTTCGATCTTCTCGTCAGCGGCAGCATCGGCACTGGCAAAGCAGTTACGACAGCCCATCTCACCCTTCACCTCGATATAGAACTTAATCTTAGGTTCTGTTCCCGACGGACGGATAGAAACCTTATCACCATCTTCTGTGAAATACTGAAGAACATTTGATTTATCCGGCATATCAATCTTCGTCACACGACCGTCAGCATCAATCTGCTTCAAAGTCTGGAAGTCCTTCCAAAGAATTACTTTAGAACCAGCTAATTCGCGTGGAGGATTGTTGCGGAAGTCTACCATCATCTGTTTGATCTCTTCGGCACCACTCTTACCCGGCTTCACTACGCTGATACCCTTTTCTTTGGAGAATCCGTATTCTACGTAGATATCCAACAGCATTTCATATAATGACTTACCGTTATCTTTTGCCCATGCAGCTATTTCAGAGATAAGACAACAAGCAGAAACAGCATCTTTATCGCGAACGAAATCTTCGGCAAGGAAACCATAGCTTTCTTCTCCACCACCGATATATACTTTTTCACCCTCACGCAGACGAATTTCACGGGCAATCCATTTGAAACCGGTGTAGCAATCGAGCATTTCAATATTATTCTTTTCAGCAATCTTCTTGATAAGTTCAGTAGTTACGATGGTCTTCACAACGAACTCCTTGCCGGTCATCTTGCCTAACTTCTTGTACTGAGTGATGATGTAATACAGATACATCAGACAAGTCTGGTTACCATTGATAAGCACCCACTCGCCCTTATCGTCTTTGCAGGCAATACCTACACGGTCGGCATCAGGATCACTTGCCATCACCAAGTCGGCATCTATCTCTTTAGCCAGATTCACAGCCATAGTCAATGCTTCAGCATTTTCCGGATTCGGAGAAACTACAGTCGGGAAGTTACCATCCTTAATCATCTGTTCGGGAACGGTATATACATTCTCAAATCCCCACATCTTCAATGCACGCGGAATAAGTTTCATACCCGTACCATGAATCGGTGTATAGACAATCTTCATATCTTTCTGGTGAGCAATAGCCTCCGGATCGATAGAGATAGTCTTTACCATATCCAAATAAGGTTTGTCGATGTCTTCACCAACAATCTGAATCAAATCAGGATTACCCTTAAAATTAATATCGGCAGCCGAAGTTACCTTGTTTACTTCGTCAATAATCCCTTTGTCATGCGGAGCCAATACTTGTGCACCATCGTCCCAGTACGCCTTATAACCGTTGTATTCTTTCGGGTTGTGAGAAGCTGTCAGGATGATACCACTCTGACAACCAAGATGACGAATGGCAAATGACATTTCCGGTGTAGGGCGCATATCCTCAAACAAATACACTTTAATACCATTACCAGAGAATATATCAGCAGAGATACGGGCAAAAAGATCACTGTTGTTACGGCAATCATATCCTACCACTACAGAAATCTGAGGGAGATCTTTGAAATTCTTCTTCAGATAGTTGGAAAGTCCCTGCGTAGCAGCACCCACTGTATAGGTATTCATACGGTTGCTACCAACACCCATGATACCGCGTAAACCGCCTGTACCAAATTCAAGGTCTTTATAGAATGCTTCTATCAACTCAGTTTTATCTTCGTTTGCCAACATACGTTTCACTTCAGCCTGAGTTTCGGCATCATAGGCCGGGGTTAGCCATTTTTCGGCTTTCTCAGTTACCTGCTTGATGAGTTCCTGATTCTCCATTTAGATTGTTATTTATTGGTTAATGTTTGATTAATCTTTTCTCAGAGTCACAAATGTAAAAGAATAAAATAAGAATTCCTAATTTAAGTTTTTAAGTTTGTCAGTTTTTAAGTTTGTTAGTTTTTGGATCAGTCTTCTCTATAGAGACAAACTCCATAAGGTATAGATGATTTGAGTTCTTCGGAAACTAACAAACTCAAAAACTTAAGAACTTAAAAACTCAAAAAACTTTATAGCGTTCACCCGTCTGTTTTACGTATTCTTCAAGGAATTCTTTCGGATAACCCGGACGGATAACACCTGCCGGCTGACCAATAGAGTTGCGCTCAAATTTACCATCTTTCATTTTACGAATCACTCCGTCAGCATATTTCACGATAATGAACTCGCCCAACCGTTTCCAGGTGTCAAAAGTGCTTTGTGCCGTCATATTGGTATAATTGGTCAAAAAAGCTTTTGCTTCATCCGGATTTTTCTGATAAAGACGGGTAGCCATACTCTCAATACCGGCCTGTGCCTCATGGAAGGTACCTTCCAATTCGTGCTGTGTAGCACGGATATCACCAATCATAAGGTCATAGCGGGGATATACCATATTGGATACCCAATTGAAAATCCAGAAAGAAGAATCCCAGGAGAAAGTAATATAATCGGCTCCACCTACGCGGGTATAACATACTGGAACTTTATCCGTACAGCAATATACCGGAGTGAAAACTGTCATATTCGCATCATCCGTACCAAACCAGAGCACTCCACCCACTGCATCGGGCATACTGGCACGCATCTGTGCCACAAATACAAAACCACTCTGTTGGGTAGAAATAGGACGCTCATTGAAATATTCCTGACCATCTACCTTGAAATTCAACGGAGAGAGACGATAAGGGGTTTTATAAGGGCCGGCACCAAAATCATTGCTAATATCGAGCGGAGTTCCCTCATAATGATCACGCATTGCATTCTGCACATCCTGCACGGAGATTTTACGATTCGGTTTTATAAACAATGGCATGGGATCATTCGTCTCACCCTGTATATAGGGAAGGAATGCCTTGCCCTGATCTGTGAACATATTGAAGTAACTCCACACACGGGCCTCACAAAAACGGCGTGCACCAAAATCAAGCGGAGCATAGGCATCGGCAAAACTAAAATCTTTATTCACACCGCTGAAGTATCCTTTCTCGCGGGCAAAAGAAATCACATCCGGCGAATAGAGACAATTCTCTTTATCATTCATATCAAACTGATGGATACGCGACTGATTGGCATGTGCCGAAATACAATCATCGGGCACGCGGACAGCTACCCATACAGCTCCACGGATTCCGGGGCCTTTACCTATCAGTTCCATGATCCATATTTCATTAGGATCGGCAATAGTGAAAGACTCTCCGCTACTATAATACCCATACTCCTGCACGAGATCTGTCATAATCTTGATAGCCTCACGCGCCGTACGCGAACGTTGCAAACCGATATAAATCAGGCTTCCATAATCGATGATACCGGTAGAATCGGCCAGTTCGGGACGTCCGCCGAAAGTTGTTTCACCGATAGTCACCTGAAACTCATTCATATTACCAATGACATTGTAGGTCTGGCGTGCCTGTTCAATCTTTCCGAGATATTTACCGGTATCCCACTCATAGACATCGAGCAAAGTTCCCTTCTTATAGGTAGCAGCCGGATAGTGGTATAATTCTCCGAAGAGCCCGTATGAATCGGCAGAATAGGAAACGATGGTTGAACCATCAGCAGAAGCATTCTTACCGACAATGAGATTGGTACAAGCGAAAGCATTCGCCACAGCCGCCACAAGAAAGGCAGCACAAAGGATCAGTTTCTTGTTCATTGTTGTTATATTACTTAATTATGTGATTATTTACCATACGAAAGTGTTACGCACCACCGTTTCATTGCCACAGTCGTCCGTGGCGACCATCTCTACTGTATGTTTACCGCCTTTCTTCACACGCTTCGGATCAAGCTTGTATACGTACTGTGAACGAATCATATTGGGCCTGCCAAATAACGCATACTTCCCGTCAATGGTTCCGCGATAAGAACGGATTCCGGTAGACTTATCTTTGATGGTATACACTATTTCTCCCGTACGTGCCCAATTTTTAGGATTGACCGGAGTAATCACAGGAGGGACTGTATCTATTGCAACCGTATAAGTGCCTAACTCACGAATGCGCGTTTTCATAAACCCGTCTTCATACTTACCGCCTGCACCATACAAACCTTTGGGAGTTACACGTGCCACATAATACTTCGTAGTATCCTCTATTGGTTTACGCCGCAAGCCAATGCGCAATTCACAACTGTTATGCAATGAAACAGGTTTATCGTGCAACTGATAGGTGAAAGCAATGGCACCACTATCGGCTTTTACCTGATAATTCAAAGCAACATCATCATAAAGCATTCCTTTGGGTACAACCAACGTTAACCCCGGTTCTTGCAGAAAATTGGTTTTATCCCAGACAAAGAAATATTTCTCACGGTGTTGTAACGGCTCTATCGGCTGTTTTTTTCCACGCACCGTAAAACGACATCGTGAAGTATTACCAAACGCATCCGTCAGCGTATACAAAAACTGATAGTCTCTTTCTTCATTAATAGTCACCAAACCGCGATTACCATTAGAGGCCTTCAGCAAACGAAGGGTATTTCCCGGATCAATAAACGACTTCATGTATTGTCCGCATGTCCAGGAATTTATCATCCGGTTCTCTTCCTGAGAAAAACGATCCACAGTGCTGCGAAACACCTCTTCCCCATCTACGGTAAGGACAACCGTATGTACTCCGTAACGATTGTGTACTCCATCCATATAGTCGTATGCTTTGATACCGGTGCCAATCACTCCCCAGGCTTCAACAGGATGTGCCACATTAGGTAAGAATGTACGATGTTCCGGACTTCCTTCCACTACCCCTTTGCCCGGTTGAGGAAACAACATAATACCCTCCACTTTCGGTGCAGTCGTATCTTTGATCTTTTTAAGGAAAAAAGGCATCGGATCTACATAATCACCCGTAGCCGTTTCAAAGACATCCAGGTGCAAGTGCGGCCCAAAAGAATAGCCTGTATTACCACTCCACGCAATCTGCTGTCCTGCTTTGACAGGGTATTCACCCGGTTCGGGAACAATCTCCACTTCATAATTCTCCTCTTTATATTGCAAATCTTCTACCCGCTTTGCAATAGCCCCTGTAAATCCGCTGAGATGACGATTGATAGTAGAATAGCCATTATCATAACAGACATCAAGTACGTAACCCGATCCATGAGTGACACGAATACGTGAAATAAACCCATCTGCCAACGCCCGAACCGGCTTCCCTATAACACCTCCGGTTTTAAAATCGAGCCCACCGTGAAAGTGATTGGCACGTATCTCTCCGAAATTACCACTCAAAGTCAGCGGAAAATCAAATGGCGGGACAAAAGATACCTGTGGCTTTTCCTGCGAAAAAGCCTGCACACTACAGGTTAGCAACAAAGCTGCAATATATAGTTTCATATAGTTCATTAAGTGGTACTTCAAATTAAATTCATACTATACCAATGTTTTACTGAAACGCAAATGATCGCAGATTAGATGGCTTGCTGCACTTAAGGGACGATATTCTTTGCGTAAATTTGCGATAATCTGCGTTTCAATGATACGATCATTTAATTAAGATACAGTACTTATCTATTTAGAATCACAAATGTACGTCATTCCGGGTAAATATTAAAACCCACCGGCAGAATTAATTCAAAAAACAGTAAGATCGACCTATTATAAACAGAAATAGTCAGAGGCTGCTTATTTTTGACAATATGCTGTTAAACATCCGGTTACGAGTAATAACATAAGGATCTTTTCTGTACATTCGCCTATATTTAATCCTTAATACAGTAACATTATGATTATCGGAGTACCAAAGGAGATCAAGAACAATGAGAATCGTGTGGGTATGACACCCTCCGGAGTTGCTGAAGTTGTGAAATGCGGGCATACTGTATATATACAGCATACAGCAGGTATCAACAGCGGCTTTCCGGACGAGGCATACACAGCCGTGGGTGCACAGATTCTGCCGACAATGGAAGAAGTTTATGCCATTGCCGAAATGATTGTGAAAGTGAAGGAGCCGATAGCTCCTGAATACAAGCTTATTAAAAAGGGACAATTGCTGTTCACTTACTTCCACTTCGCCTCCGATAAAGAGTTGACACTGGCAATGATGGAGAATGGTTCTGTATGCCTGGCGTATGAAACAGTAGAAAAGGCAGACCACTCGTTACCCCTGTTAATACCGATGAGTGAAGTTGCCGGACGAATGGCAACCCAGGAGGGGGCCCGTTTTCTGGAACGTCCGCAAGGTGGTAAAGGGATCTTGTTGGGCGGTGTACCTGGCGTAAAACCGGCCAAAGTACTGATTCTTGGTGGCGGTATCGTGGGAAGTAATGCAGCACAAATGGCAGCAGGCATGGGAGCAGACGTAACAATAGCTGATATCAACCTGGCCCGCTTACGTTATTTAAGCGAAACATTACCCAAAAACGTAAAAACACTCTATGCTTCGGAACTACGATTAAAAATGGAATTGCCGACGGTAGATCTCGTGATAGGTTCCGTACTTATTCCGGGAGATAAAGCTCCCCACATCATTACACGTGATATGCTGAAAATGATGCAACCGGGTACGGTATTAGTAGATGTAGCCATTGACCAGGGAGGATGTTTCGAGACTTCACATCCCACCACACATAGTGACCCAACCTATATAGTAGATGGTATCGTACACTACGCCGTAGCCAACATTCCGGGAGCTGTACCATATACCTCTACCTTAGCATTGACAAATGCAACACTACCGTATGTAAAAGCTCTTGCCGGAAAAGGATGGAAACAAGCCTGTAAAGACGATCCCGCATTAGCACTCGGCCTTAATATCGTAGAAGGAAAAATAGTGTATAAGGCTATAGCGGATGTTTTTGGAATTATTTAGTTGACAATTGACAGTTGACAATTGACAGTTAAAAGTCTTATTTATTAAAAAATTAAAAGTTAGGCTGCGCAATAACAACAGCTACAGCGCAGCCTAACTTTCAATTTTCAACTTTCAATTTTCAACTCTTTAGTCAGTTCCTTCATAACTTCTGCCACCGATTGTTGCTGACGAAACAAAGCAGCTACTTGTCCTATTTCCAGTTCTCCTTCTTCAAGATCACCTTCAAAAATACCTTTCTTCGCACGCCCTCTTCCCAATAGTTCACGCAGTTCATCTGCCGAAGCACCACGCGCCTCAGCTTCTTCTACTGCATCACGAAAATGATTCGTAACCAAACGGGTGGGAGCTAATTTTTTAAGTAATAATTTCGTATCACCTTCATTCAGCCGCAAACAGTATTCTTTGAAAACATCACTGGCAGAACTTTCATAAGTCAGTGCAAAACGGGTACCTATTTGTACACCTTCGGCCCCCAGCACCATAGCAGCCTGAATACCTTCGCTCGTAGCAATACCACCGGCAGCAATCAAAGGGAGAGCCGTAGCACGACGTGCTGCCGGAATAAGACAGAATGTAGTTGTCTCTTCACGCCCGTTGTGTCCGCCTGCCTCAAAACCTTCAGCAACAACAGCATCTACTCCGGCTTCTTCACACTTTACAGCAAATTTAGATGAAGACACTACATGAACGACAGTTATTCCACGTTCTTTTAACCAACCTGTCCACGTTTTAGGATTACCGGCAGAGGTGAATACGATTTTCACTCCTTCTTCGACCACAATATTCATTATCTCCTCAATTTGAGGATACATCAAAGGGATATTTACTCCAAAAGGAAAATCGGTAGCTGCCTTACATTTACGGATGTGCTGGCGAAGAACCTCCGGATGCATAGACCCGGCGCCAATAAGTCCCAATCCACCTGAATTACTTACTGCCGATGCCAGACGCCAACCGCTGCACCACACCATGCCACCCTGAATGATAGGGTAACGAATACCCAATAGAGTAGAAATTCTATTCATAAACTGAATTTGTTTTGATTTTATTTTGTATACCTAATACGTCTTTTATTAAACGCAGAATTAACGCAAATTTTCGCAAACTATAAAGCAACGCAATAATTGAATCAATTCTTTGCGAAAATTTGCGTTAATCTGTGTTTCAACTAAATTATTTGAATACTGAATACTCCTTAACTATTTACTAAACAAATCGGGCTTTCAGATAGTTCAATGAGCGATGGGCTGCAATATAGGCATCGGAATAAGCCTGGTAGTCGAATCCCCATAGGCTTTCAATACCTCTAACGTACGGCCGCGTCGTTCACGCCCTTTCACATCCCAAAAATCTTTTGTAAAGATAGACATAAAATCAAGGCCACCAATGCCCACACCCGCCATTGCACCATTTGCCTGCCCCATCAAAGGATTATATCGCAGGTTCACAGCTTCAATATCGGATGGTACCCCTCCTGTTCTTTTCGGCTTTTGAGGAACTTTTTCCATGTTAGTATAGGATCTCAGCGTCTTTATCCTATAAAAGGGATCGCCCCGCCAGGTATCCTGCCCTACTTTTATCTTTTTTTGATATACCGGATCCCAATCATAAGGTGTATTCGGCTTATAAGGATGCAGGGTAAGCATCTGTCTTTTATTCAGTGGCAACGTATTAGGCAATACAGACGGAAGCGTCGCATCCGGCAACATCCAACTCTTTTCCGTAGACATGAGAGGAGTGCCCATAACGTCAGAACCGAAGTCAATCTGTTTCACAGCCTCCGGGTTCAGTTTAATCTCTTCGTTACCTTGCAGGATTTGATTCAATTTAATAGAATCCTGTGTGGTCCATTCTTGCGAACAGACTACTGAGGCAGTCAGACTGATTAATATAAATAATATAAAGCGCTTCGTCATTCTCTAATGCATTAATCATTTTAATAAGTTAGTAGTACATCCTTCTTTGTCCATCGGGCATGTACTGTCCCGGCCACTGAAAAAATCAGCAGCAATAGATTAAAACGTTTAGCCATGTTCAGTTGTTTAGTCTACCCTACCACCAGCGGTAACCGCTACCACAGAGCGGCTCATCGTAGCAAGGATCAATGGTCCATGCCGTTCGCGGATACTGTCTGTTTTCCCACCAGCGACGGTAACGGACTGCAGCATCCAGCAGTTCTTCATCGGACAAGAAATAGATTGCTTCGTAATTTTCGGCATTCACTTCTACCATATGGCACCCCATTGAAGCCGGAAAGCCCAGACGAATACTTTCTACTGTCCATAAAATACATTCGCCCAAACGTATCTTGCCACTATTACTGTTATATACGGAAGGAAATGAGGGGATCACACTCATATCCTCGGCATAATTCAGCAATTCGGGAATGTCATTTTCGGTAAAATGAGGGACTTCAACAATCCCTTTGTCATTTTTTGTATTATAGGTTCCGGCTTTGAGTTGCTTCACAAAAAGATCAACATCCGGATTATTATAGTCCAGGGTCTCTTTACTGCATCCGGTCAGTGCGAGAACCGCAAAAACGGTGAGCAGCAGTATCCATGTCTTTTTCATAACGTTCGTTCTTTTAATGGTTAATAAGTCATGCGAATTCCGCACATAAGGTTAAAATTCGTGGGACGCTTTGTACGTATCGTTTCAAGTTTTGAATCCGTCTTGAAATGATGCGATACTCCCGGCTCTGCAAAAAGTGCTATCCGGTCATTTACTTTATAGTTAACCCCTACTCCGGCTATTACAGCCAACTGTACAGGCTCATTCTTAAAATCATTATTCGGCGCACCTGCTATACATTTTTCAACTATTCCTCCTATAGAAGCATACAAATCTAACTTCTTTGTTTCCGCCAGATGCACATTCACTTTCACCGGAACACCCAGATAATGAAGATTCTGATTCTCTGAACGAAGACTTGAATAAGTCAGCCCGGATTCTACTCCCAGATACTTGTTCAACATCTTCTCTACCGTGACACCTGCCATTACAGGCATCTTATATTTCCCGTTTTCTGCCGGAAGAGCCATACCAACAGCAGCTTTCACAGCCCAGGTACGTGGTTTCTTTACCTCTGCCAACACCGGCTTCACTGGTTGTTCTTCTGTAACAGTAGTAGCAGGCTCATTGTTTACTCCTGCCTTCCAAATATTATCTCCGGAATTCTCCGTCTCTCTTCCATACCCATGATGACTTGAGGTGGTTGATGAAAAGCTGAATGACAAAGATACAGTTACTGATATCGAATCATCCTCTTCTCCTTCGGACTGAGCCAACATAGCATACCGACCGGGAGCCGGTTTCTGCAATATCGGTTCGGTATGGGCAGGTGAGAACGATTGATTCACCCGGTCGCCATCCAGATTTCCTACACCGGAAACTGCTAATTGCGTAAATGCCTCTTCTATTTCTTCTTTCGGTGAGAAAAACCAGAAAGCTGCCGAAGACGCTGCCAACACTAATAAGACAGAGGCTGCCGCAGCTATCCGGAAGAATAGCACACGACGGCGCTGATGGCTACTAACTGCCACATCACGGCTCAACTCTTCCCAAAAGCCATCCCTTACCTTCATCTCGGCATGCCCAAGACGCGAACGGAACAGATCGGTTATTTCATCATTTTCTCTCTTCATGGTTTCTATATTCTTTAATCCTTTTTGCTAACAAATACTTGGCCCGGTGAAGTTGCGAAGTAGACGAATGCTCTTTTATATGAAGCATGCCTGCTATTTCTTTGTGCGACTTCTCCTCAAACACATAGAGGTTAAATACGGTTCGGCATCCATCGGGTAGTTCAGCCACAAACGCCATCAGTTGTTCTTCGGAGATACTGCTTCCTCTATCAGAGGATATATCGGGGATATCGGCCAGTTGTTCTTCATGAACCATCACCTGTGTGATGCGTTTTTGCCGTCGGAGATAATCAAGTGCCTGAGTTACCATCACCCTCGTGATCCATGTGGACAGTGACGCCTCTCCACGAAACGAGAAATTGGTGAATATCTTGATAAAACCGTCGTGTAACACATCATGGGCCGCATCCATATCGCCCGTATAACGGTAACATACCGCCAGCATCTGCTTAGAATAGAGGGTGTAAAGCTCCTTTCGAGCGGAATCTTTCCCTGCCCGGCAGCCCTTTATCAGTTCTATCTCGTTTTCCAATGTCAGTGCTTTTTTACGGACGCCTCTCTGCGTCGTTTGTTAGTTAGACGCAGCATTCTGAGAAATGCTGCAATGATAATATTTAAAAGAAGTTAAAGACAAAAAAACAATAGACTTTAAGTAGTACTTCAAATTTAGTTCATACTATGACAACATTTTATTGAAACGCAAATGATCGCAGATTTTCGCAGATTAAATGGCTGCGCTATACTTGAGCGATGATATGCTTTGCGTGAATCTGTAAGTTTCTGCGTTTCAATAAGAGTATCATATAATTTTGAACGATTACTTACCTATAATAAACAACCTCCTGCATACTACAATAGATTGAGCATACAGGAGGTTAAGTCTATTTTATTTTATCAGAATAAATCAGTTGTCAACAGGCCTTAAAACTCATATCAAGTCCTTTCACCGAGTGCGTCAAAGCACCCACAGAGATAAAGTCCACTCCACATTCGGCATAATCGCGCAATGTATCGAAAGTGATACCGCCGGATGATTCCGTCTCATATTTACCGGCCACCATCTCAACAGCTTTCTTTGTCATCTCAGGAGTGAAATTATCAAACATGATGCGATCTACTCCACCCAAATCAAGCACTTGTTGCAATTCGTCGAAGTTACGCACTTCAATTTCTATTTTCAGATCTTTGCCTTTCTCCTTGCAATACTCCTTTGCACGAGTGATAGCCTTATCAATGCCACCTGCAAAATCCACATGATTATCTTTCAGGAGGATCATATCAAACAGTCCTATGCGATGATTCACCCCACCGCCAATCTTCACAGCCATCTTTTCAAGAATACGCATGCCCGGTGTTGTTTTGCGGGTATCAAGCACATGGGTATTCGTACCTACCAGCTTTTGAGCGTATTTACGGGTCATAGTAGCAATACCGCTCATACGTTGCATTACGTTCAGCATCAGGCGCTCTGTTTGCAATAACGATTGTACTTTTCCTTCTACTATCATTACCACATCACCAGGTTTTACTTCAGTACCGTCATTGATAAACACTTCCACCTTCATAGTGTGGTCGAAACGATGAAATATCTCTTTAGCAACTTCAACGCCGGCTAATACACCGGTTTCTTTAATGAGGAGTTTTGATTTTCCCATTGCTGTAGCAGGGATACATGAAAGGGTGGTATGGTCACCATCACCTATATCTTCAGAAAAGGCAAGGTCAATCAACTTGTCTATAAGTTCTTTTTCCTTATTCATTGGTTTTGTCAATTCTTATTTGATGAATTAAATATTTGTTCTGTACTCTTTTGAAGAAACAATTCACCCGAAAGTTTCCATTAGCAGTTGTCAGGGTACCAATGACAAAACTCGATTCGTCACGCTTCCCCTGATGATTTACATTAAAAGTACTGACCTTATTTTCGGTAAAAAAAGTATTCATGGTACTTTCTGCTGCTTGCTTGTCAGCATTCGTCGAGCGGTTCTGAATGATGAGGTCTACCTTATCACCCAGGAATTTGTTCAGCTCCTGAGAGCTTCCTTTTTTAAATGCCAGAACTACACCCACCGGTACATCTTGTGCCAAAAGCGTAGACGCGGAAAAGAGCAATCCGGCAATCCATAAAAGTACTCGTTTTTTCATAACCACAAGCTTTTCAGATATCAGTTTTCAACTAAATCTGGTATCTAATGATACGCAAAGGTAAGCATTTATTGCAGAAAACAATAAAAAATACCTATTTTTGTGCGATAATCAGAACTGTATCAGCATGAAAACGACTTTGCTCGTCGTAGGACGAACGGTAGAACAACATTATATTACTGCTATCAACGACTATATCCAACGTACCAAACGCTTCATATCTTTCGATATGGAAGTCATTCCTGAGCTTAAAAATACCAAAAGCCTCTCGATGGAACAACAGAAAGAGAAAGAAGGAGAACTTATATGCAAAGCCTTACAACCGGGAGACGTGGTGGTGCTACTTGATGAACATGGCAAAGAAATGCGTTCTCTCGAATTTGCCGAATACATGAAACGGAAGATGAATACGGTGAACAAACGGCTGGTGTTCGTCATCGGAGGTCCTTACGGTTTCTCGCAGCGGGTATATGATGCCGCACAGGAGAAGATTTCAATGTCGAAAATGACCTTCTCTCATCAGATGATACGCCTTATCTTTGTAGAGCAGATATATCGGGCAATGACAATATTGAATGGAGGACCCTATCATCATGAATAATTGCTTCGGGGAGCCTGCCTTGGATTTCTTTTCAATTTACTATTTGACAAAGTGATATTCCTGACGCCACAGACTCCTCTTGTTTGGACCGACCTGGAACACCAGTCATAAAAATCGCCTTCATTTTCATATTCATTTTTTCAGATAACACGGATTATTGTCCATCAGGCAACATTTTCCTTCTTTCTTTCACATTTGCCATACAATATATTATCAAAACCGGCAGATATAATTCTTTTTTCTACCTGAAGACAGATCAAATATCAGTAGCAGTTAGCCTGAAAAAAGGATATTTCCGAAGAAATATTTTTTCCTCGTAGAGTCTCGGAGCGTTTCTCTACGAGACTTGGACCGTTCCTCGTAGAGAAACCGGACTTATCTTACCGGGATAAATGGGTTTACATACCGGGATATAGTACATATCTATGCAGATAGAGCAGAAATATACAACACGGACCGCATATTATTACAAACATTTATGCAATTCGTCCTCTAAAAGGAGTATTTATCTCAAAGCACATGTTATAGAATCAGCCAATAAAAGAGCAAAATGAAAATAATTCTTCGATTTCAAAAGCTTTTGGCACAATTCCTTACTTTAGAAAAGTACAGCATAACAACTCTTTTATTCGTGATTCATCAATCGGTGTTCCGCCATTTGCTCATATTTCGTTCCCGGACGGCCATAGTTAGCATACGGATAGATGGAAATACCTCCACGCGGAGTAAAGATGCCGGTCACTTCAATATATTTCGGATCCATCAGGCGGATAAGATCTTTCATAATGATATTCACACAATCTTCATGGAAAGCGCCATGGCTACGGAAACTGAAGAGATAAAGTTTCAGGCTCTTGCTTTCCACCATCTTCACATCCGGAAGATAGCTGATACGTATCTCAGCAAAATCCGGCTGTCCGGTAATGGGACAAAGGCTGGTAAACTCAGGACAGTTAAAACGCACCCAGTAATCATTTTCGGGATGCTTATTATCAAAAGCTTCCAATACTTCGGGAGCATAATCTTGTTTGTACTCTGTTTTTCTCCCCAAAAGGGAGAGTTGATCTTTTAATTCAGTCATAAAATGAAAAGTTGTGCTTCCCGCACGAGGAAGTACGGCAAGCGATGATTATATATGTTACTCTCTGGTGAGATACTCTTCCAATCCCTGCCGACGCAATTTACATGCCGGACAATGCCCACAGCCATCACCCTGTATACCGTTATAGCAAGTCAATGTATCATTACGGATGATGTCAAGCACCCCTAATTCGTCAGCTAATGCCCAGGTCTGTGCTTTATCAATCCACATCAGCGGAGTATGCAAAACGAACTGCTCATCCATTGCCAGATTCAATGTTACATTGAGAGACTTAATAAAAGCATCCCGGCAATCGGGATAGCCACTGAAATCGGTTTGCGACACACCGGTCACAATATGGTTGATACCTCTTTCACGCGCATATACGGCGGCAATACTAAGAAAAAACAAGTTACGCCCCGGTACAAACGTATTCGGAAAACTATCGGCAGGCTTATCCTGATCCATCTCCATCGTTGTATCCGTCAATGAATTGTGCCCCAATTGTCCTATAAAGGAAACATCCATTGCTTCAAATTCCACACCGGCATTACGGGCTATCTCACGTGCCAGTTCTACCTCTTTCTTATGTTTCTGCCCATAAAGAAAACTCAGGGCAACCACTTTCTTAAATTCACGCTTTGCCCAAAACAGGCAGGTCGTTGAATCTTGCCCACCGCTGAACACGACTAAGGCAGTATTTTTATTAATCATAAATTATGACTTTTGAGTAGTGATAAGCGATTAGTGATAAGTGATTAGTAAGCTGCGCTATGATCCGCATGGCACTAATCACTTATCACTACTCACTTATCACTTATTAAACGTCTTTTATTTTAAGTACATTATAGGAAATATCTTTATCGTAGACATCGCTGCCGTCTATCTTCTTGATAGCATTTACAACCCGAATTGTCACAGGAAGTATAATAACCTCGTACATAGATTTCAGCACAATTTGGATTCCCATCATCACCAACAGTTCCGGCCAAGCAATAATACCACCAAAAGCAACAGGAAAGAAGATAAAAGAGTCCGCCGTTTCTCCGACAACCGTAGAAATAATAGCACGCGCGGAGAAGTTCTTTCCACCGCTGGCAACTTTCATCTTACTCATCACATAAGCATTAAGGAATGAACCCACCAGAAATGCCATCAAACTGGCAAAAACAATACGTGGTGCCATACCAAACACAAAATCAAAATGCTCTTCCCCCTCCCAAAAAGGAGCAGCAGGAATAGCTACGGCAATCAAGCCCAATGCTACAACAAAGAAGTTCATGGCGAAACCACTCCAGATAATGAGACGGGCTTTTTTGAATCCCCATACTTCGGCAATACAGTCGTTGATTATATAGGAAATAGGAAATACAAGCAATCCGGCAGTAACGGTAATACTACCTACCTGAATCACTTTGGTTTCAAGAAGATTGGCTGCAATAAGGCATACATTAAACAATATGCCAAGCAACATGAAGGGAATGGATACTTTTTCTTTCATACTCCTGTTTTTTACGTGGTGTTCTAGAATACACGACCGCTATTCACGGCATCATACGTTTTTTAATTCGGGCAGCAAAGATACGGCATCTTTTGGAAATAGGCAAGAAAAATAGTGATTAGTGAGGAGTGATAAGTGATTAGTGGGCTGCGCCATGAATCCACATGGCACTAATCACTCCTCACTTATCACTAACCGTTTATCACTCCCTGTTAATCACTTATCACTAATCACTCATCACTGCTCACTATTTACCAAATTCTTTCAATTCCCTCTGCAACCTTTTACGCACAAAGAATAAACGACTTTTTATCGTACCAATCGGAAGCCCCATTTTCTCTGCGATCTCATTGTATTTGAATCCGGCAACGTACATGAGAAAAGGTTTTCGCATAGATTCCGGTACCGCATTAATCACTTTATGAAGTTCCTTCAGATCATAAGCATATTCAAAACGTTCTCCATCTTCTACCTCCAACAAATTCTGACGGCCAATGCTATAACTATCATCCATCATAGACATTTCACGCGTAACCCGACGATAATTATTAATAAAAAGATTACGCATGATTGTGTACATCCAACCCTTAAAGTTTTGCGCATGAACAAACTTCTCCTTATTATCCAGAGCTTTCAACATACAATCCTGCACCAAATCATTAGCCGAATCCTGATCGGCAGTCAGCTTGAGAGCAAAGTGACGCAACTCTGATTCCATCCCTACTATTTTACTTGTCAGTTTATCCATTGTGGTTTTATTATTCAAATGATTACTGAATGCAAAGATGAAGTTTCTAAAAGGATTTACCTATGGCAATACTTCCGCAATATTTGTCTATTTTTCCCAAAGATAATGCAAACCGAGGGCAGAATAAAATGAACGAGTTCATTTTTTATGCCGGGGTGCAGCTTATCTTCGCTTTTTTGGCAAAGCTGTCTCAACCTTTTCAAATTTTAGTTGTTCTTTGCACATTCACCTAAAACTTAACTTATAATGGAAACAACATTTAGAACAGTAGCGCTGCTACTTGGAATGGGACTACTCCCACTCTGCGCAAATGCCCAGAAAAAAGTAATCATTGAAGATAAAGAGCCAAACTCTATCATGTTTGTCTCAAGGGATAAAGCCGGAGATGAGATTATCCGAATCATGGAGGAGACACAACTTAAACGCTTTCACGAACCCAAAGCTCCCCGCTTCTTGCTGACAGATCAAAAAGGAAAGTTTGCCCTCGGTATTGGAGGATACGTACGCGCTACGGCAGAATATGACTTCGGAGGTATCGTTAAAGATGTAGATTTCTATCCGGCACTTATACCCAACAGAGGAACGGATTATGCAAGAAATCAGTTTCAGATGGATGCTACCACTTCTACCCTATTCTTAAAACTGGTAGGACATACCAAGAATCTGGGAGACTTTGTTGTCTATACTGCAGGAAACTTCCGGGGAAATGGAAAAACATTTGAGCTCCAGAATGCATACGCTTCATTCTTAGGCTTCACATTAGGATACAGCTATGGTTCATTTATGGACTTAGCAGCACTTCCCCCTACCATAGACTTTGCCGGGCCTAACGGTTCTGCATTCTATCGTACCACCCAGTTAAGTTATATGTACAGCGGATTGAAGAACTGGAAATTCGGTATTGCTGCCGAGATGCCTTCGGTAGACGGAACAACCACCGACAAACTGTCTATCAGCACACAACGTATGCCGGACTTTGCAGCTTCTGCTCAATACAACTGGAATAAGAACAGCCACATCCGCCTGGCAGCTATTCTTCGCAGTATGACTTATTCAAGTGATGTTTATCAGAAAGCCTATTCCACCACCGGATTCGGATTGCAGGCATCCACCACATTTGCTGTTACTCCGAAATGGCAACTATTCGGGCAGTTTAATTATGGAAAGGGAATCGGGCAGTTCCTCAACGATCTTAGCAATCTGAATGTAGACCTTGTTCCAAATCCGGAGAAAGAGGGCAAAATGCAAGCACTTCCTATGCTCGGATGGTATGCAGGAGTACAATATAATTTATGCAAGAATATGTTTGTATCAGGAACTTATAGTTTGTCAAGACTTTACTCCGAACATGGATATCCAAGTGAAAATCCGGAAGCATATCGTAAAGGACAGTATCTGGTAGCTAATTTATTCTGGAATGTAACCAGCAACCTACAGGTAGGTGCCGAGTATCTGCGAGGATGGCGCACGGATTTTAATGATGATACCCGCAATGCGAACCGTATGAATCTGTTGGTACAGTATTCTTTCTAAAAAAGAAAATATTTCATCTCTATAAAAACGAAAAAGGAGATTTCACCGCCTTCTCAATAGAAGTAGCAGAGAAATCTCCTTTTATATATAAGAGAATTAGTTCGTGTTATTTAGAACTTATAGTCAAGACCGATACCGAATACTTTATTGGTACGTGAGAAAACATCTGTTCCCGGAATGGCTTGTCCTGCCAAAGCAGAAATCCCGTTGTAGTCACTCCAATTCTTTGTATAATCTTCATAATCAGTCCAGAAGTAAGCTATATTCAACTTCAGGTTTTTAGCGATATTGAAACCGGCACCAAAACCAAAAGAGTAAGAACTTACAGCAAAGCTCATATCACTTTGATAACTATCTTCCACACCATATTTTGTGCGTTGCATACCGGCACTGATTTGTGCCCATTTGCATACATCCCAT
Source organism: Bacteroides sp. HPS0048 (assembly GCF_964240755.1). Lineage (NCBI taxonomy): Bacteria > Pseudomonadati > Bacteroidota > Bacteroidia > Bacteroidales > Bacteroidaceae > Bacteroides > Bacteroides sp. HPS0048. The sequence goes on along the minus strand of NZ_CAXSVC010000002.1, from coordinate 260,969 downwards.
TCGATACCAGCCAGATATTCATTAGTACCTTTATCTATGAAATGCTGTTTCCCGGTTCTTTCTCCAGTAATTAGATTAGTAGCATCGGCCATCTTAGCATGAGTATCGAAGAAATGATGATAACCTACAGAAGCACGAAGCACAGGAAGAATTTCATAAGACACACCAACAGTTAATAAACTTGGAATATCATGTGGAGTGTTTACACCCGGAGCAAATAACTTAGTATCATCCACACGTGTTTTATTCTCTACATTCAGTTTGGTATTAAACTCATATTTCACACCAACATTCCATTTGTTCATCTTAAAGTCAGCACCAATAATAGGTGTTACTCCCCAACCGGTCTGGTCGCAATCCAAATATTTATCTTGAGTATTTGTCGCATACTTATTAGCCATTGCAGCAGCTGCTGCATACTTTTTTGCCGCTTCAGGTTGTCCGGCAACTTCCGCTGCTGCCGCCAGTTTATTAAACTGGTCTGCATAGGCAGTAAACGTCTGGTTCAAATTCACCATTTTATCGCCTATATTAGCCTGAATGTCACGAATATGTCCTTCATACCCATTACTTACATAATTCATACGTAGTCCACCAAAAACAGACAGATAATCTGTTATTTTATAGGTGGCTCCCAATTGAAGACCAAAAATCATCTGCTTTCCACGCATATAACTATCTACAGAATACTTATTCGTATTTGCAAACGGATTTTCAGGAAGCAATCCTCCACTTACTAAGCTCGCTCCAGCTGCTTTCATCGCCATTGGAATGACAGATACCTGAGACTCAAAAGAGCCAAGCCCTTCATTAAAGGTAGCCTTACCACCACCTCCTGTCACGGCAAAACTTCCTGAGAATGCCCAGTCACCTTTTTTATATACAGCAAAAAAACTGGGGACAAACGGAGCAGAAGCTTCGCCCTTATATTCTTTAGTAGCATTTCCACCGAACCCGGCAAATGGAGCAAACGTGGAAGTTATTGTTCTCGTCTGAAACGCACTCTGACCATTAAAAGAGAGATGAAATCCATCTTCCATAAAAGCCAGACCGGCAGGATTGGAATATACAGCATCAATATCCGTTGAAGCATCACGAGCCAACATTCTTAAAAATAAAACATGCTGATTAGTATTTGTCAGGAGACCTCCCGCAAAAGTTGGAATTGAAACGATCAGCAACACAATGCTAATCAAAGATAATTTTCTCATTTAAATCTTTTTTAAGTTATTTCGGGCGCAAAGGTACAATAATATTGCACACAAGAAGCATCTTTGTGCATTTAATTTCACTAATAAGAAGTATTTGATGAAAAAACGAAATAGTTTCGTTTGTAACAAACGCATCAAAACCCAATTAACAATATTAACATACGGACAAACTATCCATCTTTAGTGACGCAAAGTATAGTACTTTTGAAGTATAAACTATGCATTTTCACAGTGACTTAAATAGGTATTTAACACACTGTTAAAATAGAACTTTTAAAAGCAAGACAACAGATACGAACTTATTGAGGTTTTCCAGTGTTATTATGGATAATAAACATAGAAATTATGGCATATACAATCGCATTTTTTGGTACCAAGCCCTATGATGAAACTTCATTCAACGAAAAAAATAAAGAGTTCGGATATGAAATACGTTATTTCAAAGGACATCTGAACAAGAACAATGTGTTATTAACCCAAGGTGTGGATGCCGTCTGTATCTTCGTTAATGATACAGCTGATGCAGAAGTCATCTGCACGCTGGCAGCCAATGGCGTAAAACTCCTGGCGCTAAGATGTGCCGGATATAACAATGTGGACCTCGATGCTGCGGCCGACAACGGAATAACCGTATTACGTGTTCCTGCCTACTCTCCCTATGCTGTAGCAGAATATACCGTAGCACTCATGTTATCACTCAACCGTAAAATACCACGTGCTTCCTGGCGTACCCGCGACGGAAACTTCTCCCTGCACGGACTTATGGGTTTTGACATGCATGGAAAAACTGCCGGCATCATCGGCACGGGAAAAATAGCTAAAATACTGATTCATATCCTACGCGGATTCGGAATGAATATATTGGCATATGATCTCTATCCGGATTATAACTTCGCCCGTGAAAACCAAGTAGTATATACTTCATTGGACGAACTGTATCATAGCTCGGATATTATTTCACTACATTGTCCGCTTACCGAACAAACCAAATATCTGATCAACGATTACTCTATCAGCAAGATGAAGGACGGAGTAATGATTATCAATACCGGACGTGGACAACTCATCCACACCAATGCGCTTATAGAAGGTTTAAAAAATAAGAAGGTAGGTTCTGCCGGATTGGATGTTTATGAAGAAGAAGGTGAATATTTCTACGAAGATAAATCCGACCGTATCATCGACGACGATGTACTGGCGCGCTTACTATCATTCAATAATGTAATCGTTACCTCTCATCAGGCTTTTTTCACCAAAGAAGCATTAGGAAATATTGCAACGACCACTTTACAAAATATCCGTGATTTTATAAATCATAAACCCTTGCTAAATGAAGTGAAGAAATAGAACCTTTCGTTATCCGCAACTGTTAATTGTATATATAAACTTATAAACCAAGGAGAAATAATGAAAAAGGTAATACATAAAGCGGATACTCGCGGACGTTCACGCTACGATTGGCTGGATAGTCACCATACATTTAGTTTTGATGAATACTTTGACTCGGAACGTATCAATTTTGGTGCATTACGGGTATTGAATGATGATCGTGTTGCTCCCGGAGAAGGCTTCCAGACACATCCTCACAAGAATATGGAGATTGTATCTATCCCCCTGAAAGGAAAACTGGAGCACGGAGACAGTAAGAAGAACAACCGGGTGATTACTGTGGGCGATATACAAGTAATGAGTGCCGGTACGGGTATCTTCCATAGCGAAATGAATGGTAGCAAAACGGAACCTGTGGAATTCCTGCAGATCTGGATCATGCCACGCGAACGGAATACACATCCTGCTTACAATGATTACAGTATCCGCGAACAGGAACGAAAAAATGAACTGTCACTGATTGTATCACCCGATGGTAGTACTCCCGCCTCACTACTACAGGATACATGGTTCTCTATCGGTAAAGTGGAAGCCGGTAAAAAGTTAGGTTACCATCTGCATCAGACCCACGGAGGAGTTTACATTTTCCTTATTGAAGGAGAGATAGTAGTGGATGGTACAGTGATGCAACGCCGGGATGGCATGGGCATCTATGATACCAACAGTTTTGAGCTTGAGACTCTGAAAGACTCGCATATTCTGTTAATAGAAGTTCCAATGTAATAGCATCAAAATCATGGAAATAAATCTCGCCGGCATCCGGCAAGAATACACCAAAGGCGGATTGAAGGAAAGTGAACTTCCCGACAATCCGCTTTTGCTGTTTAACCGCTGGCTCCAGGAAGCCATTGATGCCAAAGTAAACGAACCTACTGCAGTGGTCGTAGGCACTGTGTCGCCCGAAGGACAACCATCGACACGAACCGTTTTATTGAAAGACCTTCATAATGGCAAGTTCATATTCTACACGAATTATGAAAGCCGTAAAGGCAGGCATCTGGCAAATAATCCGCATGTATCTTTGTCATTCATCTGGCATCAACTGGAAAGGCAGGTACATATAGAAGGCATTGCAGCCAAAGTTCCGGCTCATGAATCGGATGAATATTTTAAAAACCGTCCATATAAAAGCCGTATCGGAGCCCGTATCTCTCCACAAAGCCAGCCCATCAAAAGCCGGATGCAGTTAATACGAAACTTCGTGAAAGAAGCAGCGCAATGGATAGGGAAAGAAGTGGAACGCCCGCAGCAATGGGGAGGATATGCCGTCACTCCTACCCGGATAGAATTCTGGCAAGGCAGACCCAACAGGCTACATGACCGCTTTCTGTATACGCAACAGAAAGACGGAACCTGGAAAGTAACACGGCTGGCTCCTTGATTTTCCTACTTTTTCTTGTTTGTAATGAGAAGAATACGTAATATTGCATTCCTAAACCATTAACCCATGAAACTGGATTATATCTACCACAGTGGTTTTGCCATCGAAGCCGAAGGTGTAACCCTTATTATTGATTATTATAAAGATTCGTCAGAAACAGAACGAAACCGGGGAGTCGTACATGACTATCTATTGCAGAAACCCGGTAAATTATATGTTCTTTCTACCCATTTCCATCCCGATCATTTTAATCGCGAGATACTGACGTGGAAAGAACAACGTCCGGACATCATCTATATTTTCTCAAAAGATATCCTGAAACATCGTCGTGCCAAGCAGGAAGACGCTATTTATATTAATAAAGGAGAAAGCTATGAGGATGATGCTTTGAGAATTGACGCATTCGGTTCGACAGACGTGGGAATTTCTTTCCTCATTCACCTGCAAGGTATGCATATATTCCATGCCGGCGATCTCAACAATTGGCATTGGAGTGAAGAATCTACCGAAGAGGAAATACGTAAAGCGAATGGCGACTTTCTGGCAGAAGTGAAATATCTGAAGCAACAAACTCCTGCCATTGACCTCGTCTTATTTCCGGTAGACCGGCGGATGGGAAAAGATTACATGAAAGGAGCCAAACAATTCATTGAACAAATAAAAACTACTATATTTGTACCCATGCACTTCAGTGAAGATTATGAGGGAGGAAATGCTTTCCGAAGCATAGCAGAGGCCAATGGATGCCATTTTATCAGTATCACTCACCGAGGAGAAACTTTTGATATTACTAAATAAAACATAGAATTATGAACAGATTAACACACTTTTTTCTTGTATTATTTCTTCTCTGCCTGCCGGTAAGTATCATGGCACAGAAAGATAAAGATGACAATGACGACAGCAGATACCTTGTTGGTGCGGTTCCCGAAGTAGATGGGAAAGTTGTATTTTCCAAAGAATTCAGCATACCAGGTATGTCACAGGATCAGATATTCGACAGAATGATGAAATGGATGGAAAACAGGCTGAAAGAGAATAAAAACCAGGGAAGCCGTATTGCGTACTGGGACAAAGAAAAAGGAATGATAGCGGGAATTGGCGAGGAGTGGATCGTATTCAGATCGAGTGCCTTGTCATTGGACCGCACACTGACAAACTATCAGATTACTGTAACCTGCAAACCCGGTCAGTGCCTGATGGAAATAGAAAAGATACGTTTCAGTTATCGTGAAACCGAAAGATATACCGCCGAAGAGTGGATTACCGATAAATATGCACTCAACAAATCAAAGACCAAATTGATACGCGGTCTGGCCAAATGGCGTAAAAAGACAATAGACTTTGCAGATGAGCTATTCGCCAGTGCAGCCCAGGCATTGGGAGCAGCAGAACCAACAGAACCAGAAGCACAAACTGCAAAAAAGCCAGTAACAGCTCCCGGACCAATCGTTATCACCCCGGCAACCCCTGTCACCGTTACTACCCCATCTGCAAGTACTACTCCATCTGCGTCAGGCAACATACCCGGCTATACGGAAGTAGCACCTTCCCAAGTACCGGCCAGTGCTATTCAGATGGGTGCAGGCAAACTTGTAATTGCCATCGGTAAAGATGCATTCAACATGACAATGATGACTGCCAATGCAGGTGGTTCATTAGGAAAAATGGACGGTAAACCTGTTGTTTTCACCATATTCTCTCCCGATCAGTCCAACGAGCAAATAGAGAAAGCAGAAACCTACTCTGTAAGATTCTATCCTTCCAACCAGACAGAGCCTTCGGTAATTCTTGAATGCAAGAAACTCCCGTCACAAGCTCCACTGGAAGGGCAACCACGTACATATGTAGGAGAAATTGTAAAAGCCTGGATTAAATAATTATTCAATATGCTAATATGCCAATGTGCCGATTGGCTGCGCTATAATAAATATACCGCATAACAATCGGCACACTGGCATATTGACAAATTATCACATTATTAAATATGGAAATAAAAAGCAGATTTGATCACTTCAACATCAATGTAACCAATTTAGAGCGCAGTATCGCATTTTATGAAAAAGCGCTCGGCCTGAAAGAGCATCACCGTAAGGAGGCTAAAGACAGTTCATTCATATTGGTTTATCTCACTGATAATACGACCGGATTCCTACTGGAACTTACCTGGTTGAAAGAACATACAGAGGCTTATGAATTAGGAGAAAACGAAAGCCATCTTTGCTTTCGCGTAGCAGGCGATTATGATGCCATCCGTCAGTATCACAAAGAGATGAACTGCGTATGCTTTGAAAATACAGCTATGGGATTGTATTTCATCAATGATCCGGACGATTACTGGATTGAAATATTACCACAGTGAACAGTTGACAGTTGACAATGGACAATTGACAGTGAACAGTTAATAGTTACAATGTGGCATGATGCGCAGCTAACTGTCCACTGTCAATTGTCCACTGTCAACTAAATAACTATTTCTTATGTCTTCCCGCCCTTTTCCTTCTTATTTCCGCCTTCATTTTTGCAGCGCCAGAGCCATGGGTTCCTTTAATATAAGTTGTTTTCTTAGCTTTCGTCTTCACCTTATCTTCCTCTTTTTTAGGACCGTCTTTCTTTCCTTTGAAAACGATACCACCCATCATTGCATCTTCTAAGCTCATAATCTTACTTCTTTAATTCATATTTTCTAGCGACAAAGATACTACAAAAAAGTGGAATACAGAAGAATGAAGTAATAGAATTGATTTACAGAGGTTTCATTTAAGCAGCCGATTATCTCCAACGCCACCACAATCCTTGCCGAAGCCAAGTCAAGACGTCGCAACGTTACTTGTTCGTAACCACACCATATAGGTGACGAAATTGGCACGAATGGCAAAACAAGGCGTTGTGATATAGTGAGTTACTAACAACTCACGCGACAAATCCAGTTACGGAAAAAGATTGCGTCGTTCCTCCGTGTTTTGCGTACCGACGAAGGATTCTTCACCGACTAATTTTGAACCTAAAAAAATTAAGGACGATGAAGAGTACATTTTCAGTTATCTACTACCTCAAACGTCAGGTAGTGAAAAAGGACGGGACAGTACCCGTCATGGGACGTATCACGGTGGACGGCAGCCAAACACAGTTCAGCTGCAAACTGACCGTCGATCCTAAGCTGTGGGACACCAAAGGAGGACGTGTCACGGGCAGAAGCACGGCTGCACTCGAAACGAACCGTATGCTCGACAAGATGCGCGTACGCATCAACAAGCACTATCAGGAAATCATGGAGCGTGACAACTTCGTCACTGCGGAAAAGGTGAAAAACGCCTTTCTTGGACTGGAACACCGCTACCACACGCTATTGCAGGTGTTCCGGCAACACAACGAGGACTATGCCAAGCAGGTGGAGGCAGGCATGAAAGCCAAAGGCACGTTTGACAAATACAAGATCGTTTACAAGCACCTGCAAGAGTTCCTCACCATCCGCTACCACGTGAAGGACATCGCCCTGAAAGAGCTTACCCCCGCTTTCATTTCCGATTTTGAAATGTTCCTGCGCACGGACAAACACTGCTGCACCAACACCGTGTGGCTGTATGTCTGCCCGCTTCGGACGATGGTGTTCATCGCCATCAACAATGAGTGGCTCACGCGCGACCCGTTCCGCGAGTATGAAATCAAGAAGGAGGAAACGACCCGCAGCTTTCTGACGAAAGATGAAATCCGCCTGCTGATGGAAGGTAAGCTGAAGAATGCGAAGCAAGAACTGTATCGTGATTTATACCTGTTCTGCGCCTTCACGGGCTTGTCGTTCGCCGATATGCGCAACCTGACGGAAGAGAATATCCGCACCTACTTTGACGAACACGAGTGGATAAACATCAACCGCCAGAAGACGGGTGTGGTGTCCAACATCCGTATGCTCGACATAGCGAAGCGCATCATCGACAAATACCGTGGGCTGTGTGGGGACGGCAGGATATTCCCCGTACCCCACTATAACACGTGCCTTGCCGGAATCCGTGCCGTCGCCAAGCGTTGCGGTATCACCAAGCATATTACATGGCATCAAAGCCGCCACACGGCCGCCACGACGGTGTTCCTCTCCAACGGCGTACCCATCGAAACGGTCAGTTCCATGCTGGGACACAAAAGCATAAAGACAACGCAGATATACGCGAGTGCGCCCAGAATGGTCGCTTGATAAATACTTCTTTAGCAGGAAGTTAGGATTGGGTTCAATATAATCCTATCGTCAATCAGCTTATCCGAATGGGAAACCTAACGGGGAGTGTAGCATGCTGATTAAAGCCCTAAGTCTACTAATAGCCGAGTAGCTACTGAAGGGCAAGACGAAACGACATATATGAGGATGAAGCCTTGATTGGTTGAACGATAGTTCGGTGGTACCACATCTTGCAATAGCGGAAGGCTTTTATATACGCTATTTCATAGTACTCTGCCTATTGTGTGCGTTAGTGCAGAGCATTGAGAACCTACTATGACACAGCCGCGATAAGCGGACAAGAACGAAAGTCGCATCCGACAATATGTCACGCTAATAGTTATCAAGTGAAACTAACTGGGGATTGCCTAAGTCAGAACGCCTCAAAGGCTATGAGAGTTGGTCTCTGAATATCTGATATGGCAACGGAGTTCCCGTAGTAGTCCGAGCAAGTTAACGGCTTGTACATGGCGAAGGGGAACAGTCCATAACTTTAGTACAAACAACGGAAAACGTGAGAGACGTATGAGAAATCCCGAGCACGTATTAAACATTTTAGCTGAACACAGCAACGAGTCAAGTTACAAATACGAAAGACTCTATCGTATCCTGTTCAATGAGCAGATGTTCTTAGTAGCATATCAGCGCATCCATGCAAAACCAGGCAATATGACACCTGGTACTGATAGACAAACGGAGGACGGCATGAGCATTGACAAGGTACACGCATTAATAGACAGCCTCAAAAGCGAAGTCTATAGCCCTAAACCAGCAAGGAGGGTTTATATACCGAAGAAGAGCGGAAAGTTACGTCCGCTCGGTATCCCTACGTTTGCAGATAAATTAGTGCAAGAGGTAGTGAGAATGGTACTGGAAGCCATATATGAAGGATATTTTGAATGGACCTCACATGGTTTCAGACCACACAAAAGCTGCCACACGGCACTGAAAAGTCTACAGAATAATTTCAACGGAACAAAGTGGTTCATAGAGGGAGACATAAAAAGTTTCTTTGACAACATCAACCATGACGTGATGATAGAAATTCTAAGAGAACGCATATCTGACGAGCGTTTTCTTCGGTTAATACGTAAATTTCTCAACGCTGGATATTTGGAAGAATGGCATTTCAATAAAACTTATTCGGGCACGCCTCAAGGTGGAATTATCAGCCCAATATTGGCTAATATTTATCTGGACAAGTTCGACAAGTATATGGAGAAGTATGCACAAGATTTCCATAAGGGCAAAGTTAGACATCGCAACAAGGACATCGGCAAACTGAACAACCGTGTTTATTATCTAAAGAAGAGAATCAAGGAAGTGACGGATGTTGATATATTGGAAGCAATGCGAGAGGAACTTCGTAGTAAGCAACAGCAAATACTGACCATGCCGAGCGGTAACGATATGGATGAGAATTTCCGTAGATTGAAATATGTACGCTACGCTGATGATTTCCTTATAGGGGTCATTGGAAATAAAGCAGAGTGCGAGAAAATCAAGGCTGATGTTACACAATTTATGCAAGAGAAGCTAAAGTTGGAGATGTCGCAAGAAAAGACCTTGATAACCAACGCACAAGATTGTGCAAAATTTCTCGGCTATGAAATATCAGTCCGTAAAGATTACACAACGCAGAAAAATGCAAGACGAGAAACTCGTAGACATCGTAATGGTAATGTGATACTACACGTATCACGAGAAGTGATAAAGAAGAAGTTACTGAGTCTTGAAGCCATGAATGTGAAAACACGAAATGGCAAAGAGGTGTGGATGTCTAAAGGTAGAACATACCTGATAGACAATGAGCCACAAGATATAGTAGCACGTTTCAACACAGAAATCAGAGGATTCTACAACTACTACTCCATTGCAAACAATGCATCGGCTCTTGGGCGTTCTTTTGGATGTATCATGAAGTTCAGTATGCTAAAGACATTTGCGCAAAAACTTAACAGCTCCGTTAGAACCATAGCAAACAAGTATCGTGAAGACGATAAATTTGTGGTGTGGTACACGGACAAGAAAGGCGAACGCAAACCAAGAGTATTCTACAATGAGGGCTTCAAGCGTATTACCGACTTGGGAACTCAAAAATGTGACAACTTACCCTACTTGTTCAACACTCCAACCATGAGTCTAATCGAAAGACTGACTGCAAATAAGTGTGAGTTATGCGGAAAAGAAGGAAATGTTGTCTCACACCATGTCAGAAAACTCTCGGCTTTGAGAGGTAAAACCGAATGGGAACGAAAAATGCTCAAAATGCATAGAAAGTCTTTAATTGTTTGCGTTGAATGTCATAATATGATTCATGCGAAGAATAGCTGAAATGCCGTTATGGGCGGAGAGCCGTATACATGGAGACGTGTAAGTACGGTTCGGAGGCAGGCTGTCGGAAACCTACCACCGAAAGGTGGAACGGCGCCGACTGCCGAGCCTACAAATAACCAAAGAGAAGCTCAATCAAGACATGGAGAACCTTGCCGCGAGATTGAACCAAATCGAAGAATTTGCAGGTCGTACCATCTAAAACAGAGAAGCCATGAAACGTGACATAATCATCATTGAGGACAAGGCGGTCAGCGTAACCGGTAACGATGTATGGATGACCGCCGGAGAAATCGCCAGACTGTTCCACACGGGTGTCCCGGCAGTGAACGCCGCCATCAAAGCCATCCTCAAAACGGACGTGCTGAACGACTACGAGGCATGCCGCTACATCCAACTTGAAAACGGTCTGTATGCGGATGTTTACTCGCTTGAGATAATCATCCCCGTCACCTTTCGGCTGAGCACATACCATGCCCATCTTTTCCGCCGCTGGCTGATGGACAAGGCACTTGCAAAAGACAAGCATACCGCCTACATGTTATTCGTACATAGCGGAAAAGGCGGTTACTGCTGAAAAGACGATGAAAATCAATTAAAAACGGACAACCATCAAGCTGTCCGTTTTAACTTTAAAATAGTCAATTTTGAATATACAAATTATGTGCTAAAGAATATGAGGTATCAAAATTGAGATGGCTTATATAACATCTCATACTTTAACGAGCCACAATCAATGTACATATCATATTCCGCAATTCCTTTTTCTTGTGCTATATAATGCAAAGTTTTCTTGTGGATGTTTGAAATTCTCTCTCCATAATAGATTGCTTTAGGAACAATTTTCAGGCTTGTTGCACGAGAATGTGCGGCAGGTTGTTTCTCTGAATGAATAATACGCCATTCATTTTCATATTCCCACTGTGTGGATTTGTGAATAGCCATTTTCAAATGCGATAGTGAATCTATATTTTTAACATCCAGCCCCAAGCTCTTTGCTATATACCATTGAATAAAACTATTTGCATCAAAGCGGTTATTATCATATATAACAGGCAAGATACAACAATTCATTTCTCCTTGTTCTAATAAGAACCTTAAATCATATTCCAATGCAAACCCTTCATGATTTTGGGCATAGTGACTCCACATTATAACAGAATCTATGCTTTCACTTAAACATGCTATTGTAGATACGACCTTTAATGTATCCCCCATTTTTAATAGGATTTCTTTCAATATGTTTTCCATTACAACACTAAAAAGAGCTAATGTCAATGGATTTATGCCGTTACACGATATTACCTGTTTTTTTAAACCTGTCAAATTGTTTCTTCCGAAAAATTGGATTACACTTGGAGGAAATTCGAAATCTTTAGTTTCAAGTATCTGTTTGAATTGTTCAAGAAATTCTTCTGTACAACAAGCTCTCATTTGCTCTTGAATATTATCCAAACTATAATAAACAAGAGTGTCATAGGGGTCATTAAACTTATCAGCAGTAACAGCATAAACCAGATCCTTGTCAAAAGCATCAAGGTTTAATGTTGAACAACTCCTATATCTATACAGTTTTTGTGGCAACATTGACATCAATGCTGCACTTATAGGATAGATTCGGGATTTTATGTCCTCTTGCTCAATTCCTTCAGGAATTATTGTGGATTCTAACAATTTTGCAAATTCACTCCGAAGCATAATGGTATTCGTTTTAACCACAAAGGTACGCATTTTATTCCGGAATGTCAGGACATTACTCCATCGGTTTGCGGTAATTCGCCTCCAGCAGTTCACGCAATCCCGATTCGGGGTAAAGCACCTTCCCGCCTAAAAGGATAAAGGGCAACACTCTGTTGTTACGGTATTCCTGCAAGGTACGGCGGCTCACACGGAGCAACTCCGCCACCTCCCTGTCCGTCAGGTAACGTTCCCCGTCCAGCGGTGGACGGTAGTTTTCCAAAAATGCAGAGAGCCATTTAGAGCCTTTGCGCATATTCTGCACCACGGTGGCAAGCGGCTCGTCCTCCAGTGTAAAAACATCGTTGTTCTCGTTCATCATAACTTTGGATTCAGTGGGTGAATAATAAGATTACCTGCCGCCGGGATAGAGCGTACCGATAAGCGGAATCAGCCTCCTAACTTCTTCCGGCTTGTAATAGAACCTGCGGTTTATCTGCGAGTAGCCGATAAGCCGCTTGTCGCGCAACGTCTGCAACGTGCGCGGGCTGATTCTCAACTGCCCGCAGACTTCCTCGCCCGTGAGCCATCTTTCCAACCGCCCGCCGTCGCTCTTGCGCCTCAGGGCGGCAACCTTCTCCGAGAGGGCGTTGAAGGACGCCACCATCATCTCGAAGGTCTTTTTCTCGATAGATACAATTTCCATATTCAAAACATTTCAGGTTTGCCGCAAAGGTAACGCCATCCTCATGAACGCATATCGTTTCCCGCTGAAAGGCTGTATGTTGCGCCGTCTGTCCGGGTAATGGAGCCATTTCCAATAAAAATCTTACGTGAGACACGTAGTGAGCTGTTAAAGCCCCTTTTGTTTATTGCCGAATTTTGCCGCAGAAACCAAAAGAAAGGACTGAATATGAAAGTAATAACGATGGAAAGTTCCGCTTTCACCGCATTGACGGAACAGATAGCCGAGATAGCGGCACACGTGCGTGCCGTTTCCGGCGAAAGAAAGGAAAAATCCGCAGACAGGTTGCTCACCACCCGTGAGGCGGCGCACCTGTTGAATGTGAGTACCCGCACCCTCCAGCGTATGCGTAACGAGCATCGCATCGGCTATGTAGTGCTGCGCGGCAAATGCCGCTACCGACAGTCTGAAATCGACCGCCTGCTTGCGGACTGCACCGTCATGGAAGACGCGGCGACACCGACGGAACTGAAACGCAACCATACGCTACGCACGGGCGGCGGCAAACCCAAAAGAAGGAGGACGTGACATATGGAACTGCTTACCCGAAACAATTTTGAGAGCTGGATGCGGAAGCTGATGGAACGGCTCGACCGTCAGGACGAACTGCTGCTGTCCTTGCAGCCGTCCGGCAAAGCCCCGAACCCGATGGAGCGTATCAGGATGTTCGACAACCAAGACCTCTGTATGCTGCTCCAGATAAGCAAGCGTACCCTGCAACGCTACCGCAGCATCGGCGCGTTGCCGTACAAGACGCTCGGCAAAAAGACCTATTACAGCGAAGAGGACGTGCTGACGTTCCTTTCCGGACACGTAAAGGACTTCAAAAAGGAAGATATAGCCTTCTACAAGGCTCGTATCCATAATTTCTTTCAAAAATAACCCATTAAAACATTTTTCAAATGGCAAAGAAAAAAAGCGAAAAGGACGTGCTGATAGTCCGTGATGAGAAGACGGGCGAGATCAGCGTGGTAGCCGGGCTGGATGCCGACGGTTCCCCCAAGCGCACCCCCGCGAAAGCGGAGAACGCGCAGAGTTTCCTGCAATTCGACCGCCACGGCGACGTGCTGGACAACTTCTTCAAAAACTTCTTCCGGCAGTGCAAGGAACCCAGCCGCTTCGGTTTCTACCGTGTCGCGGCAGACCAAGCCGACAAACTGATGGAGGTGATGAAAGACCTGCTGAAAGACCCCGAAGCCAACAAGGAACTGCTTGCGCCCCACAAGGTGGACACTTCCGGCTACGAAAAGCAGGTGAAGGAAGAACAGACCGCCGGAAAGACGGAGCAGACGGAACAAAAGCAGGAAGAGCAGCCCAAAGAAACCCCAAAACAGGAAGAAATGGAAAAGAAGCAGGAACAGAATCAGGAAGGCCCGCAACAACAGACGCAAGGCAGACGGGGCTACCAGCCCATTGACGAGAGCAAAATCAACTGGCAGGAGCTGGAAGAGAAATGGGGCGTGAAACGTGACGACCTTGAAAAGTCCGGCGACCTTCAGAAGATGCTCAACTACGGCAAGTCCGATTTGGTGAAAGTGTCGCCCAAGTTCGGCGGCGAGGCTTTCGAGCTGGATGCCCGCCTTTCCTTCAAGAAAGACGGTGAAGGCAATGTCAGCCTCGTGCCGCATTTCATCCGCAAGGAGCAGAAACTCGACGAGTACAAGGAACACAAGTTCTCCGACGAAGACCGTAAGAACCTGCGCGAAACGGGCAACCTCGGCAGGGTCGTGGACATCGTGGACAGGGAAACGGGTGAAATCATCCCCTCGTTCATCAGCATAGACCGCAAGACGAATGAAATCACAGACATACCAGCAAACAAGGTACGCATACCGGAGCGCATCGGAAAGACGGAAATCACCAAACAGGAACAGGATATGTTGCGTGCCGGGCTGCCCGTGCGCGACAAGCTCATCGAGCGTAACGACGGCAGGAAGTTCGTCACCACCCTCCAAGTGAATGTAGAGCAGCGAGGCGTGGAGTTCGTACCGGGAACCGGCAGGTCGCCCCGTACCGCCCAGACGCAGGAAGCCAAGAACAATCCCACGCAGGGACAGGCTCAGGGCATGGAAAACTCCGCAGCCCCACAGAAAGAGCAACGCCGCAACACGTGGACGAACGCCGACGGCAGCATCCGCCCCATCAGCAAATGGAGCGGTGTGAACTTCACCGACCAGCAGAAAGCCGATTACGCGGCAGGCAAAGCCATCAAACTGGAGAACGTGACCGACAAGCAAGGCTTCCACGCCACGATGTACATCAAGTTCAACCCGGAGAAGGGACGTCCGTACCGCTACGACACCAACCCCGACAACGCGCAGAAGGTCGCCCCGTCCAACGAGAGCCGCACACAGGTGGCGGTGAACAGCGAAGGAAAGACCAACGAGGCGACCAAGAACCTGAAAGAGCCGTTGCTGAAAGGGCAGACCGCTCCGAAAGACGACAAACAGCAAAAGCAGCAGGAAAAGCCTCAGAAGAAAAACAACAAGGGCATGAAGATGTAACATCCCGTGTCCGCCACTAAATCCAAAGTAATAATCCATTAAAAAGTAAAACAGCATGAAGACAATCATTGCAGAAAAGCCATCCGTGGCACGTGAAATCGCCCGCATCGTAGGCGCGACAAAGAGAGAGGAAGGATATTTCGAGGGAGGCGGCTATGCCGTGACATGGGCGTTCGGACACCTCGTCCAGCTTGCCATGCCCGACGGCTACGGCATACGCGGCTTCGTCCGTGACAACCTGCCCGTCATTCCCGAAACCTTCACGCTCATTCCCCGTCAGGAAAAGACAGAGAAGGGCTACAAACCCGACAGCGGCGTGGTGTCGCAGATAAAAATCATCGCCCGTCTTTTCAAGGAAAGCGAGCAGATCATTGTGGCGACCGATGCAGGACGCGAAGGTGAGCTTATCTTCAGATACCTCTACCATTATATCGGATGTACCACGCCTTTCGTGCGCCTCTGGATAAGTTCGCTCACCGATAAGGCTATCCGCGAGGGGTTGCGTAACCTCGAAGCGGGCGACAAATACGACAACCTCTACCTTGCCGCCAAAGCACGGAGCGAATCCGACTGGCTTGTGGGCATCAACGGCACGCAGGCACTCTCCATCGCAGCCGGACACGGCACATATTCCGTCGGACGGGTGCAGACACCCACGCTGGCGATGGTGTGCGCTCGCTATTGGGAAAACCGCCGTTTCACGGTGGAACCTTTCTGGCAGCTCCATATCGCCGCAGACACAGGCGACGGCGAAGTGGTGAAACTCTCATCTTCCAAGAAATGGAAAGAGAAAGAACCTGCCACAGCACTATATAATAAGGTAAAGGAAGCCGGCTTTGCCACTGTCACAAAAGCCGAACGTAAAGAGAAGATAGAGGAAACTCCGCTCCTGTATGACCTGACCACGCTCCAGAAGGAAGCCAACGCCAAGCACGGCTTCACGGCGGAACAGACGCTTGAAATCGCACAGAAGCTCTACGAGAAGAAACTCATCACCTATCCGAGAACCGGAAGCCGCTACATACCCGAAGACGTGTTCGCGGAAATCCCCAAGCTGCTCGCCTTCGTTACCGGACTTCCCGAATGGGCGGGCGAAGTAGGTGTCCCCGTCACGCCTACACGCCGCAGCGTGGACGGCGGCAAGGTAACAGACCACCATGCTTTGCTCGTCACTGGCGAGAAACCGCTGTTCCTCTCTAAAGAGGACAATATCATCTATCAGATGATAGCCGGACGCATGATCGAGGCTTTCTCTGAAAAATGCGTCAAGGATACCGCCACCGTCATGGCAGAGTGTGCCGGAGTGGAATTTATGGCAAAAGGCAGCATCATCAAACAAGCCGGGTGGCGTGCGGTCTATGGCGAGGAAGAGAAAGAGGAAACCATCATCCCTGGCTGGCAGGAAGGCGACACGCTGACACTGAAAGCTGCCTCCATCACTGAGGGCAAGACCAAGCCCAAACCGCTGCATACCGAAGCCACCCTGCTGTCCGCTATGGAAACGGCAGGCAAGGAGATTGAGGACGATGCGCTGCGTCAGGCTTTGAAGGACTGCGGCATCGGCACGCCTGCTACCCGTGCAGCGATTATCGAAACGCTTTTCAAACGGAGGTACATGGAACGCTGCAAGAAGTCGCTTGTACCCACCGAAAAGGGGCTTGCCCTCTATTCGGTCGTGAAGACGATGCGCATCGCTGACGTTGCCATGACGGGCGAATGGGAAAAGGAGCTGGCACGCATTGAGCGCGGGGAACTGCCTGCCGATACCTTCCGCAAGGAGATAGAGGCGTACACGCGGGAAATTACCTCCGAACTGCTCTCGTGCGACAAGCTGTTCGCCCGCAGGGATTCCGACTGCAAGTGTCCCAAGTGCGGAACGGGCAGTATGCAGTTCTACGGCAAGGTCGTCCGCTGCGACAACACAGAGTGCGGGCTGCCCGTGTTCCGTCTGAAGGCAAACCGTACCCTCACCGATGACGAGATCAAAGACCTGCTCACTGACGGACACACGAAGCTGCTCAAAGGCTTCAAGAGCAAGCAGGGCAAGAGCTTCGATGCCGTGGTTGCCTTTGACGGGGACTACAACACGACTTTCGTGTTCCCCGAAAGGAAAACGATCAAGAAATTTTCAGGACGGAAGAAATAGTATTAACTTTGCCACTGATTCAGAGTAATGAACTGTTCTTCGATACCGGATTACACTCATACTTTGGACTTAGTGGTGGCACTCGGAGGGATACCGAGTGCCTTTTCTTTCTCCTTTCAGACAATTATCCCGGTCATGATTTACCAATCCACTAAATTCCAAAGTAATGAACAACAAGAAGAAAAACGAGGGGCAAACCGACTTTTCCTACTACGGGCTGTACCTGCTGGACTATCTCAGAACGAACAAATTTGAACAAGCGACCGACGAAGCCTTCATCCGTGAACGCGCCGACCGTGCCGCCGAAACGTATGAATGGGCAAGGCTTGAAGGCTATCCCGCCGATGGTGCGCAGGAACTGGCGATGCGCACGCTGCTGGAGGGGCTTCACTACTCCAAGTACGCCATCCTCCGCGAAGTCGTAGAGAACGAGTTTTCCGATGACGTGCCGGAAGCGAAGCATGAATCCTTTACCCGAAAACTGCTGCCGCTTGTCGGGAATGTATTCTCCATTTATGACCTCTCGGACGACAATTTCGCCCTGTCGCCCGATTACGACCTGCTCTACACGGAGCTGACAGGGGCTGTCGTCCTTTATATAGAGGAATATGGCGTTTAACCGCAAACAAAGGTTGCGGGACAACATCGAGGCGATACGGACTGCATTCGTCCTTGACAGGGAACAACGCACCCCCACCGCACGCGAAAGGCTCTTGTTGGAGCGTTATTGCGGTTTCGGCGGTCTGAAATGTATTCTGAACCCTGCAAGGGAACTGACGGATGCCGTCCACTGGGCGAAATCCGACCTCGAACTGTTTGCCCCTACCGTGGAACTACACAAGTTACTACGGGAGAATACAAAAGACGATACGGAGTATAAACGGTACATGGATGCCATGAAGCAATCCGTCCTGACCGCTTTCTATACTCCACCGGAGATAACAGGCACTATTGCGGATGTGCTACATAAACACGGCATACGTCCCGACCGGGTACTGGAACCGTCGGCAGGCGTTGGCGCATTTGTGGATGCCGTATTAGAGAACAAGCCGGACGCGGACATCATGGCTTTTGAGAAAGACCTGATGACGGGCAAGATATTGAGACACCTGCATTCCGACCAGAAAGTAAGGATACAGGGGTACGAGAAAATTGAAAAGCCGTTCATGAACCATTTTGATCTGGCTATCTCCAATATCCCGTTTGGCGATGTGGCGGTGTTCGACCCGGAATTTACCAACAGCCATGACGTGGCAAGACGGTCGGCATCCAAGACGATACACAACTATTTCTTTCTGAAAAGCCTTGATGCGGTGCGTGAAGGCGGAATCGTGGCGTTCATTACCTCGCAGGGGGTGTTGGATGCCCCGACCAATGCGCCCATACGCGAGTATATGATGAACCACGCCAATCTGGTTGGTGTTGCCCGTCTGCCGAACAACCTCTTTACGGAAAATGCGGGTACGGAGGTGGGCAGTGATTTGATTATTCTGCAAAAGAACAGCGGAAAGAACGGGGAACTGTATTATAATGAGAAACTTTTTGTGCAAACAGAACAGACCCCTATCGGCACTTCCGTAAATGGGTATGTATGGAGCATCGGTTCGCTTTCCCACACGGATTTAACCAAAAGTACCGACCCTTACGGAAAGCCTGCCTATAAGCTCATGCACAGAGGCGATACCGTACAACTGGCGGAAGACTTACGGGAACATCTGAAAATAGAACTGCACCAACTCAACAGGGAACTCTACGAAAGACATAGCCTGCATCCGACGCAAACGGAAAGTACGGATAAAAGTATGAATGTGGAAGTACAGCCGTCTCCGAAAGTAGAAGCGGTGACTTCTACCGCTAATGTTTTTATCACAGAAGCGGAGAAACCGAAAGTTCAACCCATAGACGAGAAGCCGGAGATTGAGCCACGCCAGACGAATCATTCAAATGCCGTTCAGCTCACTCTGCTTGACCTTTGGGGTATGCCCATAGAAGAACCTGCCAAAAAGAAAAAGGCAACCAAAAAGGAAAACAAGGCAAAGCGTATACCATCCAAACCGAAGCCGCCGGTTATGGCTGCACCTCCTGTTGAATCCGTCAAGCCTGCAACCGAAAGCAAGGAGGCAAAGCCGGAAAATGCAGAGAAGCAAGGCGACCCAGAAGATATTTATGCCACTTTGGACTGGGAAACCAATCCGCCCATTAATGGCTTCTATGAAACAATGATGAGCCTGACACCGGAACGGCGCAAGGCTCTACGGCTTGAAGCGGAACGGCACAGACAGGAACAACTGAAAAAGTTGGGTGTCAAGGACACGCTGAATCCAGCCTTTGTGCCTTCGTCGGGTAACCAAGCGGAGCAAAAGGAAGCAGCAAAACAACCCAAAGCACAGCCGGAAGCAACTCCCGTTCCTGTTACGGACAATAGCCAAAGTGAGAAAGCAACCACTTCACTATTCTCTGAATTTGAAACGGAAAAGCCGAAGGAGGAAGTACCCGACCTTACGCCGCGTCCCTATCACCGCACGCCGGAAATGCACCTGCGTGAAGGTTCGCTGGTGGCAAACAGGGCACGCGACATCGGTTATCTGAAAGACATCACGCCATACGGGGCGACATTCCAGCCGCTCGACCTGAAAGGATACCAGAAGGAAAAGGCGTTGTTGTATGTGTCGCTGCGTGACGCCTACGAGCGTCTGTACCGTTATGAATCGCTCCGGCGCGAGGCAAATGTTCCGTGGCGAGAGCATCTGAATACCTGTTACGATGAGTTTGTCATGCGCTACGGCAACCTCAACGCCAAGCAGAACGTGAAGTTAGTGATGATGGATGCGGGCGGGCGCGACATCCTTTCGCTGGAACGGATGGAAAACGGAAAGTTCGTCAAGGCGGACATCTTCGAGCATCCTGTTTCCTTCGCGGTGGAGAGCCATGCCAACGTAGGCTCTCCCGAAGAAGCCCTGTCTGCGTCGCTCAACAAATATGGTACGGTCAATCTCGACTATATGCGGGAGATAACCGACAGCACGGCGGAGGATTTGCTCACTGCCCTGCAAGGGCGCATCTACTACAATCCGCTCGTGACCGGTTACGAAATCAAAGACCGTTTCATCGCCGGAAATGTCATAGAGAAAGCGGAACGCATAGAGGCATGGATGGGTGACAATCCCGAAAATGAGCGTATGCCGGAGGTGAAGCAGGCGTTGGAGGCTCTGAAAGATGCCGAGCCGCAGCGCATCGCCTTCGAGGATCTGGACTTCAATTTCGGGGAACGCTGGATTCCGACGGGTGTCTATGCCGCCTACATGAGCCGGCTGTTCGACACGGAGGTGAAAATCGCCTATTCCGCAAGCATGGACGAGTTTTCGGTGGTGTGCGGCTACCGCACCATGAAAATCACGGACGAGTTTCTGGTGAAGGGGTATTACCGGAACTATGACGGTATGCACCTCCTAAAACACGCCCTGCACAACACCTGCCCTGACATGATGAAGTCCATCGGCAAGGACGAGCATGGCAACGACATCAAGATGCGCGACAGCGAGGGAATACAACTCGCCAACGCCAAGATTGACGAGATACGAAACGGCTTCTCCGAATGGCTCGAAGAGCAGTCGCCGCAGTTCAAGGAGCGGCTTGTGACGATGTATAACCGCAAGTTCAACTGTTTCGTGCGCCCGCGCTACGACGGCTCCCATCAGACCTTTCCCGACCTCAACCTGAAAGGGCTGGCAAGCCGGGGTATCAAGAGCGTCTATCCCTCACAGATGGATTGCGTCTGGATGTTGAAACAGAACGGCGGCGGAATTTGCGACCACGAGGTGGGAACCGGTAAGACGCTGATAATGTGCATCGCCGCGCATGAGATGAAGCGTCTGAATTTGGCACACAAGCCGATGATTATCGGGCTGAAAGCCAACGTTGCGGAGATTGCAGCCACCTATCAGGCGGCATATCCCAACGCACGTATTCTGTACGCTTCGGAGAAGGACTTTTCGACCGCCAACCGTGTGCGCTTCTTCAATAATATAAAGAACAACGACTACGATTGCGTCATCATGTCGCACGACCAGTTCGGCAAGATACCGCAGTCGCCGGAATTGCAGCAGCGCATCCTGCAAGCAGAGCTTGACACGGTGGAGGAAAACCTCGAAGTGCTACGGCAGCAGGGAAAGAACGTGTCGCGGGCGATGCTGAAAGGATTGGAGAAGCGCAAGCACAACCTTGAAGCGAAGCTGGAGAAGGTGGAACACGCCATAAAGTCACGCACGGACGACGTGGTGGATTTCAAGCAGATGGGCATCGACCACATCTTCATAGATGAGAGCCACCAGTTCAAGAATCTGACTTTCAACACGCGCCACGACCGTGTGGCGGGATTGGGAAACAGCGAGGGAAGCCAGAAGGCACTTAACATGCTCTTTGCCATACGCACCATACAGGAGCGCACAGGAAAAGACTTGGGTGCGACCTTCCTCTCCGGCACGACTATCAGCAACTCACTGACTGAATTGTACCTGCTGTTCAAGTACCTGCGCCCGAAGGAGCTGGAACGGCAGGACATAAGGTGTTTCGACGCTTGGGCGGCGATATTTGCCAAGAAGACGACGGATTTTGAATTTAACGTGACGAACAATGTGGTCCAGAAGGAGCGTTTCCGCTACTTCATCAAAGTGCCGGAGCTTGCCGCCTTCTATAATGAAATCACGGACTACCGCACGGCGGAGGATGTGGGCGTTGACCGTCCTGCCAAGAACGAGATACTGCACCATATACCGCCCACGCCGGAACAGGAGGACTTCATACAGAAACTGATGCAGTTCGCCAAGACGGGCGATGCCACCTTGTTGGGCAGGCTGCCGCTTTCGGAAACGGAAGAAAAGGCGAAGATGCTCATCGCCACGGACTATGCCCGGAAAATGGCACTCGACATGCGCATGATAGACCCGCATTACGAAGACCACCCCGACAACAAGGCGAGCCACTGTGCCAAAATAATCGCGGAGTATTATCAAAAATACGACGCGCAGAAAGGCACGCAGTTCGTTTTCTCTGACTTGGGGACTTACCAGCCGGGCGATGGGTGGAACGTCTATTCGGAAATCAAGCGCAAACTGACGGAGGACTACGGCATACCGCCAAGCGAGGTGCGCTTCATTCAGGAGTGCAAGACCGACAAGGCGCGGAAGGCGGTGATAGACGCCATGAACGCCGGGACGGTGCGTGTGCTGTTCGGCTCCACCTCCATGCTCGGAACGGGTGTGAACGCACAGAAACGGTGTGTGGCAATTCATCATCTTGATACGCCGTGGCGACCGTCCGACCTGCAACAGCGTGACGGACGGGGAGTTAGAGCAGGCAACGAGATAGCCAAGCATTTCGCCGGGAACAACGTGGACGTAATAATCTACGCGGTGGAAAAATCACTGGACAGTTACAAGTTCAACCTCCTGCACTGCAAGCAGACTTTCATCAGCCAGCTTAAAAGCGGTGCTATGGAAGCGCGTACCATCGACGAGGGGGCAATGGACGAGAAATCGGGCATGAACTTCTCGGAATATATGGCGTTGCTATCCGGCAACACCGACCTGCTGGACAAGGCGAAACTGGAAAAACGTATCGCCTCGCTCGAAGGGGAACGCAAGTCGTTCAACAAGGGCAAGCGTGATTCGGAGTTCAAGCTGGAATCGAAGACCCGCGAGCTGGGCAACAACACAGCTTTCATAGATGCCATGACGGAGGACTGGAACCGCTTCCTCTCTGTGGTGCAGACCGACAAGGAGGGCAATCACCTTAATATAATAAAGGTGGACGGAGTGGATTCCGCCGATGAGAAAGTCATCGGAAAGCGTTTGCAGGAGATAGCCAAGAATGCCACGACCGGAGGGTTGTACACGCAGGTTGGAGAGTTTTACGGTTTCCCGATAAAGGTGGTCAGCGAAAGGATACTCAAAGAGGGATTGGAGTTTACCGACAACCGCTTCGTGGTCGAGGGGAACTACAAGTACACCTACAACAACGGGCATCTGGCGCTGGCTGACCCGTTGGCCGCCGCCCGCAACTTCCTCAACGCGATTGAGAGAATCCCCTCCATCATCGACCAGTATAAAGCGAAGAATGAGGTCTTGGAACGTGAGATACCGCAGTTGCAGGAGATAGCAGGCAAGGTGTGGAAGAAGGAGGAAGAACTGAAACAGTTGAAGTCCGAACTTGCCGCCCTTGACCGCAAGATACAGCTGGAACTTGCGCCGCCTACACCCGAAATCACCGAAAAGGAGCATGAAGGGCAACAGGTCAAACCGGAAGCGAAAGGTGTGCGAAACGGTATCAGGCAATATCCCGAAGATACATCACCGCAAATACGCAATCCATCGGAAAGTATTATCGCCAATCACACCATAACTGGGCATCCGGGGCTGTATGCCAAGGAGGAAACCCGGTCCAAAGGATTGAAAATATAACCTTAGGAATTTTATCTGAAGTATTAATAAGGGCTATCCCAAAAGGTCTAAAAGTAAATTTTATCCTTTCTGCAAGTATCTGTAGGATGGCAACTGCATTTTTTTTCTTTTTGGGCAGCCCTTATTAAAATTTATTCTTATTTTAGGTTATATACATTCATGTCCATTTATGTAAAAAATCCTGCTGACCTTGTTTATGTCTTGTCAGTCACCATTTGCAAAACCATATTTGACCCTCAAAGAGGCTGAATTTGATAAGCAACTTGCTACATACTCATAATAAGGAGCTAAATAGAACACGAATGGGAAATACTCAAATGCCAAACTAAAGAAGATATTGGCCAAAATAAACGTTATACCGAGAGAGAAACTTGATTTTTTTCAACTTCCTAAAACGTTGTTGTTCAAACATTTCTACTTATTTGTACTTACCAGTTGAACCTACGCTTCCCTAATAAAATGTCTATGGTAAAAAAAGTTAAAAAATCCTCCCACTTTTGTTAGATATATTTTTTTTGTGTAATTTTGCAATCGTTATGCGGCAGTAATAATATACATATTAATACGAGTTAGTAATCCTGTAGTTCTCACATGCTACGAGGAGGTATTAAAAGGTGCGTTTCGACAATGCATCTATTGTAGTATATTATTGCTTAATCCAAATGAATATTATAAATTTAGGAATTCTTGCTCACATTGATGCAGGAAAAACTTCCGTAACCGAGAATCTGCTGTTTGCCAGTGGAGCAACGGAAAAGTGCGGCCGTGTGGATAATGGTGACACCATAACAGACTCTATGGATATAGAGAAACGTAGAGGAATTACTGTTCGGGCTTCTACGACATCTATTATCTGGAATGGAGTGAAATGCAATATCATTGACACTCCGGGACACATGGATTTTATTGCGGAAGTGGAGCGGACATTCAAAATGCTTGATGGAGCAGTCCTCATCTTATCCGCAAAGGAAGGCATACAAGCGCAAACAAAGTTGCTGTTCAATACTTTACAAAAACTGCAAATCCCGACAATTATATTTATCAATAAAATTGACCGTGACGGTGTGAATTTAGAGCGTTTGTATCTGGATATAAAAACAAATCTGTCTCAAGATGTCCTGTTTATGCAAACTGTTGTCGATGGATTGGTTTATCCGATTTGCTCCCAAACATATATAAAGGAAGAATACAAAGAATTTGTATGCAACCATGACGACAATATATTAGAACGATATTTGGCGGATAGCGAAATTTCACCGGCTGATTATTGGAATACGATAATCGATCTTGTGGCAAAAGCCAAAGTCTATCCGGTACTACATGGATCAGCAATGTTCAATATCGGTATCAATGAGTTGTTGGACGCCATCTCTTCTTTTATACTTCCTCCAGAATCAGTCTCAAACAGACTTTCAGCTTATCTCTATAAGATAGAGCATGACCCCAAAGGACATAAAAGAAGTTTTCTAAAAATAATTGACGGAAGTCTGAGACTTCGAGACATTGTAAGAATCAACGATTCGGAAAAATTCATCAAGATTAAAAATCTAAAGACTATTTATCAGGGCAGAGAGATAAATGTTGATGAAGTGGGTGCCAATGATATCGCGATTGTAGAAGATATAGAAGATTTTCGAATCGGAGATTATTTAGGTGCTAAACCTTGTTTGATTCAAGGATTATCTCATCAGCATCCCGCTCTCAAATCCTCCGTCCGGCCAAATAAGCCCGAAGAGAGAAGCAAGGTGATATCCGCTCTGAATACATTGTGGATTGAAGACCCGTCTTTGTCCTTTTCCATAAACTCATATAGTGATGAATTGGAAATCTCGTTATATGGTTTGACCCAAAAGGAAATCATACAGACATTGCTGGAAGAACGATTTTCCGTAAAGGTCCATTTTGATGAGATCAAGACTATCTACAAAGAACGACCTATAAAAAAGGTCAATAAGATTATTCAGATCGAAGTACCACCCAACCCTTACTGGGCCACAATAGGGCTGACTCTTGAACCCTTACCGTTAGGGGCAGGGTTGCAAATCGAAAGTGACATCTCCTATGGTTATCTGAACCATTCTTTTCAAAATGCCGTTTTTGAAGGGATTCGTATGTCTTGCCAATCTGGTTTACATGGATGGGAAGTGACAGATCTGAAAGTAACTTTTACTCAAGCCGAGTATTATAGCCCGGTAAGTACACCTGCTGATTTCAGACAGCTGACCCCTTATGTCTTCAGGCTGGCTTTGCAACAGTCAGGTGTGGACATTCTCGAACCGATGCTCTGTTTTGAGTTGCAGATACCCCAAGTAGCGAGTTCCAAAGCTATTACAGATTTGCAAAAACTGATGTCTGAGATTGAAGACATCAGTTGTAATAATGAGTGGTGTCATATTAAAGGGAAAGTTCCATTAAATACAAGTAAAGACTATGCCTCAGAAGTAAGTTCGTACACTAAGGGCTTAGGCATTTTTATGGTTAAGCCATGTGGGTATCAAATAACAAAAGACGGTTATTCTGATAATATCCGCATGAACGAAAAAGATAAACTTTTATTCATGTTCCAAAAATCAATTTATGAATTAATACAAAACAAGAAGAAAATATGAACAAGCAATTCATTATCACGAATTTCGCCGCATTTGCTCTCATGCTGTTCCTGCCGACCGGATGCAGGCAGGCGGACGGCAAGCAGGATGCGGTGCAGAGTTATCGGGTCATAAAGGTCGCGGCAAGTCCGGTGGAAATCTCCGAGTCCTATTCCGCCGCCATACGCGGACGGCAGGATGTGGACATCCTGCCGCAAATATCCGGGCGCATTATCCGTCTGAAAGTGAAAGAGGGTGAACGGGTGAAGACCGGTCAAGTATTGGCTGTAATTGACCAAGTGCCCTATCGGGCGGCATTACGCACGGCGCAGGCCAATGTCAGCGCGGCACAGGCAAAAGTGGAAACGGCAAGAATCGAGCTGCGGGGCAAGCAGGCATTGTTTGACGAGAAGGTCATATCCGACTACGAGCTTTCTCTCGCCCGGAACCAACTGGCAGTGGCGTGTGCTGAACTCGAACAGGCAAAGGCACAAGAATCGGATGCACGCAACAATCTCTCCTATACGGAAATCAAAAGCCCGAGCAACGGAGTAGTAGGCACATTGCCCTATCGCATCGGTGCGCTTGTCGGTCCCAATATGGCACAGCCTTTCACGGTCGTGTCCGACAATGCGGAGATGTATGCCTATTTCTCCATTTCGGAGAATATGCTACGGCGATATTCGGCTCGCTATGGCTCGATTGACAGCATGATAGCCGGGACGCCGGAAGTGGGCCTGCAACTCAACGACGGCAGCCTGTACAAGGCGAAAGGACGTATTGAAACCGTAAGCGGCGTGGTGGATCCTGTTACCGGAACGGTACAAATCAAAGCCCTGTTCCCCAATCCCGACCGCGAACTGTTGAGTGGCAGCATCGGCAATGTCATCCTTCAAAACCCGAAAACGGAGGCCGTAACCATTCCCATGACCGCCACCGTGGAACTGCAGGACAAGATTATCGCTTACCGTCTGAAAAACGGACAGGCGGAAGCCGCCTATCTCACGGTGGACCGCCTGAACGACGGCAACCGGTTTATCGTAAAAGAAGGTCTTTCGGTCGGTGACACCATTGTCGCCGAAGGCGTGGGACTGGTGAGAGAAGGCATGAGCATAACCCCTAAAAACGAAACGAAATGAACCTGCGATTTTTTATAGACCGCCCGGTGTTTTCGGGCGTTATCTCGGTGGTGATTGTACTGTTGGGCATGATTTCCATGTTTTCCTTGCCGGTGGAACAATACCCCGACATCGCACCTCCGACCATCAACGTATTCGCAACTTATCCGGGAGCAAACGCTGAAACCGTGCAGAAGGCAGTGATAACCCCTCTGGAAGAAGCCATCAACGGAGTGGAAGACATGACCTATATGACTTCCACGGCATCGAATACGGGAGATGCTTCCATCAACATCTATTTCAAACAGGGAACCAACGCGGACATGGCGGCGGTAAACGTGCAGAACCGCGTGAACGGCGCACTGAGCCAACTTCCGGCGGAAGCCACCAAGACCGGTGTCACCACTGAAAAGCAGCAGAATGCCGAACTGATGACTTTCGCGCTCTATTCGCCCGATGACCGCTTCGACCAGACCTTCCTGAGCAATTACGTGAAAATCAATGTCGAGCCGAGGCTGAAACGTATCAGCGGCGTGGGAAAGGCACAGTTGTTCGGTTCCAACTACAGCATGCGACTTTGGCTGCGTCCCGACAAGATGGCGCAATACGGGCTTATCCCCGATGACATCTCTGCCGTACTTGCACGACAGAACATCGAGGCCGCCACCGGCTCCTTCGGTGCCAATCATCCTACCGCCAATGAATACACGATGAAATACCGCGGACGCTTGTCCGGAGCGGAAGAGTTCGGTGAGCTGGTCGTCAAGTCACTGCCGGGCGGCAATGTGCTTCGGTTGAAAGAGGTTGCCGATGTGGAACTGGGCGATGAATACTACAACTATTCCTCCGAGGTGAACGGGCATCCGGCAGCTATGATGCTCATCAACCAGAAAGCCGGGTCCAATGCATCAAGCACCATCAAGGAGATTCACGAAGTGCTTGACGACCTTAGCCGGGACTTGCCCGAAGGGACGGAATTCGTGGTGCTTACCGATACCAACAAGTTCCTGTATGCCTCCATCCACTCTGTCCTCCGCACCTTATTGGAAGCGATACTTCTGGTCATCGTGGTGGTGTATGTGTTCTTGCAGGACATCAAGTCAACGCTTATCCCTACCATATCCATCTTCGTTTCCATCATCGGCACATTTGCCGTGATGTCCATGATTGGATTCTCCATCAACCTGCTCACCCTGTTCGCGCTTGTGCTTGCCATCGGAACCGTGGTCGATGATGCCATTGTGGTGGTGGAAGCGGTGCAGGCGAAGTTCGATGAGGGCTATCAATCAGCAGTTCTCGCGGCTGATGATGCCATGAAAGGCGTTTCGTCGGCTATCCTGACCTCTACCATAATCTTTATGGCAGTGTTTTTCCCCGTAGCCATGATGGGCGGGACTTCGGGAGCGTTCTACACGCAGTTCGGTATCACGATGGCTGTTGCCGTGGGAATCTCGGCAGTCAATGCCTTCACACTCTCACCGGCACTTTGCGCGCTGCTGCTGAAACCCTATATCGATGAGCAGGGCAACACTAAGAACAATTTTGCAGCCCGTTTCCGTAAAGCGTTCAATGCCGTCTTCGACAGTCTGAGCCGACGCTATGTACGTGGAGTGATGTTCATTATCCATCGCCGATGGCTGTTGTGGAGCATCATAGGCATTTCTTTCGGGTTGCTGGTGCTGCTGGTCAATGTCACAAAGACGGGACTTATTCCCGAAGAGGACACCGGGACGGTCATGGTGAGCATGAACACGAAGCCCGGCACATCCATGGCTCAGACAAGTAAGGTGATGGAGCGTATCAACAGCCGTCTCGACAGCATCGGCGAGATTGAATACAGCGGTGCGGTAGCCGGTTTCTCTTTCAGCGGTTCCGGTCCCTCGCAGGCGATGTATTTCGTGACACTCAAAGACTGGGAGGATCGTAAGGGAGAGGGGCAGTCGGTGAATGATGTCATCGGAAAGATTTATGCCGCCACTTCAGATATTCCCGATGCCACGGTGTTCGCCATGTCGCCTCCGATGATTGCCGGGTACGGCATGGGAAACGGTTTCGAGCTTTATTTGCAGGACAAGGCGGGCGGAAACATCGCCGCTTTCAAGGAAGAGGCGGACAAGTTTGTCGAAGCCTTGTCGCAACGACCCGAAATCGGCGAAGTCTATTCCTCCTTTGCCACGGACTATCCGCAATACTGGGTGGATATCGATGCCGCCAAATGTGAGCAGTCGGGTGTGTCGCCCGCAGATGTGCTTTCCACATTGTCGGGCTATTATACCGGACAATATGTTTCCGACTTTAACCGGTTCTCCAAGCTCTACCATGTGACCATGCAGGCTCCGGCGGAATATCGTGTGAATGCGGAATCCCTGCACCACATGTATGTGCGCGCCTCCGATGGCGGCATGTCGCCTTTGAGCCGGTTCGTGCGCCTGACCAAGACCAACGGCCCGTCAGACCTCACCCGTTTCAACCTGTTCAACGCCATCTCGATTAGCGGGTCGCCGGCGCAGGGTTACAGTTCAGGGCAGGTGCTCGAAGCCATCGGCGAGACGGCACGTGAAGTGCTTCCGTCAAATTACACATACGAGTTTGGCGGCATTTCGCGTGAGGAAAGCAAGACGACCAACAATGCCACGCTTATATTCCTGCTCTGCATGGTTCTGGTCTATCTGATTCTGTGCGCCTTGTATGAGAGCGTGTTCATACCCTTCGCGGTTCTGTTGTCGGTGCCTTGCGGACTAATGGGCAGTTTCCTGTTTGCGTGGCTCTTCGGTCTGGAGAACAACATCTACATGCAGACCGGATTAATCATGATTATCGGCCTGCTTGCCAAGACCGCCATCCTGCTTACCGAATACGCCGGCAAGCGGCGGTCGGAAGGCATGACGCTGGCACAGGCAGCATACAGTGCGGCAAAAGTCCGCCTGCGCCCTATATTGATGACTGTGCTGTCCATGGTGTTCGGTCTTGTCCCGCTGATGATGGCGCACGGAGTGGGTGCCAACGGCAGCCGTTCGCTTGCCACAGGTGTAATCGGTGGAATGATTGTCGGTACTTTGGCTCTGTTGTTCCTTGTGCCGTCATTGTTTATTGTATTCCAATATATTCAAGAACGTGTTAAGCATAATTAAATGAAGAAGACAGTAATATATATCATATTGTCAGGATGGATGTTTGCCGGTTGTGGCACATACAGCCGGTATCATCGTCCTGACCTCTCAACGGAGAATCTGTATCGGGACGTACCGGCGGACATTGATACAACGACCATCGCGTCCCTGTCGTGGCGGGAAATGTTTACCGACCCGAAACTCCAGTCCTTGATTGAAACCGGACTTGAACGGAACACAGACCTCAATGTGGCACGGTTACGCGTGGAAGCGACAGAAGCCGTCCTGATGACTGCCAGACTATCATATCTTCCATCACTGGGACTGACTGCCGAAGGTAATGCCAATAAACATGACGGAGCAACGGCAAAGACATATAATGTGGGAGCGTCGGCAAGCTGGGAACTGGACATCTTCGGCAAACTTACGGCGGCAAAGCGTGGTGCAGCCGCCGCGTTACAAGGAAGCCGTGCCTACCGGCAGGCCGTACAGACACAGCTTGTCGCCACTATTGCAGACAGTTACTACACCCTTGCCATGCTTGACGCACAAATGGCAATAAGTAACCGGACTTTGGAGAACTGGCGGACTACCGTACGTACTCTTGAAGCGTTGAAAAAAGTGGGGAAATCAAACGAAGCCGGCGTATTGCAGGCAAAGGCGAACGTGATGCGACTCGAAGCATCCCTGTTATCCATACGCAAGAGTATTTCCGAAACAGAAAATGCCCTGTCTGCGATACTTGCCATGCCGTCACACTCGATTGGACGAAGTAATCTGGCCGAGGCTGCTTTCCCCGATACTGTCTCGATTGGAGTCCCTTTGCAACTGCTTTCCAACCGTCCCGACGTGCGTCAGGCTGAAATGGAACTGGCGCAGGCGTTCTACGCCACCAATGCGGCTCGTGCCGCCTTCTATCCCAATATTACCCTCTCGGGGACTCTTGGATGGACTAATAACGGCGGTGGCGTAATCGTAAATCCCGGACAATGGTTGCTCAATGCCATCGGTTCCCTGACACAGCCCTTATTCAACCGGGGCACAAACATCGCCAACTTGAAGATAGCCAAAAGCCGTCAGGAAGAAGCCAAACTGTTGTTCCGGCAATCATTGCTGAACGCTGGAAAAGAAGTGAACGATGCTCTGACTGCATGGCAGACGGCAAAATCGCAAATTGAAATCAATGCTCGACAGGTTGAAACATTATGCGATGCTGTGCGAAAGACAGAATCGCTTATGCGTCATTCCAATGCCACCTATCTGGAAGTGTTGACCGCCCAACAGTCTCTTCTCGAAGCGGAAGTGCAACAGCTACAAACTCGTTTTGAACGCATACAAAGTGTAATCAAACTTTATCATGTGTTGGGAGGAGGAATGTAACTGCAATAAATAGAAAAATTTGAAATTATTATTAGTGTTATTCATCTCGGATATTTTTCGTGATTCTGCCGCATGTAGATATTGTACGAAAGCAATATTTGGATTGTAAAATATCAAGCCAATGAAAATACTTTTGCAGCATAAAATATTTATAGGATACTTTCTTTTAATGGCGATCATTGGCAGCATGGTCGCTATTGTTCTGCACGAGCGTAGTCGTGTACAGAAAATAGAGAATGAATCAATCGCTATTTTTCAAACCCAGCACAATATCAATACCACACACCGCTATGTGACCACGTTAGTAACTTATGGTGAATCCGTCATGGTATGGAATGATGAGGATTCTGGGTGAAGTATAAGAATATCAGAGAAGGGGAACAATTGCATTTCGATTTGCATTTTCTTAACCGCATAAAGAAACAGTTCCCGGGGATAAAAGCTATTTCGCCTGAAATAACAGGACCTTATTCGCAAGTGATGAATAAAGCTAAAAGCGGACTTTTTAAGATTATAGGAATCAATGAAAACTATATGGGAATTAAGATACTTAAAATCAACGAAGATGGACGATATTTTAATAAAGGAGATGACGAGAATACCCGTAATGTTACCATTATCGGCGAAAATGTCAGTACGACCTTATTTAATAATCAAAAAGCGTTGGGTAAGTCGATCAACATTGCCGGTATTGATTTTAAGGTGATAGGCGTACTAAAGAATGATGATATTTTCAGCGCTTCGGAAATCAATTCGGTATATGTGCCCTTCTCAAGTTACATAAACTGTATTGACAATAAGACTCCATTGCGCGCTTTCTGTTTATATCTGAACAAAGAAGTTGATTCCAAGCGATTTGAGAATGAGCTGAGAGCCTTCATCGCTAATAAATACCAATTTGCTTATTCTGATAAGCAAGCCTTACAGATAATCAATTTTGAGACACAAACATCTGCTTTTGAGGGACTCTTTGATGGATTGAAAATGTTTATCTGGATCGTAGGAATTTGTTTTCTGATAAGTGGTATTGTTGGAGTAAGCAACATCATGTTTGTCGTGATCAAAGAAAGGAGTAGCGAAATAGGCATCCGTAAGGCTGTAGGAGCAACTCCTAAATCCATTCTTGTGTTAATGCTGACGGAATCTGTCATCATAACTGTAATCTCCGGTATCATCGGATTGATATCAGGTGCAGCTATTCTTGAGATTATAAATTGGTTGCTCGAAAGCGCCCGTCACGCGACAATGATAAAGCATGCAGAAATAGATATAAATGTAGCTGTTCTCGCTTTGGTTATCTTGATTTTGTCCGGTGTCATTGCCGGAGCATTTCCGGCTATGAAAGCATCTGTTATACAACCCATTGACGCCATTAGAAACGAAAATATAGGATAATGAAGACATTTAAGATTATATTAATTTGCATCTTTTCCGCCACACTGGCATTTGTTGCTTTTCGTTCTTCGCTAAGAGGTACAAAGGCAATTTACGAAACTACACAACCACAATATCGCGAGATCAAAGAGGAAATAAACATATCCGGCAATGTTTTTCCGATGAAGGAGATCGAAATAAAATCGCAGATATCGGGAGTCCTGGACAAGATTAATGTTTCGATAGGAGATAAAGTGCGCATAGGAGATTAAATATAAATTCAAGCAATCATAGCCCGTAATTCACTGAATTTGGCTATCTTTGCATAACATTTGAGAAAAACGGCGATTGGCAGGAGCTTTTCGCCGCCAACATATAGGATAAGACCGCAAGGCGTTTCAAGCGAAAATCTGGTAAATTTAGTTATATCTCAAAATTTCACATCATAATATCTTGTAAATTAATAGTTTATATTGTGATGTGTTTTTATCAAGAAACAAATTAGGAACAGAAACACGAATTATCTTATTTTCTTGTTTTTTTGTTTGCACTACCTTTCTTTCTCTTCACTTGTTCGTACTTTGAGTATTTTTCCAAGTCTTTTCACACGATTTTCATCCTCTCGCCAAGAGTGATTGTTGCAGTCATCTATGGATGAATAACTACAGCCAAAAGAAAAAAGGACAAATCTCTGTTTCTTTCAAGGAACATTGTTTTTTGCAAAGGTAACCATTTCCCTCAAAACACCTATACAGGCAGTCCAATATATCTGCCTATATTTAGTTTACTTTAGTTTAGCATATATATAAGCTAATAGACTAAACTAAACCTTTACCGAAGTTCTCCCCCTTACTTTTATATTCACAGTCAAAAGAGAAGATAATCGCACCGATATTTTCTTTTTTCGCTGCATCCCAATTTTACGGAAGTTCCTTTTATCGTAACTTCTGCCATAGGCATTCTATCCTCGCATCCCAACTTTCGGTCTGCCTGATGAGAATTGTGTCGCAAAGGTACTTGTCATGTCTTTCTTGTATTCAAGGTCACAGCCTGACGGTTCCCGACAAAATCTCCACGCTCCGCTTTGCAGAGGTCGTATTTGGTCGTGAAACCCTGCATAAAGAGCCATAACACCTTTTGAGGCGACATAATTTTCAATCAAGCCCGAAAGTAGCTGAAATGCTAAAAGAGGGAAAATAAAAAACTTAAAACTTAGGATTATGGCAAACTATGCAACAAACATTTTCTACGCAAGGACGGAAAACAAAGCAGACCTCGACAAGATAGAGGCATTCTTGGATGACACTTTCGACGGCTTTGTCAATAGACACAGCGATAGCGTGGATGCGGAGTTTACCTCTCGTTGGGTTTATCCGGAAGAAGAAATCGACAGACTGATAGCTTCGTTGGAAGCCAAAGACAAAACTTATATCAAAATTCTGTCCTACGAATTTACAGACGAATACGTGAGCTTCAGAATCTTCTCACAGGGGAAATGGGATATCAAGTTGTAACCGTAAAATGACATGACTTATGTACGAATACGAAGAAAATAGCGAAATTATAGGTGCGCACTGCACCTTGCTTACCCCCTATAAAGGCTACTCTGAGGGAACAGTTGTCGGCGACTTCGGCAATAAAATAGTGGTGCGTCTTAGTAGTGGCAAAGAGGTGGTCGAGTATCGTGATGAAGTGATTATTTACGATTAAATACAAGAGCGATGCAGCAGATAGCAATGAAATTCGTCCAATGGGACGTACCCGAATTAGAGAAGCTGAAAGACAGCAGGGTTTACCAGTTACGGGAACAACTTGATAACGGAGACAAATTGAGCCGTGAAGACAAGAACTGGATTACCCGAAACGTGAAAGAGTGCATCCATTTCAAAAGAGGTATCGCATTGATGGGCTACTTCTTTGATTTCTCCGATGTTCTCAAACGATATTTCGTAAAACAGCACGGACATATCGCCGAGTATTACGCCATTGACAAAACAGCGTTGCGCTCTGTCCTGTATGGTCGAATAGAAGACATAGTAGAAGTAGAATTAAAATCAAAGAAACATGAAAGCAACGATTGAGCATAGCTTTTGTCCTTATTGTGACGAGGTAACAGAACTCTACTTCCGTATCATCAACACGATTCTTTTCTCAACCGATGAAGCGGAACTGCGTACCGGCATGGAACGCCTACAAGAAAAAACACGCCTTGATGATTATTTCGTCTTCGGCTATGGCAAGCATCACCTATGGGTTTGCCAAAGACGTCCCAGTAATCAAAAAAAGATTTTCGAGCATCGGGTAATCATGGCAGAATTTTGATGATACAGGCAGGCAGGAACGGGATAATCTTCCATTCCTGCCACGCCGCATTCCCTTTTTTACATCTATCTCTCTCTTTTGGCTGCGCCATATCCTTTTGTAAAAAACAGCCATTCGTGAAAAGCTCCGTCCGCTTTTCCGAAAAGCAGGGTTCTTTCCTTTTTCCCTTTTGTCCCCTTTTCTTTCTGCCGGACGGGAACATGGCAGTACCCCGATATCCCGTTCCGCCTTTTGTCGCCACTTCGTTGATATTCCCTTCTGCGGTACCGCAACCTGTTGTCAGTTCAGTGTTCTGTTTGTAGCCACCTCAATTCAGTCCGACCGAATTACACGAAAATACCTGCCGATTCTGCGGACTTACAGCCGAAACGCGCACCATTGTGCCGGTGGACGGATTGCACTTTCACTTCCCCTGCAACTACGGTTTTCCGCTCATTTTCAGAATAGTTTTCCGCCGAAGTCATCATCATTTTCCGATGCAAAGATAGTATGCAGACGGGAACGACTTTGGAAGTCTTGACCAATGGCGCAGCCGTACAATCTTCCTTTATCGAGCCTTCCGGTTTTGCCTACGGACAAAAATAAAGAGTATTGATGCGTCCGGCCTTGGTGCATCCCCTTAACTGCACCTACTTTTTGAGGCAGCGTAAAATTGATTTAATAACTTCTAAAAACAATTCATTATGAAAAAGATTGAAAACAATTTCGTAGTAACCGGTTTCGTAGGAAAGGATGCAGAAATCCGTCAGTTCACCAACGCAAGTGTAGCACGTTTCCCTCTGGCAGTAAGCCGATTGGAGAATAATGGCGAGGAATCCAAACGCGTTTCCGCCTTTATGAATTTTGAGGCGTGGCGTAAAAACGAGAACACCGGGTCGTTCGACCAACTGACCAAGGGTACGATGCTGACCGTCGAGGGGTATTTCAAGCCCGAAGAATGGAGCGACCAAAGCGGTGTGAAACACAACCGTATCGTGATGGTCGCCGTCAAGTTCTATCCGCCCGTCGAGAAGGAGGAAACTCCTGAAAAGCCGGCCAAACCAGCGAAAAAAGGCAAGAAATAATCCTTGCCTTATCACGACAAAAGCGGCCTTCGGGTCGCTTTTGTTTTACTCATTACGGTGTTGTTGCACCATCTGTACTTTTATACTCTACTTGTTCTCTTTTACCGCATTCAGAAATGCTTTGGCAGGTTTGAATGCAGGGATATTGTGAGCGGGAATTTTAATTGTCGTATTCTTCGAAATGTTCCGGGCCGTCTTTTCAGCTCTCCGTTTGATGATAAAGCTACCGAACCCGCGCAAGAACACCTCGTTTCCCGCAACCATCGACTCTTTTACATTTTCCATGAATGATTCTATCACAGTCATCACCACCGTTTTCTCTATTCCGCTCTGCCGTGAGATCTGAGCGACAATTTCCGCTTTTGTCATATTGTTCTTGATTTTTATGAATACGGTGCAAAATTAACAAATATCTGCCAGTTACAACAATCCGGAGTTATTTGTCATCCCGAAAACTGCTTTTGCTGAATCCTCCGAACACGCCCCTCAAAAGCCTGCCCACTACCAAGAACACCAGCAATAAAATTATAATATCTCCCATAGGTCTTGTTTTTATATAGTTATATCCAACTTAAAGATACGAAAAAACGATGAATTACGCAAGCAATCTATTGATTTTCAATATCCATATTGATTTATAAGTTCTATTTCCGGATGCCCGGCACTCGTCCCGGTGTTCGGTTAAGCTGAACCTTGTATTTATTGAGAATGCTGTACACGGTGCTTTTACTTTGGACACCGCTTTCTTTCCAAATATCACGGATTGAATACCCATTGTTATACATATCCACGATTTTTTTGTCCCGTTCAGTTTTACTCATACTTTTTTTGGAAATCGGAATACTGATACTCTGCTGCAGGCGTATAATTTTATCCGACGACTTCCGCAAAACAGCCACTTCCTCCGGTAATGCCCCGAACATGGCCAATACTTCCGCCGGTGTCGTGTCCGGAAACAATTTGTTGTCGGTGTCAATTTTATCGTGAATGGAGATAATACGCACGACCTTGATGCGGCATAGCTCAATCAATGCCGATAGTTCCCGTAAACCACGAACGGCATTGCTGAATTTTGACATCACCAATTCGTCTCCTCTTTCAAGATTCGACATCAGTTGTTTCCATCTCGGCCTAAGCGTCTCGTGTCCGACCGATTCTTCAACCACCTGTACACACCCATATTGGCGCATCCATTCCTTATCCGCATCAAACGCATCGTAGGAATTAGCCTCGAATATATAACCGACTTTTGCCATATCAATATACAATATTCATGATAACAAGTGCAAATATACAAGTTTTATTCGAGTATATGAATCATACTATATTAAAAAACGAAAATCGTACATTTCCACGTGTTTTATCTTCACTTGTTTTCATTGGTAATCATACTATTAAGTACGATATTAAAAAATGCACAAAATACGGTTTTTCGGATGCGAAGTATCAAAAATAATATATAGTTTTGCACTAAATAGTACGAAATGATATAGTATGAAAACATTAAAATCGAACTTAAAACAACCGATAATCTTTGCCAAAATAATTGCCGTTTCGATTGCCATATTCCTATGCGCGTCATGCGACAACGGCAATGGCAAACGATTGGCGAAAGCCAAGAATGACCCTGCCGGAACATACAGGGAATACCTGTCCGACATACGCAGGCAGAAAAAACTCTCCATTAAAGAATTGGCCGGACACCTCAAGCAATGGCAAACATTGAGGGATTCCGTATTCCTGCATCTCGAATGTGATACGCTTGGCCGGCTTCATTCCACTGTAAGAGAAGAGTGTGAACAGATACATGATTCCATCCGCATGGAATTTTCACGGATGGTGCTGTCTCAAACACGCACTTATAAGGATATACTGTGGGTAAAAGAACAAATCTCACCGCATCTTGAAGACAAAGAGTTGCATCGTGCGGCTGAAACAATCCGACCGTTCTTTGCCTCATTGGATAACCGGCCCGTCAGTCAGAGAAACCGACAACACATTCTTGCCACTTATCGAACTACCCTTGCTGAAACGATTGATTACGGTATTCATTGTATGGCAGACCTGACGACCTTTATCGAAAAGGAGGATGCCGTGTACCGGGCATTCCTTTCACGTCTGCCTGATTTCGACGGCGAGAATCTTTCCGACATCACTCATGACACGGAACGATGCTGTGCACAGATATTCCTTGCCGCCGAACGGAACGACATCACCTATCGCAATGCCATGATTTATCTGGCCATGCGCACCAACCGCAGGCTGATTCAGAATATCCGAACCTGTATCGACGACATCTGCAATAAAAAAGTCAAGACACCGGCACAGGCACAAGCCTACATCTGGATGCTTCTCCAGCCTTATTCGTCGTTGGACGGTTTCTGCCTGGCGTTGCTTTCAGCCGAAGAAAGAGAGCAACTCGATATGCTTGCCTCGCAGACACCCGACGCTTTCAGGGAGTTGGGCAGGATGCTGCACCCCGGAGACAACCGCTTGGACGAGCTGCCCGGAATGCTGATGGAGGCATTCATACACACGCTGTAAAATATAACAACAGAAAAAGATATGAATATGTTACGACATTTTTATAATGACTTCATGGCATTCGTCCCCCTGCAACTTCCGCAGTTGCTCGATGTGACGACGATGGAAGAACCGCAGTTCTACGGCGACTATGTGCTGCTTACGTTTCCGTTGCGCACCCCTTACGAACTGGACGAAGTAATGGATATGTTCGAGGACGACATGGAGTTGATCACGCTCTACCACCATATTCCGATGCGGACGGAAAAATTCGGTCACAGCACTTGTGCATACTCGAATCCCGCTTTCGGACAGATGTTCAAGATGAACGCCAAGACGGATACGGAGGGCAATGTAAACAGCATCCTTGTCACCATCTATGATTCTTTGGAGCAGATGTACGGGGACTTATGCCTCGACTTGGAACTACACTCCAAAAGCGGGTTCCTGAAATACAAGAAAGACAAGTCCGACGTGCTGATGAATTTTATATGAGAAACACCTTATACCGACAGATGGTCTATTGCATCAATGCCTACCGGACGTGGATAGAGGTTGCCGATGACAATCTCTACAAGGAGCATATCATCTCAAGAACCGACCGCACCGACTACCTCGTTTCCCGTACATTGGTACTGCGTGCCTTCAAGACGAACGGCATACACGCCGAGGGTACGACATGGACTATTCCCGAACACGAACTGGACAAGGCTTTGGCCATCTACCGAAAGCAAGACATTACATTCAAGCAGCGCATCAAGAAAGCGGCCATGTACTTTTCGCCCAAGGATGCCGAAACCCTTATCCGGCTGGCGACATACGGTATTGTCCAGTTGGAACTCATTGTGCGTCCCACTCCCATACCCGAAAAGCCCTATTACTTATGTTACTGAATATCCTGCTACTCATTTTCTGCGCGATACCTTTCGGGGTATCAATGTCATTGTACAAGAACAACAAGCGGTTCATGACACCCTTTTACATGGCAATGGCACGAAGCGGCAACGCCCGTAAACTGTATGTGCAAGTATGGCTGATATGCCTGCTTCTTTTCCATTATGTATATGCCTGTGGACATATGGGTGAGTTTGGAATCCTACTCTCTACCGGTGTCTGTGCCGCAATGTTTTCGTTCCGACGGACGGACAACTGGTTACGCAGGTTGCTTGACCGCCCCCGTGCATTTGTCACACTCGCATCGGGCGCACTGGTCATCGGCTTTGTGCCGCATCTGTACACCTTGGCGATAACCATTGCCTATCTTCTTCTGGCAGCCCTGTTCTATCCCTCCGTTCGGGTCATGTCCGAATGCAAGGATACGGACACACTTTCCGGATGGGCAAAGCATCCCGGAATGTTGTCAGAATCCTATCACGAGAATCATCACGCAAATCTGCCGCATGAAGCGGACAGCGGCAACACTGATATATCCGCACAATATGAATCATTAAAACCGAATGAAAATGAAAAATAACCAAAAGATACCTGTTTCCATATTGGCAGACAGGGAGGTATTCGAATATCTCAAGGAGAAAGGGGATGAACGCAAAACACGCACCGAAGCGTACTGTGACCTGTTGGACAAATCACTGGCAGGTTTCGTTTCTCCGTTTTTAAGAAAGAAGGCCTACGTGCTGCAACCCAACCAGTGCCACCTGACCGTTTCCGACCTCGCATCGGAGTGGCATTGGCACAGGGCTACCGTCCGTTCTTTTTTGAGTGCAATGGAGGCATTCGGTTTGCTGACCCGCATCCAGCTTCCCAAAAGCGTGGTCATTACCATGACCGTACAATCCGGTCAGGCAGCACAGCCCCGCAATGCACAGGAGCAGCCGGACTTTGCCAGACAGCTCCGTGAGGTATTGTCCGATTGGGTAATCGGCAAAACGACCGCTGCCGAAACTGGCGTAATATGTGGACAACTCGTAAGTCTGGCAAAGACTGAAATTGCCGACCGTGACACCGGACTCTGTTTGGACACCCATTCCAACACGACCTCCGCACATTCCGGCACTTTGGTCACGGAACATCGTGAAACAGCCTTGTGCTGCATCGCCCACGCCGCCCTGCAAAAAATCCTGCACAAGTCGAGATTCGATGACAGTTCGCCGCTTGTGGATTTCTTCCGGTTTGACCTCGGTGAAGAATGGGCTGCTTTCATCGAGTCCGCCAAAGACCTCGCCGGGCTGATTCTCGACACCGAGGCATCAGTGACGGACTTCGACATGGACGAAGACCAAGAACGCCTCAAATCGCTTCGCAAACCTTTTTTATCGCTTCTGGCAAAGGCACAGGCGATGGTGGATTGAACCGGGAGTCGAAAACAGATTGTATAACGCGAACAATCCACCTCCATCCCTTAACGGTTATCCTGCCGGTTATAGGAGGCACACGGGCTTGCCCGTCTGCCACGAAACAAAGGGAAGGGGGAGCCTAATACCCCGATAGGTCTCCGACCGTCGGTAGGCTGTCCGGGCAAGCAGCAAGCTGGGACAGGACGGATTGTCCAAACAACACGAAAAGAGTATGGCAGATCAAAAACAGGTACTTGATATGCAGGTGTCGAAAGGCATCACCGCAGCCCAAAGCAACGAACATTTGCGTGACCGCAGTGAAAGGGCGGAAAAGTACGCTATGAATAAGGGGAATTACGACCCCACACGCAAACACCTGAACTTCGAGATTGCGCCCGGAGGCAAGGTACGTCCCATTGACACGAGCCGCAACATTCCCGAACGGATGGCGGACATATTGGAGAGGCGTGGAATCAAAGACCCCAACGAAGGACTGGCAGAACCGAAGTACCGCACGG
Organism: Bacteroides sp. HPS0048; assembly: GCF_964240755.1. Lineage (NCBI taxonomy): Bacteria > Pseudomonadati > Bacteroidota > Bacteroidia > Bacteroidales > Bacteroidaceae > Bacteroides > Bacteroides sp. HPS0048. Next base: position 218,620 of record NZ_CAXSVC010000002.1, on the reverse strand, counting down.
TGGTGAACTTCATTTTCGGCGGTTCCCGTAAGCGGATGCACGAACTCGCGTTCGGCACGCAGAACGTGGATTTTGATGAAGGTGCGAACAATACCCGTATCAAAAGAATGAGCGATATTGAACGCTGGGCGAAAGACGTCTATTCATTCGTGAGTGGCAAATATGGCGAGCAGAACATCGCCGCATTCATCGTACACCTTGACGAATTGAACCCTCATGTGCATTGTACTTTGTTGCCAATCAAAGACGGCCGCTTTGCGTACAAGGAAATATTCGCCGGAAAGGACAAGTTTGAATACAGCGCAAGGATGAAACAGCTTCATACCGACTTTTTCGCCGAAGTCAATACAAGGTGGGGAATGTCGAGAGGAACAAGCATATCCGAAACAGGCGCACGGCACAGGACTACCGAAGAATACCGCCGTATGCTATCGGAAGAATGTACGACCATCGAGGAAAATATAGACCGCCACCAAAAGGTGCTGGCAACCCTTCAATCGGACATCCGTCTGGCAGAGCGCAGGGTCAAGGGGCTTACGACAATGGTCGATAACCTTGAGAAGTCGAAAGCCGAAAAAGAGGCTCTGCTATCGGCAGCCGAACAGGATTTGAAAGCGAACAAGGGCGATGCGGAACAATTAGCCGCACAAGTTAAAAGTCTGGAGAAAGAGCTGGCAGGCATCAACAGGCAACTGGCAGACAAGCAGGAGAAGTTACAGACGGCTGACCGGCAGCTTGCCGAGCTGAAAGAGAACATGGATGCCATTGAGGAACGTACCGGGGAACTCAAGGAGGAAGCCTACAAATACTCCCATGATATACATTCCAAAGTGGACACGTTGCTCAAGGATGTCCTGCTGGAAAATGTGGTCGGCGAGTATAGGAACGTATCGGCACAGATGGACGTGGCGGAACGGCAACTGTTCGACGGCTCGCTCGTCCAGTCCATAGCGGAACAAGGTACAGACGTGATGCACTGCGCGACGATGCTGTTTCTCGGTATGGTCGATGATGCCACCACTTTTGCCGAAACTCGTGGCGGCGGAGGTGGCGGCAGCGACCTGAAATGGGGGCGCGATGAGGACGAGGACAACCGTGCATGGGCACTCCGCAGCATGAGGATGGCGAGCCGCATGATGCGTCCGGCCATTGGCAAGAAACCCAAACGGTAAGTGGCATACGTCTCATGACAAATCAAAAAGTATAACGAATAATATCATTGGAATATGACGAAACAAATCTTTTTTATATTGGCCGTGCTTTGCACGTTGCAGGCACAGGCAAGTATACAACCCGTACAGGTGGATACTGTACAACATACACCGTACTATAATGTCTCGGAGGAACTGCAACCGATACAGCCCGTCTATCTTGACGGAGTGGTACTTCCGGCATCCCTGACTGGCAACTGGTTTGTCAGTATTGCCGGGGGTACGTCCGCCTTTCTCGGCACACCTCTCGGCTGCGAAGACCTCTTCGGACGCTTGAAACCCTCGTACAGTTTCGCAGTCGGAAAATGGTTCACTCCGTCCGTCGGCGCACGTATCAATTACAGCGGTGTGCAGTTCAAAGATGGAACATTGTCCAATCAGGACTACCACCATATCCATGCGGATCTGCTGTGGAATGTCCTTGGCTGCAGATATGCCCGGCAAGAACAGGTACGCTGGAATCTTGCTCCCTTTGCCGGTGTCGGCTTGTTGCACAATGCCTCTAACGGGAATAATCCCTTTACTGTTTCGTATGGCGTACAGGGAGAATATCGGATTTCCAAACGAGTAAGTGCCATGTTGGAACTCTCCGGCACGACCACCTTTCAGGACTTCGATGGTTACGGACGCCCGAACCGCCTCGGCGACCACATGGTATCGCTGACCGCCGGTTTCACGTTTCATCTCGGAAAGGTCGGTTGGAAACGCGCGGTTGATGCGACATCTTACATTCGTCAGAATGAGTGACTCGTGGATCATGCCAATATCTTATCCGGAGAAAACAAGCGTTATAAAGACTGGTACGACCGCAACCGACGGACGGTCGCAGAATTGAAGAAAATTCTGGAAATAGAAGGATTGCTTGACAAGTACGGTCATCTGGTTAATGACGATGAGACCGACCGCCGTCAAGGTTATCCCAGAAATAATTACAGCGGATTGAACTCACTACGGGCAAGATTGAAAAACCGGCATTGGGATGGAATCTCGCCGCTTGATTCTGCAAGTATTGGATATGGCAACAACGGAGATGATGCCGAGAAACCGGGCATAATCGTCTCTGAAAGGACGGAACTCATACAAGCCGGGAATTGCATCGGGTCGCCTGTCTATTTCTTTTTTAACCTCAATACGGCGCACCTGACGGATGCTTCCCAAATGCTTAACCTTGATGAACTGGCTCGCGTGGCCAAGAAATACGGATTATCCTTGAGAGTAACCGGTGCGGCCGACAGTTCGACTGGAACTCCTGTGCTTAATGGTTCATTAAGTACATCGAGAGCGGATTATATCGTTGCAGAATTGAAAAAGCGTGGCATACCGATCGAACGCATCGTCAAGGTAAGCAGAGGCGGCATAGCCGACCATGTACCGGTCGAAGTCAACAGGCATACGAAAGTAGAGTTGTTCTTTTAGTTTTTACATTCACTTTCATCGAGTCCCTCAATCTATAATTCGGATTGCAGGGACTTTTGTTATCAATGAGGGTAATAAGATTATAGGTTTCCTGAATCCTGATTACGCTTCGTATGACTGATAATATTTTCTGCCGAATTATGAAATAATCCGCTTACAATCACAAGATATTCCGGTAGAATACCATCCTTTCCCCAAAGCAGCTCTATCCCGAAAAGTTCCGAGAGTGTTCGTGTCATATCGAACCCGAATGCTTCAAGCGAGGGACGTACTTTGTCCGGATGCAGGCAAGGACGGTTGCATTTGCGGGCGCATTCGGAATCGGGACAGTATAGGCATTTTCCTACATAGGCGAATGCCCGACCTCCGTATCTGTGCTCCATTTCCAGCAATTCCCTTTCTATCCTGAGCCGTTCCGGTTTAATCAATTCCTGCGTTCTGTCTATCGGAATATTTTTCTCGACCGGAATTATTTTCGTGGCCATCAGGTGGGCATATTCATATTGGCGCAGAAATTCTCCGGTATCGAAATCGAACGGCGGGCATCCCCAACTATTACCGTAGTTGGGGCATTGTTTGCAAAATTCGACAAAACGTTTTTCGTCCCGGAAGCGTGAAATATATTCGTCCACGCTGATATTTGCTGTGAAATTCTCTATGATATATTCCTTAGTCATTGTCCCACTTTTATGAATCCTGTCGTGGCATCGAACGTCACACAATTATTTCGGAACAGCCGCTCGATGCAGCCGCTCCGGCGCATCTCTTCGGTCGGCATATACGACAACTGGGGTGGGTCGATAAGGGCTATCGCATCGGCAAGCGAGAGGGCGATATCCAGCTCGTGCGTGGAAAAAAGGATGCACTTGTTTTCTTCATGCGCCAGCCGTGCCAGCAGTGTACACAATTCGTAGCGGTTGGGCATATCGAGAAACGAGGTGGGTTCGTCGAGCAGGATAATCGGCGTATCCTGCGCCAACGCCCGTGCGATCATGATGCGCTGGCACTCGCCGTCCGACATCTTGTCCATCGTGCGCTCCGCATAAGCCTCCATGCCCACCGAGGCGAGCGACCGCATGACGATCTCCTTGTCGACCTCCTGCATCTTTCCAATCCAGTTGGTATAGGGTGCGCGGCCGATAGCCACGACATCCTTGCATTTGAGATTGGCGATGCGTGTGCGCTCGGTCGTGACGAATGCCAGCGTTCTGGCCATTTCTGCTGCTCGCATATCGGCGGCGTTATGCCCGTCGAGCAGGATTCGGCCGGTATAACGGCGGTTCAGTCCGGCGATGGCTCGAAGCAGTGTCGATTTGCCCGTGCCGTTGCGCCCGATAAGGGCAGTCAGCCTGCCCTTTTCTATGGTGGTTTCCACCTCGCAGAGCAAGGTGCGCTCGCCGTAGCCTATGGAAAAATCGTGTAACTTTATCATGCGGTGACGGATTTATTGCGCAAGACCACCCACACCACGATGGGGATTCCCAGCAATGCGGTGATGGCGTTGATCGGCAGGGTGAACATTTTAGAAACGAGGTCGCAAAGAAGCAGCACCGCCGCACCCGAAAGAACGGTTCCCGGTACGAGTACCCGATGGTCGCTGTTGCGGAACAGCATTCTCGTGACGTGGGGCATGGCCAGTCCGATGAAGCCTATCGGACCGCAAAAGGCGGTCACCGTACCAGCAAGCAGCGTCGTGGAGAGGAACAGCAGCCCGCGCGAGCGTCGGATGTTCAGCCCCATCGTCACGGCATACTCCTCGCCGAACAGCAGTAAGTTGAGCGGCTTGATCGTCACCACCGCCAACAACAGTCCGGCGATAATCGACGGGACGAGTACCGCAAGCTGGTCGAAGGTCACGTCGCCGAGCGACCCCATCGTCCAAATGACAAAGGCTTTCAGGGATTCTTCCTTGCTGAGATATTGCAATATCTGTACAATCGCGCCGACTCCCGACGAGAACATCATGCCGAGAATCAGAATCACCATGATGTCCTTGATGCGGTGGCCGACGGCGGCGATGACGACCAGCACGAGCGCCGCTCCGAGCCAAGCCGCCCCGGCAATGCCTATCGACGAACCGAAGCCTGCAAGCACGACGAGTGCCACGCCGAGGCTCGCGCCCGAACTGATGCCGAGCACGTAGGGGCCGGCAAGAGGATTGCGGAAGAGGGTTTGCATCTGAAGACCGCTGACCGACAGAGCTGCTCCGGCCAGCAACGCGACCACCGCCTTAATCAGTCGGATATTCAGTATAATTTTCGCCGTCGCCCGCGGGCAGTCGCCGCCCGTCAAAGCCGCCCATACATCGCCGAGCGGTACGGCGACTGCCCCCACCGCCAAATCCAGCAGAAACAGGAAAAGGGTGAGGGCGGCCAGCATGGCAAACAATATGGCGGAACGGGAGCGCATCTATTTCAGTTGCTTGTAATAGACGAAATCTTCCTCGACCAGTTCGGGGTGGAATATCTTCACGAGGTCTCGCAGCACGAGGTCGGGATTTACGACCGCCGACTCATAGTAGTCGTTGCCGCCAGCAGCATTGGTGCGGGCGTTGTTGTTATAGACCTGTCCACCACGGAAACAGCGGGTGTCGATGAACTTCGGGCATGCGGCTTTCAGTTCATCAAGCGTGTTCGCCATCCCCACATGCAGCCACATATCGGCTTGCGAGGCCAGCAGATACGCCTCTTCGAGGTCGATGGGCGCGGAAGCGTTTCCTGTGTTCTTCTTGTAGATGTAATCGCCTCCGGCATCTTTGATTAACCGGGCGACATAGCTTTCGGTCGAGGGCATGAACCAGCTGTCGCCGTAAGGCGTGTTGAGCATGACTGACGGAGCGTCGAGGATATTGTCCGCTACTTTCTTTTTCAGGACATTGTATCTGACGGGGATTTCCGCGAATACTTTTTCGCCCTCCGCCCGTTTTCCGATAACCTCCGAAAGTGCCACCAGCCATTCGGCTTTGCCCAGCGGAGACTCTTCGAGGTAATCGCCGACATACATGAACGGGATATCCAACTCTTTGAGCTTACCCTCCATCGAGCTTGCCCCGTTCACGCCGTAAAGCAACACGAGGTCGGGGTCAAGCGAGAGCAGCAGTTCGTAATTGATGTTCCCTTCGTAGCCCACATCTCCAACGCTGTCCCGCCGTGCCTGAATGTCGGGATTGGAGATGTAGTCGATGCCTGACACGCCGACTACGCGTCCCGTTTCGCCGATTGCGTCGAGCATGGCGATATGGGTCGAGGACATGCAGACGATGCGCTCGGCATCCCCCTTGAGCATCTGACCGGTGAAATCCGCCGGAACCTCTTCGTCATCACGGGCAATGAACAGGTTCGTAGTGATGCTGTCGGCGCCCTGCCAAGGGTTCGTGACGGTAACCAATACGCTCTTTTTGCCGTCTGCACCTTTTATGTCAAACCCCGAAGCGTATTCAGGTGTATAGACCGTTCGGTTGAAATCGGCGAGTTTTGAACTTTTATTGTGGCAGCCTGTGAATGCCAATACAAGTAGCAACAGCAGGCTTAAATTCTTTAATGCTTTCATATCGTTACATATTTGTATTTTCGGACTTTTTCTTGTTTTTCCCGAACTTCGGGGTAATGCCGATGAAGAACTCGAAGTTGATGCCGGGCATGGGGCGCGAGAGTACCGAAAGGTAGTCCTCGTTGAAGAGGTTGTTGACGGCGAATTTTAACTGGATGTCCACCGGTTTGAAAAACAGGTTTTTCTCCAACGAGACATTGCTCATGAAATATTCGGGCAGGTGTCCTGTCAGCGTATAGTCGTTGCTCGACATGGTGTAACGTTCCGAGTAGAACGCCCATTTGTAAAGGAACGCCCAAGTCCGCCACGACAACCGTCCGGTCAGCGATGCGGAGTGCTTCGGCACGTAGGGTAACTGCTTGCCCACTGACTGGTCAGCAGGCGACATCTTCTCACCTTCATTGATGGAGGGTGTCCACGAATAGGACCCGTTCAAGTCGATGAGCCAATCTTTCGCCGGCTGCACGGCGAAGTTCGCTTTGACCTCGACGCCGTAGGCGTGGACCTTCTTTACGTTGCGGGGCGAGAAGAAGCCCTTGGTGGTGGGCAGCCAGATAATCCAGTCGTCGATGTAGGAGTCGAACCAGTTCGCACCGCCGCTCAACTTGTAAATGCCTTTCTTGCCGACATCGAAACTCACCCCGGCATCATAACTGAAACCTTGTTCGTTTTTCAGGTTGGGATTACCTCCCGGCAAAAAGTATAGGTCGTTCAGAGTTGGGAAACGGTAGTTACGCGATATGGATGCTTTCAGCATCACATTTCCTTTCGGGGAAATGATACCGTCAATGAAGAAAGCCGGAATGAGTGGAATCCAATCGGAACCATACATCTCTTCCCGCAGTACCACCGACATACCCAAGCGGTCTATCGGCTGCCACTTGGCGGATACGGAGCCGGAGAGTTCCACGCGCCCCTTGTCATAGCCCACGATGGCCTTGCCACCGTCCTGCAAGATGATGTTCTTGTCCTCGCTCCGTACCAAATGCTGGTGTGCCGATACATTGGCGGTGAAAAACCATTTTTTATCCAAAGAATACTCTCCCTCCGCCTGACCGTAAAACGTGTTTACCTTGCTGCGGGAGCGGGTCATCGACGCCCAGTTGTCAGGTGCGACCTCACGCTTGTAGTCGTAGGCCATCCATGTGTGTATGTAACCGCCTTTCACGCCGAGTTTCCAGTTGCTTTTCATGTGATCCCAGGACAAGACGCTGCGGAACGTCTGTTCTCGCTGGCGGTTCTCGAAGTCGGTTGCATCTCCATAGTCGGTCGTCAACATCGGAAGTTCCCGGTTGGAGTTGATATACCAGGCGTTCAGCCCGAAACGGTCGCCTTTCCCGGTATTGTAATACACTTCCTGAAGCAAATGCAGGTCCTTGAACGCCCCGGAGCGGTTGCGCTCTTTCGGGTGATACTGTCCGACGATGTTCTTATCCTCGTCGTAGATGTTTATCTTTTTGTCGTGGTTGGTGTACTTGTAATCGTTAGGCGAGGAAGAATAGACCGCACGGGTGGAGACGTGCCACCGCTCACTTCCGTAGGTGAAGCGGGCGAACTCATCGAAGGTCTTGAACGAGCCGATGCCCTGCACGTACTGGGCGTTGAACCCTTCAGCGACTTCAGGAGCCGTGCCGAGTTTGACCAGACCGCCCAGTCCACCGCCCGTTTCGTTCACCGATGAAGTACCGTGCAGCAGCGATGCCTGGTCGATGAAGTAGGACGGAATGGTGGAGAAGTCGGTCATGCCGAGCATGGGGTTGTTGATGCGCATCCCGTTCCACGTCACCTGCGTATGGCTGGGCGACGTGCCTCGGAAGGCGACGGTCGAGAGCGTGGCGCGGCCGTAGCTCTTGACAAACACGGACGAGTTGAACGTCAGGATGTCCGCCATCGAGAGGGCGATATTTTCTTTCAGTGCGAGTGAATCGAACTTCGTCTTCTGCACGCCGATTTCCTTCATCGGCCGTTTGCCCCATACGGTCACCTCGTCTATCTGGTGAATACGCCGGGTGATTCCCTGCGCAGACAGCACGGATGGACAGACAACCAATATTGAGAAAAGTAAATATTTTGTATATGTCATTTCCTTTTGTTTTTAATATGGTTATTTACCGCAGCATATGCAGAGAATGATGCCCGCATAAAATCTTGATAGGCATTGAATCCGTTTTCTTCAAGCAGTTGGTCGTATTCGTCCTCGAATGAAAGTTCCTGATGAACCGTCTCTTGTTTCTCAATGTGGTGTTTTACCCGATTCAGATCATTGAATGACACGCTAAACGAATCAAATCCGGCTGCCCATCCTGAAAAATCCGCATATTCCGGATATTTTCGATAGACAACGCCTGTAGAACTTTTTACTTTATTGATAATCTTTGCGAAGTCCGTGGGAGATGGTATCTCTACAAGTATATGAACATGATTGAGAAAAGCATTGCAGGCATAGACATGACAGCCTTTCCTTGTGAAAATTTGTACCATCTGATCGAGAATCATTCCTTTGGTTGTCATTGGAATCGTCATCTCCTGTCTTTTCGTGATGAAAATAATATGGTATATATGCCGCAATTTATTCTTCATTTCCAACAAAATGCACCGGGGATAATCCCGACATAAAATTCATCTATCAATTTCCCTTCGGGCGAGTAGCGGTATATCATGCCCTGCTGCTGGTAATCGATGGCATCGGCGATGTACACTTCTCCGTTGGCGGGGTTTACCGTCAGTCCGTAATAAATCGTGCCGCTGTATTCGAGGAACGGACGTACCGGCACATGGCTGGCTGTCACGTCCATGCTCCAAATGGCCTTGTTGATCCAGTAGAGTTTGTCCCTGTCGCCATTGAGCTGCACCTCCGAGGGCCAGTCGCCCAACTTGAACTTGAACTGCTTCTCCACGGTGAAGGTCTCGGCATCGATGCGGTAGAGCGACGGGGCTTCGTAACCGTAGGGGCTGCCCTCATAACCGCCGTCGGTCACCGTCCACATTTTGTTGTACTTGTCCATGACCAGCGATGTCGGTTGTATGCCGACCTTCAGTTCATCGACTACTTGATCGGTTTCGGTGTCGATTTTGATGATGCGGTTCTGGTAACTCCAGCAGTTGCAATAGACGTATTTGCCGTACTGCACCATTTGCTCCGTCGAGCCGCTTTCCATCGTCATGTCCGGCACTTGAATATAGCCGGTAATTTCGTATTTCTTCGGGTTGATGATGAAGATGCGGTTGTCCCACAATTGGGTGACGTATGCTTTTTCGTCGCTTAGGAAATGAATGTAGCGCGGTGAGGTCAGGTTCTCGATGCGTCCTACCTCCTTGAAGGTGTTCAGGTCGATGGCGAAAATCACGTGGGAGTTGTTCACCACGACCCAGCCCTTGTTGTCGTAGATGGTCATCGACTGTGCCACGTCGCCGAGTTTCATGCCGTTGGCACGGAAGAAGATTTCGTTCTGCACCTGTTTGGTTGCCGGGTCGTAATAGGACAAGGTAGCATTGCCGTACTGGAAGTTGCCCTCGTTGGTGATGAACAGTCCGGCTCCCGTGGCGTTGAAATCTTCCACGGCATCGCCGTAGTCCCACTTCATGCAGGATGTCAAGGATAGTGTCACTCCGACAACTACGCTCCATAGCAGATATTTCAATTGGTGATAGGTCATACCGTTATTTTTATAGTTAATCCCCGGCAGCTTACCTTACGGTAAGCATACCGAGGATTGGCAGAAAATTTATTGTTTCGTTATCTATTCGGCAAGCTTGTACTTCCCGTCTTTCATCTCTTGGAAAGTGGGGTTGTAACCACATTCTTTGACAGACCATTGAGATTCTCCTGTTAGAACATTGTTTTCAAACAGGTATTTGAAAGAACTGAAATCAGTAACATCTCCTTGCCCGCTTATACTAATCCCTTTTACTGATTTGAGACCTGAAAAATCAATGGACAAAATACCATTAGAACCAAAATCAGAATACGGGCATGTTATTGAAAGATTTTCGGATATTGATTCTACGTTAGGATAAGATACTTTATCTACTTCCATACCAAACATAAAAGAAGATGTTGCAATATCAAACTTCCCATTTATCGTTTTTAATTTGGGACATAGAATATTAGTAGCCTCAATCTCAAACTTAATTTGTTCATCAGCTCCATCCGTTCCAATGCTTTCCAGATTGGTAAACTCAATATCATTCTTAAGATCAGTAGTCGTAACTGAACATGAACCGAGAATCTTTTTCAATGACGGGAATGCAATATTATTGGCATTTGAATTACTTTCTAAGGTTAAGGTCCCTCCAATTTCCTGCAATTTAGGAAATTCGATTTCCGCCGCCGTATTAACACTTCCCGAATTCAATGCAATAGTCATATCTCCTGCCACACGAATAAATGGCATGACAAATTCTTTTACATAAGAATAATCTTTGCATTGGAAGTCACCCTGTATATTTGAGATTCCTTCCAACGTAAATTCTGTCAATCGACAGGATTTAGGAAGTAGAAGAAGGCTACCGTTAAATGTTTCCGGTCCTACTATTTTATTTAGTCGGGCACATTGTAGGGTAAGTGTATTTCCGTTAAAATTTATCTGGGACAAATCCAGCTCTTCTATGAGCAGATTACTTAATGTCATATCACCGAGTACATCTTTCAAAGAAGCTATATTGAGTTTATTGACTTTATTCGCATCCACACTGGTCTCTCCGCAGGAAATAAGACCGGGAAGTTCAACAATGGAAATCTCTTTGCAATTTTTTATAGTCAGTCCTCCAACCGAATGTAATTCGGTCATTGCAAGACTTCCGATGGAGGACATATCGGAGAATGAAGCAGTACCGACCACGCTTTCCAATGCCGGTAGATAAATTCCTTGCAGTTTGGGAAAATATTGGATTGTAAGTTCATTCCCGATCTGTTTTAGTGCTGAGAAAACAATGGCTTCGGTTGTCGCTGATTCTTTTTGCGCTACCGAACCTTTGACAATTAAGGAAGCTCCGACAGATTCAACGGCATTTGCATCCAAATCAAGTAAAGCATCGGAAGTTATATACATATCCTCACCAATGAACTCGACTTTGGGTATAGATATTTTTTCAATGACAGAACTGTTAACGACAAAATCACCGGTCACTCCAAGCAAAGAGGGCAGATTAACCGTTTTGAGCATTATGTTTTTACTGGCAGAAGTTGTCGAACCTAATTTGAAACTTCCGAGTTGTTCCAGATTATCCAACCCGGTCAAATCCGTTCCTTTGTAAGACGGATTGATGACAAGGGAGTTACTGATTTGTTTCAGGTTGGCAAGTCCGTCCAGATTGGTGATTTCTTCTCCGTCTGCCGTTCCGATGGTCAGGCTGCCTTCGATTTTGTTTATTCCTGTCTTTGCAAAATTATCAACCTCGGCTTGCGTGGCAAGTACTACGCTGCCGCTCTGTTCGATGTCTGTATATTGATAAGTATAGGAATATACTTTGCTATCCTGCATTTTGGAGGTAACTACGAATTTCCATTCATTCTCCCAATCCTCTATGGTCGATGGATTCGGGTTAATAGAGGCTCCCTCGCAAAGGGCATACTCTACGGTAGCCCCTTTCAGACTGGTATTATAAGGTATCTCAACTGTAATCTTGTCCCCGACTATCATGGCTTGATAGGTAATGCCATCTACAGTTAGAGCAAACTCGGAGATGAAGTGATCCTTGCCGTCTATTCCGCTTACTTCAGGGTCGTCATCACTACATGCAGCAAGGCAGAGCGTAGCGAAACAGAATAGGATGAAATGATATATTTTGTTCATAATGAATTTTATTTGTCGTTATTGTTGTTTTCATCACAGAACTTGAAAACTTCCGTGGAATTTTCCCCTAACCATCCGGCTTTTACATTGACTCCGGTCTGCACCTTGATAAAGTCGATATGGGAAAGGTTTGCAGACGTGCCGTCGATATTGAGCGCATCGGAAATCTTAAAATAGTTTCCAAGTGCTCCCGCGTTAGGATTGTCTTTATTGGGCATATCATCACCAATATTATCGGCATATCCCCACCCGAACGGATTATTGGACCACATGCCTGTCGACGGGCTTTGTTCGGTACGTGCTTTCAGGCATGTGCCGTATAACGTATAGGAATCCTCTTCAATCCACAAAGGATAATAAAACTCTTGCGGGTGATAGTTGCCGAGACGGTCAATCGCCCCTTTATTTCCCTTGTTGTCTTGCCATTGGGTGTCCATGTTGGGACCGGGACGGAAATAAGTTACGGCATAGTCCTGAATGGTTTCGGGTTTTCCATATTCAGAACCCTTCAGTTCATACCATTCATCGTTGGGCAAGCCGTCTCCATTGACATCTTGCATTACCCATACAATGCCCGGTTCATTTGACGAATCAAAGGCATTTCCTTTGATGGAAAAATCATAACCGCCTTTGTTTTCGATACTGTGGTCGAATCCTACTACAATATATCCTCCCCAACCTCCGAGAGAAACATATTGTTCATTATCAAGACGTTTTTGTGCGTAAGCACAGGCTGCTTCGTGCGTGTTTTCCCCATTGAAACCTGCTGTATTCGTTTCGTTTACAAATTGTCCCGGAGCCGGAACAAATTCATATACTTTATTGCTGTAAATGGAATTTCCGGCAGCAAAAGGTCTTTTTCCGGCCGCTTCACAACATTTCACCGGAATATTGACACTGACTTCATCGACACCGGAGACCGAAATATTACGGGTGAGCACTGCTTTTGTATCTTGATTGTCGTATTTCACAGTAAAGGTAAGCGTGTGTTCTCCGGTTTTAGCGGGTTTGAAACCGTAAACCAAAGAATTGGCTCCCTCAATCGGTTGCCCGTCCAAACTCCATTGATAAGAAGGCTCGGCACTTATTGATACAAAGGGGCGGACAAACAAAGTACGTCCTAATTCTACGTATTTGGTATTATTCTCGGTAAAATATAAAGATGACGGAACTACGATTTCAATCGGAAGTTTATCGACAACCTCAATAGAAACTGTCTTCTTTGATTGTCCGTCTTCATTTGTTACGGTTAAGGTCAGTTCATAAGTTCCCAACTCATCTTGCTTGAATGTATAAGTATTTTCCGTTCCGACTTCGTTTCCGTTAAGAGTCCACAAATAAGTAGCTCCTTCTGCATTTTGAATGTCGGGTGTAAGGATATACTCACGTCCTGCGACAACTTTAAGCCCTATAGAGGGGGTTACCAATGAAATAACGGGCGGAGCCAATTCATTGACATCCACACGAATTTCTTCCTCTGTGCTGGCATCCCTCGTATCCACACGCAGGGTAACGTAATACGAACCGCATTCGTTGAAAATGTATTTCAATTGAGGCTCGTCGGAAATGATACGACCGTTGCATTTCCATGAATAAACGGCGTAATCGACATTCTGATAGGTCGGCTCAATAACGACCTCTTTTCCTATCTTTACAACGTAGATTCCGTCCTCGCTATCCAACTCAATGACAGGAGGCAATATCACGTCCTGCGATATTTCTTCGTCTTTGTTGCATGCAAATAGAAATATCGTCAAGGAGAATAAAAGCAAATTCTTCTTCATTATATTTATAATTTTAATGCTGAAATTCCCTTGAAGAAAGTATTTGATTCCAATCTCCATTGGGATATAATAAAAAGGGGCAAATACTTTGCACTTGCCGTTAAAAAGCATTTGCCCCAAATTCATGTTATTCGTTTACGGTTACATCAATATCGTCTATAGCAACGTAAGCAGGAGTGTTCAATCCGTATGCGCTTGAATCGCTTCCTTCGAAATTGATAGCTACAGTACATACGCTGTCACCTAAACCGCTTAAATCCACTTGATTCCATCCGGTACGGATTTTATTGGTCAAACCTGATTCTGCATCTTTACTGGAATCGAAGTTTGCCAAATAGTATTCTACTTCCTTACCTGTAGGTTTACCCGTCGCATCCAACGCAACAAATACCACCTTAAACCATCCTTTTTGTGCCGACAAAGAGCCTTGTGTAAACGAGTTGCCATCCTTCATGACTAAGTAGGTATAAGTCGTATTACAAACCCATACGCTGTTGAATTTACCATATTTCGGTGTACCCTTGACAGGAGTGTTTGTGGTAACGACTCTGTAGCCGGTTGCATCGGTCAGGTAAATCTTCGCACATTTGTCATAGGTTGCTTGTGAATCATTGTATGAATCGCTATAACCGAAAGCTACAGCAAAATTTTTACCGCTATGACCGCCGTTGGGCCAGTACACGCTACATTGGTTTTGATAATCCCCCTGTGTCAGATTATGGAAATTAGAGATGGCAAAACCACCATTCCAAAATTCATATTCCCAAGGCTGTCCGCTTACCCATTCTTGTTCCAAATAGTTAATCGGGAACTGAATGTACGTACCGGTTTGCCCGATTTGAGTGATGTAGCCGGTCGTTACCTGCTTGCCGTTGGCCGTGGCAGAATAGAGATTGTTTCCATACTGGTCAGAAGCCATTACGCTGGAAGGTACGTTATCAAAATCGATAAGCGCATTGGTAGAACTTATCGCGCGGGTTTGAATCGCACTCTCCTCATACGGAGCAAGGAAGTCATCGTCGGATGAACATCCCGTGAACACTGCGGCGGCCATTGCTACAACAGCCATTGCCAAGAATCTAAAATTCTTTTTCATAACTTAATTATTAAAAGTTAAACAAAAAGTTTAAACACACATTCGTTTTTATTGCGACAGATTTGCAACGAATGAGAAATCGGTTATCAAAAAGAATATAGGTGCCTGTGGACGAGCCTCTGTTCATTTTAATCTAATGCCAATTATCCCGTGGTCACTAAATCTATCTCATCAAGCAGGTCTTCTGGCTCATCCCGCTTATCGCGCCTTCCCAGCTTTCACCAGTGGCAAAGAGTGCGATAAACTTTAATAGGACTTACAGCTGCGAGTACAGCTCCGGATTTTCACCGGGATTCCCTTTTAATTCCGTTCGACGCTTCGATTGGAAACTTGACTGGTGCAAAGTTAATGGTTATTTTTTAATCTTGTTTCTTTTTCTGTGATTTTTATTTCAAGAAAGGATTATTTTATGGCGCGAATTGTATTTTCATGTTAATCAAGCATTTATAACAACCACGAATAGTCTTTTCCCCTTATGAATAATAGCGTTTCTCAATTATGGTCTCTTTTCATCTCACGTCGGCAATTCTCTTCGGAGAGATTTTATATGCAAAGGTACAGCGTGCGTCTGGTCGTCAAGTATCGCTTTCACTAACGGTTCCCGGATATTCTTCACGGCAGCCTTCCACAAATCGAAGATTGACTTTCACTCCCCACCTCGTTGCAGGGCATAGTCGGACGAGCCTGACTGTGCTCTTACATTGGGCGGTTGGGTATTCCGTTTCATCCCGTACACTGTTTACTTGCCTTATCCGTCCTTTTCCCGCTGTCAGTCCTGCATAAAAATCATTCCCCGACGAGAAGCCAAAAGAGTTTCAAGAAAAGGAAAAAAAGAAAATATTTGACAATCTAAAATTTACAATTATGCACAGCAGGATTTTTCAAATTTCAACGGAGCCGATAGACAAAGAAAACTATCTGAATGAGGACACACTCCAGCAAGGAGACGGGAGCTTCTATGACTATTGTTCAGAAATAGACGAGGAAGACCGTAAAGAGGATATTGCCAATTTGGTCAATCATGCCTTGCCCAAAGGAATGTTCGAGCTTATATCCGATGACACCATGCGCTATAATGGTGGAATAGAGCAATGGAAAGAGGAGTATGTCGCCAATATCAAAAAAAGAGCGAATGCTCTTACGGCAGATAATATGTTGGAATGGGGTTCGACCTATTATCTCAAACAGGCAGTGGAAAATCCGTTGGATGTCGCCTATCATTTCTATTTGGATGGCGATGGCTGCAGTCTTTTGCCGAACAGTCCTTTACGTTTATGGAGTTTGTTTGTAGGCTTGAACCGGGAACGATACTCTACATCGGAGGAGTTGTTGATTACCACTTCTGATGTTTGTCCGAAACATTGGCAACCACCCGCCTCAAAAGTGGGTGGTTGCTCTCTTTTTTGCACAGGCTCCCCGGTTACTTTTATAAATATGCTCTGCAGAGCTTCCGCCACCGGTTTCACAGCCGGTATATTCCTGTTTTAAGGGTATAATCCCTTCACAGCCCCGACATACGCCGCAGGTCTGTTTTCGTGTGCAAAGGTACGGTGGACGAACATTGCCCAAGTACCGCTATCGCTACCTGAAATAAAATTTGACGACAACTTTCCGTAATCGGAGATGACGGTATTTCATAAAATTTCATTGCAGGTTCCTTGCTCATCGTTCTTGCATCCCCCCGTTTGTGACGCACATGAAAACAACCCCTTTGGGCGAAGTCAAAAGGCTTCAAGAAAAGGGAAATAAAAAAAACAATAAATCAAAAGACAATGAGCAAGTACGATTTCATCAAGCAAGGCAACCTCCTTTTTTGGCACACTGCCGATAATGATATAGAATGTCGAATTATCTCAACTCCCGAAAAAGTGGATAGTGACAGCATCATCTTAATCTCAACAAGCTCTTCCGAGACAGAGGTTTTGGCATCGGAGTTATTACCTATTGGCTCATCAAGAAGCCACAAAGAGGAGTTTATGCGCTGGAAGAAAGAGCGTGAAGCCGAGGGCATGGAGTTTTTCAGCCGGTTGTCCGAAGTCATGGAAACAGACAGTGATTTGGCTGTAGGCGATATGGTGGCGTTTACAAACGACTACGGGGTGGTATTTGGTCCCAAAGAAGTATTAGCTTTCAGAAAACCTTGGAATGGCTATAGATGCGTATATATCGACAGTGATGCTTATTGGTTTCCAGACCGTCCCGAACAACTCACCATACTCAGCAAAGGAGGTACAGAATGACAACAAACGACATACTCAAACGACTTTGCGGCAATATTGCCGCAGGTCGTTTCAACTGGCGAAAATACTGCACGCCGCAATCTTACTTCGGTTGGGAGATTTGCGTTACCCCTCTGCATTGCTCTTACGGACAGATAGGCTACACCGTTCATTTCCCTTATACCAATATACCGGAAGTGGAATACGATTGGGAAATGGGCAAACTGACCATTGACGGCGAGAAATGGAAAAGTTATTTGCGGAACGAATAATAATAAATATCAATATGGCACAGAATTTTTATACCAAATGGCAGGACGCTATACTTGCAGATGCAGGAGACTATGTTTCAAAAGAGTACCGCAGTTTCCAGACAGCATTGGTGCGTGAGATTTCCAAATATGCCGCAGCCGTTGGTGCAAAGGTGGCTTCCAATTCAAAAGGGCATTATGACACCTCCTGCTTCATTGAGCGCAACGGCAAGTTCGTTTACATCAGCCACTCTTCCGGTCTGTCACGAATGGGCAGCGGCGTAAGAATTGAACTCGATTCGTTTCTGATACGGACAGCTCAAAATGGAAAGGACTACCGAGGGGGATGTAACCAGTATTGCGACATAGCAAATTTACAGTCTATGATAGACGGTTTGTTGGGGAAATAAACTGCAAAAAAGATGCGGAGCCAACCAGTTCCGCATCTTTTTCTTTCCATCCTTACCGGCGCATACCGCTGCCGTATTCTGCCTCTTGTAGTTCTGCCCGATACTCTTCCAGCTCGTTCAGCTTCTCGTTCACGGCTTGCAGATTGGCATCCAGCCCGACATTGTGGTCGTAAGGGAAACGATGCTGCGCGACCAGCCCGGCATTGGTGGGTTGCCCGACATCAAGCGTATCGGATTCCTTGTTATATTCGACATATAGCACTTCACCGTTCGGCATCTCGAAGGCCGGAATCTTTTGATACGCCAAAGCGGAGAACTGTTCCGCCGCCATCTCCCTGGCAACCCCTTTTATTGTATCTCCGGCGATATCGACACCGTAACGCCGGATATGGTCTCGGATTTCCTGCTCCGTGAATTTCAACATCACCTCGTAGGTTCCCCCGACACTCCCGTTGTACACGACAGCGAAATTCTCATCCTCGGCAATAAGGCTGTCACCCTTGTTGTTCGTGGCCGATAAATAAGTATGCTGTTCGTTGATGCCATTGCCGTCGTAATACTCCTTGGCAAGCGTCAGCAATCCCTCGTAATCGCCTTTCTCCCGAAGTTCGTCAAGCTGCCTCGTGTCATCCGAAAATTGGAGATACGCAACAGAAGAATAAAATGTATTCTCCTTTGCTGCCGCTCCGTTTTCCTGCTTCTCGCCGACATTTTGTTCCAGTTCTTGCGCTATCTTATCCACCTTCTGGGTAATCATCGAGGTTGCCCTTTTCACGTCCAGAAGCGTTGTCTTGATGAACTGTGGCGATTCCTTCAGCTCATCAAGCCAACCTTTAAGATACGCGCAACTGTCCTCCTTGATATGCTTGGTCATGCCGTAACGCTGTGCGACCAGTGCGCTGCCTAACTCTGCCACCAGTTCCTCACGGGCATATTCAGGAGAACCGAAAGTAGTCGGCTTGAACCTGTCAAGTACGTTTTCCGCTCCGGTGGAGTGCGTCATCTCGTGGAACAGTGTCCCGTAGAACGATTCTCCCGATTTGAACTGCTCCTTTTCGGGTACGATGATTTCGTTCTTCGTGATGGAATAGTAGGCGTCATTCTGATATTTCGGCGTAATCGGACAAATCCACAGGTTATCCCTTATCATCGTATCGACTGGGGCAAAACTGAAATGCTCGCCCTCCTCGATTGCCGGACGCGAATTTTCTCGCTCCAGTTTTTGCCACAGCTCCGGTCTCGCTTCCTGCAAGTTAGTTTGCGCGACATTGAAGACCCGGAACACCTGCATCTTCGGATAGACATTGTATTGTTCCTTTTCGTCATCGGAGAGTTTCTTGTAATCGTCATACTTGATTTTCTCCTTAGTCTCCTTATGGATACAAGTGAACGTGGTGAGCATGACCGGAAAGGATTTTTCACCACGAAGCACGGAGACACGCGGCAGTTCCTCTCCATCCTTTCCGGGCTTATTGAGCTTCTGAACACAATCGAACGTGCAGAAACGGGGAATCTTGTACCCTTCTTTCTCGCAGTGCAAAAGCAGCATAAAAGCATTCATCCCGTTGTACTCGCGCCCGTGAAGGTTGCGGGGCCACTGTAGCGTACCCTCCGTAAACCAAGGCTTTTTCCAGTCCTTTTGAATGCCCTCGATTTTCTCGATCATCATTTCGGCGAACAGGTCAAGAGCCTTGTCCTCGCTGTTCGGTCCGTCGGCATTCTTCTTTCTGTAACCGGCCATAACCCTTATTGATTATAGTTAGACGAATCCGCCACATATTGCGTCAGTTCCTCCATCTTGCAGGAAAGGTTGATTTTCCCGTTGTGTGCCGACAGGTTCATTTCACCTTTGGCATCCACCTTTACACCCGGCTGCAACCACGCTTCGCGCTCCTTACCGAAACAGAAGAAGCGCACCCACTGGTACTCGAAGCCGTCATCGACCTTCTCTGCGCTAAACGCCGAGAACACCGTATAAGGCTGGTCTTTCTTATCCCTTTTTTCCTCGATGTTCTGGCCGACCTTACCACGAAACACCAGCTCGCCCTTGACGCAATCCGCATCATCCGTAGCGGCATTGCAGATTTCATCGGCGAACAGGTTGAAATATAGCTTGTCGCCCCGGCGTTTGAGATACATCGTACCCCTCACTTCTACACGGGAGCCGTTCCGATAACCGGCGGCTTCCTCCTGACAGCCCTCCTTGCGGACATCCACCTCGATAGTGTGCCCGCCACCCGTCGCCGGAATCTGTACCCGGAGCGGAAACACCAGAAATTCTTTCTCTTCTTTATTCTTGCGAACCGACGCATCGCGGCCGATAACGCCGCATACCGTAACATTACATTTAATCATCTGTTTTTTGTCTTTAATGATACATGGATCATCCGGACAAGTGATACATGGGTTGATTGATGTTGAACTGTTGTAGAGTGCGGTCAGTCGGGTGCGCGTATCATCGCCCAGACCATCCATCCGGCGATGGCTAATTGCACGCCCACGACAACGAGCGTCCCGATCCATCCCAACAGCAGGTAGCAGAACCGGAGGTGCAACGCAAGGAGGGAAACTCCCGCCAGACACTTGCATAGCTGTATCATCACGCATTTTATCATATCGCCATGCCTTTATCTTCGCAGGTTTTCCGTTTGTCCCTGTTGCCGGGTCATCCCCTGCTCAAAATTCTGTGAGGCCGCTTCCGACAGGATAACCGTATTCAGCATACCGGTTACACGCATCTGTTTGGCCTCTTCCGTGAGTGTACCGTTGTTCAACGTGGCAGACAACCGGTTCAGCTCGGAAGCGGTCAGCTCCCGCGAGACATGCAGTTCCCCGTTGTCCGCTTTCAGAATGGCCTTGCCGTTCTCGCCGATAGTCAGGTCGCAGTTCTTCATATTCGGCAACAACGGCTTCAGGTCGATGGTACGAAGATCCATCGCGGCGGATATCGCCGTCTTCTGTTCCTCTTCCTCCCGGTTATCAATCTGTGTGGCTAAAAGCATCAGGGAGGCGAAAGCGGTCATCGCCATCTCCACAATCGGGTCGTTGCATCCCGATATTCCCACACCGCTATCCTCCGACGAAAGGAGTTTTTTCATCCATCCGTCTGGCGAAAGGTTCTTTTCAGGCACGGTATCTTCCGCCGCCTTGTATTTGACGAGCAGGTCATTTCCGTTGTGCAGCATTTGCAATTTGATATGTCCTTTCTGTGCGATTTCAGCCAGATACGCCGCAGGGTCTATATCCCGTTTCGTCCCGTCGGCATAGATATTCTTCACACCGAAATGCAGATGTTCCCCGGTCGTCCGTGTCCCCGTATTGCCCGATGTGCCAAGCCGTCCGCCTGCCTGTACCGTATCGCCGACCTTGACGGAAATCTCCTTGAGGTGCATATAGGTACATTGTACCTTGCTGCCGTCCGTCCGAGCATATTCCACCGTCAGCGACTTGCCGCCGGGTGTATTCTTGTTCTGGTTTACCGCCACGACCTTGCCGCCGCTCTCCGTAGCCAGTACCGCGTCGGCTTTGCAACGGATATCCACGCCCTTGTGCATCTGTTGCTTTGTGCTGTCCAACGGGTCTTGCCGTGTTCCGAACGGAGAGGTAATGAACAGAAATTCCTCCCGTTCCACCGGGAACGAATACCCCGTTCCATGTTCCGCACTCTCGGAAGTCTGGAGCGGATTGTGTTCCACCCCGAACTGCCGGCCTTGTGCCGTCATCTCCTGCATCACCTGTCTGTCATACTTCTGCAAGCCGTTCTGCTCAATGATTTTCTGCAGGTTCTCGGCATACTTGCCGCCTGTGGCGTAACCGGCTTTCTCAATGCTTTGTGCCCAGCCCTTGTAATCGTCCGGGGAGAGTTTGAAGCAACCGGCATAGCGGCTGTTCTCCTTCAAAAAGCGGGAATGATGCTCGTATGAATCACCCACGCTGTCATAGCTGCAGAACTTTTCATTCGGCTTATCATCGGTGTAGATTCCGTATTTGCCGCCTTCGGCAATCCACGAGGAAGTTGCCTTGATGCCGAAATGGTTGTTCTCGTTCCTTGCCAGACGGCTCTGTCCGTTGCTGCTTTCCAGTATGCCTTGCGCCAATGTGACGGAAGCCGGGATGCCATACCTTCGCATCTGTGCCATCGCATAATCTGCGTATTGCAGTGCATATTCCTGATTCTTGGTCATAATCGTCACTCCTTATCTATGAATACCCCTATGTGTTTCCTGCTCGTCCTGCCGTTTATCCTGTAGCTCTATCTCACTGATGGCGACACGCTCACCAGCACGGACAAGTTTGGGCAGATAGCTGTCCAGTTGCGTCCTTGGGAACTCTGCGAAAGCCGAAAATCCACGTTCCGGATATTTCTTCATCGTAATCCCCAATATATCAGCTCCCTTTGCCGCATCCTCATTATAAAGCCGATAGACTTCTCCTGCACGAATCAGATACAGGGCGTCGGGATGCTTTTCCTTGAGGTTGTCCCAAAACTGCCGTTTCGGAGACATATTTTCATCATTCGTCTCTTCCGACCGATTTTCCGCCACCACCTCATTCTGTTGCCGTACCTGCTCTTCCGCTTTCTGTTCCCCGACGGATTGTCCCTTTTGCAGCACATCGGCAAACAGCGTAGCCGCCAAATGCCGCTTGTAGCCGTCACGGTCTTCCGCCACCCACATCCGTTGCCACTGCTGTGGAGTGACGCTGCGGGGCTGCAGCTTTTGTCCGTCGATGGTTGCCACACACTGGATTCCATCCTGCCTGGTCTTGAAGATGGCAACACGCTGAATACGGTTCAGGTCAATCTCCGGCGTATCGCTGCCGAACAAATCCACTTTCAGGTCGGGTTTGACCTCCGCCAGTGCATAATACTTGTGCGCCAGCTCCATCCGTACCTTGTCGATGTTGTCCATCGCCTGCTTGAGCGTGGAGAAAAAACGGTTCACATCCTCCTTGTCGGGATAGACGCTGTACCCCTCCTTGTTTTCCGGCTTGATATAGAGTGCCCAACGGTTCTTGTCATCCTGAATCATCTGCACGGCATCGAACCCGACCTCATTCGCCCGTCTGACAGCTTCCGACACGTCCAGCGTGGAGAGCTTTTCCAACGTGTAGTTCCTTAACCGGGCCAGTGTCACCATTTTTTCATTGAAATAGCTGTCATCGGGTCTGTAACCCAATGCACCGTCAGTATTATAGAAACGCACCTGCTCGATACCCTCTTTCTGCAATGCCCGTTCGATACGCCCCTTGTTCATGCCGGGAATCTCGTTGTTCGCCTCGGTCGAAGCTCCTGCCGGCAAAATGACATCCGCCGATTTCGCCTCCCGGTCGATGACGAGGACGATGCTTTTCGCCGCCTTGTCCGGGTGCTGGCGGATTTCATTCGCCACAAAGTAATGCTTGGGCATCTGTTCCTGCATGGTCGTGGTCTGCCGTCTGTTTCGCAGGGTGGCGTACTCAATTTTCTCGCCCCGTTCCGCTTTTCGGATAACATCAAGCGCATTGTTCACGTCGCTTTCGAGAGCGTCCATTATACACGGGTTTTCCTTGAACTCCCGACACCAGTAATCCACCGTCTTCAGGCTTGCATCGGACAAACGCGCGGGCAGTCCCAGTTCCAACATCTTGATACCCGAAGCCAGTTCCACAACCAACCTTTCATATTTTACCGCATCCTCTGACGGAGCCACACCATTCTTCATGACCATGCCTTCACGGGCAAGTCGTTGTTGATGTCCTGTGGCACTCACGATCTGCCGCAAGGCTTCCTGCACATAATCGTGGTAATGCTCAAAATCCTTTTGGCGCGGCATATAGACCGCATCTTTGTCCGTCTCGTAATGAGGAACTCCGCTACCGTCCGAGCGCACGGGAACGAGGTTGTCCCGCATCTTCAATAGAAAGTCGTTGAACCGAGTGCGCAACCTGCGGTTGTCCGCCTCGGCATATCCTCTTTCCTGAACACTGCCGTCCTGCTTTACCGCATCCTCGTAAGCCGGCTTGTCCACGTAGGGCAACGTCGTCTGGTCGATATTGAAAAGCGTGCGGATTTCTCGGTTGTGGACACCCTTGAACTGTGCCTTCTGCTCTTCGTCCAATTGGAGATAGGCGGTACGGTCGATGGTTTCATTCGGATTGTTCCGGTTGACATACTTGTTCCAGTTATAGAACAGGAACGGTACGCCCTGCTCATGCTCCCGTACCGCAGCCCCCCGTGCCTTGGTTTCACTGTAAAGCGTGAACAGGTTGGTCTTGCATCCGTTATTGTCCGAATGCAAGGCCATAAAGAGGGCATTGAACGGGCTGGCCGAGACCCCTTGCGGATAGAGCCGGGGAAATCCCTTGCCCGATACGTTGAGCCAATGGCCGCCGGCGTTCGATGCCCCGCCCAGTGCGGCAGACAGCAGTTCCGTCTGCTTTTCTTCGGCTTTTTTTTCGATTTGCGACTTTTCTTTCATATCATCATGCTTTTATTGTTCATGGATTTATTGGATGCCCCGTGTGCGCACAATCGTCTCCCGCTGTCCGTCGTCGTAATTCTGCGAGGCAATATGGCGCAACTGGTCGCTCTTGGCAAGCACGGCGTTCGCCAGCGTGTTCAGCGGCAATGCCCCTGCACGGTAAGCCTCCGCGACGGTCGGCGTGAGCTGGATGGTACAAGGCACACGGTCTATCGTGGCGATGAGCGTGCTGCCTTGCAGTACAGGGTTTACGATACGGGAATTGAGCGGTTCGTCGGGATAACGGCGGTACTGGTTTTCCGTATGCACGTCGGCGGACGGCATGGGACGCCCCAACGCCTCGTGTCCAGCCTTGTTCAGCAAGTTCGCGCCGCCCAGACCGACAAGGAGCATCTTCAGCAGCGGGTTACGCACGAACAGACCGGCCACAATACTCGCTATCGGCAACAGGTTGTCCCCAAAGCGCAACGATTGCGTCTTGCCGGTAAAAGCTCCCAGCAGGATGTCGGGCAGCATGGCCATGACATATCCGAGGTTGCCCGTGATATCGCCCAATCCCTCTAATCCCAATGTACCGAGCAATCCGCTCCATCCGTTCGTGTTGGTCTGCACAGCCTCTCTCTCTTGCTTTTCTTCCTCATGTGGAATAACCACCTGCCGTTCCTCTTTCTCCACTTTTTCCCTCTGTTCCATTTCCGGCTGTGTTGATTCCTTTGTGGATTTTACAGCCGTTGCATTCTTATATTTCTCCAAATGCTTCAAATAGGCTTCTTCCTGTCCGGGAGCGACGATGAGCGGCACATCCTTGTACCGTTCGGCACGTTCATTTTTCTTTTCAGGGTGTCCGGGCTTTTCGGACATTTGGAAAGGGGTAAACTTTGGTGTCTGCATCCACTCCAAAAAATTAAAGTTCATCACAGGTATTTTTTTCTTCAACTGCTCGTTGGCCGCCACAATAAGCGCACTATCACCCGTCTGTACTGTTGCAGCCTCCTTACGGAAGTCCGTAAACACGTTCCGTTCGCTACCGAACACACCTTTGCTGATACATTGCTCCACAGAGAGCTTGGGCGACTTTTCAGGCTCGAAGCGTGAGGCGACTGCCGAGATAGCCACGTCCGCCCCGACAAACTTTGCCAATGTCGCCCACGAACCTGCGCCACCCATCATGACGGCATCCGCCGTTGCGCCCAATACCCGACCCGCACCTTTTTCCCATCCTTTCGGACGGTAGGCCGCTTCGCCCCGTGCCTCGATTTCCTCAGCAAGCGGCGAGCGGTTCAAGGTCTGCGAAAGTCCGAGCAAGCTTGATTCTGCGGCTTTGCGGATGATGTAGTCGGCTGACGATTTCGGCATTCGCTCCTTGACCAGCCGGTCGATCATCAGTTCCTCTACCCGGTAGTCCATATAGGCGTAGGCAAGGTCACCGCCCAATTGTTCCGACAGTTCGTTGTACCGTTCACGCCCGATTTCCCGCACGACGGTATCGCGCCATTGCCCGGCCATGTATGCGAGGTCTTGCTGTATCTCCTTGGAGCCGGTAATCTCCGCCTTGCACATTCCGATGTAGTCCTCCGTCGTCTTCGAGTTCCATTCGCCCGTAACCTTGAGTACCTGGTACGGGTCGCCCATCGGCTGTGCCGCAGACGCCATTGCGCTGAGTATGCCGCCCAATGAGGTGGAATACTCCCTCATTTCCTCGCCCTGCTTCTTCGTGAGGAAAGCCTGCGTTTTCGACATGACGGGAGCGAGATGGCAATGGAAATAATCGCTCACAAGACGTTCTATTTCCGCGAATTGCCGGCTATGTCTGATTCCATCCATGTTGTGTATTATATATTTATCTGTTTCAATAGCTGTTCTTTCGTCTGCTCGATGGCGTTGTGGTAAACCTCCATCTGCCGGGGAAAGAACTCTTCCAGCCATGCGTCCTTTTCGATGTTGTCCTGCATGAACCGTATCGCCTGCTCCCGTTCGATTTCGACGGATGTCTCGCCCTCTTCCCGATTGTTGAACCATGCCTTGGTCCACCAGCGCACACCCGCCCGGTCGGGATAGACCGTGACAAGCCTCGGTATGTCGAAGCTCTGTATGTCGATGTCCAGTTCCGCCAACGGGTCTATGATGCCGCCATAGGTCAGGGCTTCGTCATGGAGTTTTTTTTTATGTCGCTGCTCGCAGTGGAGAGGTACACATCATGCCGCAGGGCGAGGTAATGCAGGAAATCCGCAATAAGGAGGTTCTGCACCTTGCAGGCCAGCGGCATGGCCTTGTGTCCCAGTCCGAGCGGATTGGCCATGCTCGGCATATTCTCGTAGAAATACTCCTTCATCGCGCCCACCGTGAAGATGTGGCGTAGCGACTGCTCCGTATTCCGGGGCAAGGTGTATGCTCCATGCCGCAAATCCTCCATATAGTGCGGCAGGAAGTGCAGCATCAGTTCCTCTATCTCCCTTTTGTCCCGTTCATAATCGGTTTTCAGTTCCATCTCCAAGCCGGATAAATAGTCTGTCTCGTGTCCGCCGGCCTGACGCATTGCCTGTATGTTCCCGTACAGCATCGTCAGGAACTCCAGCGGGTTCAGTTCCTCGCCCTTGAAGCGGACGGTCATGTGCAGTTTGTCACCGCTCAAAGCTACCGTCTGTCCGGCCTTTACACGCTGTCCGAATTGAGCGAAGACATTGGACAGATTTCCGTATGTCACCTCATACTCCCCGTAGCGGATGGTCTGGCAGATGCCGTGTCCGGAATCGTTGCCCACGCCCGACACAATGCCGCTGGCGAGGGCAGAAAGCATATAGCACCGCACGTTGAAGTCAATGCCGTGATGAAAGAATTTCTCGCCCGTCGCCGGGTCGGTCTGTTCGCCGTAGCCGAGCGACAGCTCCACGTCTTTGCCCTGCTGTTCCTCGAAAGGCATACAATAACCGCTATCGGATTGCAGGATCATTTCTTCTGTATATTTCATGCTGTTTACCTATTGATTCATATCCCTATCTTCTCATCCCTCCGCCATGCGTCTGTTCCTCTGCCGGAAGTTCGGGCGTCCGGGTGCGCTGCACGTTTTCTGTCTCCGGCGTTCGGAAGACACCCGCATTGTTGCCGATGAGCATCATGCCGAGGAATGCGCCGGCAATCTTGCCCAGCCAGCCGAAGCGTCCGAATATGAGGAACGCCGCCGCAACCAGCCCGGCAATACTCAGCCCCGACACGTTGCCGCTGCCGAGGTTACGGAAAAAGTTGCCGAACATATCAAGGCCTCCGCCACCGGAGGCTTGGCGCAAAAAGTTCGACACACCGTTCAGCTTGTTGTCGATGCCGGTTACCGCACCGCTGACCGAACTGACGGCTTCCCCGGCCTTGCCCGTCAGTTCACGCACTCCGTCCGCCGTCTCCGCGAGGGTATTCGTTGCCGGTTCGCCGATGACCGCATCGCTCACGATACGCACCACGCTTTTGTCGGTGGTCAGCTTCTCCCAGCCCACATAACCGACCGCACCGCCGATGGTCGCCGTCTTGACGGCCTGACCCGCGCCACGCAAGGTCTGCGAAGGGTGCAGCACTGCCTTACCCATACTTTTGCCGGTAGTCGCTGTAGCCGTACCGACACCTTTCATGGCCTTGCCGCCATATTTCAATAGTGTACTCCAAACGCCCATACGTTGTCTGTTTTTAAGGTCTTACATTTCTTCCTATCTGCCGCCAGCGTCTTTTGGCGGCTTCCACGATATCCCGTTTGTCGGCTGCCGGGCGTGCCCCCTCGTCGATTTCACGCCAGATGTCGCCCATCGTCGTGTATTTCACCGCCTTGGTCAGCCGTTGCAGTTTCTTGTTCATCATCTTGAGCTTCGGACGGATGCCAAATACGATTTCCATGCGCTCCTTCTCCGTCATTTTGTTGTCTGACAGGCACGCCATGCGGATGTCATTCACAATCTCCACGCTGTTCATAATCAGTTCCCGGTAAATGCGGTTCCGTTGCGTGGAGAGAGCAACGGCCAGCGCGTTGGGACTATTGCGGCTTACCTGTCTGGTAAAGTCTCCCATATTGTCCGTCAGCCTTGATATTTCGTGGTAAAAACCGTATATCTGCGCTGCGTAGCAGATTATCGACCGGAAAGAGTCCAAATAGTTGTTGAACTCCCGTTGCAGGTCGGTCGTGGCTTTCACTTCCTCTTTCGTCCACAGGTGTCCGGTGGTCTGTATCAGCATGACCTTCTCCTGGTTCTTCAGCTCCTTTTCCGCCTTGTCGGTATAGAGCAGGATCATCCCGGCAAGCACGGGGTCGTTCTGTGCCCGAACCTTGCCGATACCGATGCACAGCAATAAGATGCCTATCCAAATCGTCCGTTTCATCATTCACCTGATTTTATCGTGCAAGGACGGCAGCCCTGCGCCAACGGGACATGGCCATCCGTGCCGCCTCTCCGTTGTTGCGGTCGAGCATCCCGGCCGTCACGTTGTTCCACACGTCATTGAGGGTATAGTACCGTATGCTCAGGTAGAGCAGGTGCAGCTTCCGGCTGAAAACCGAAAGTTTGTCGTTCAACGCCCACAAGGTCTTGCTGCGTTCCGCACCCGTGAGCATATTCTCTTTGCCGCCCTTGGCCACTGCGTCATTCAGGAGCGTGAAGACCGATACCAGTTCCGTTGCCGTCTCGATATACAGATTGTTCATGCTCATGGAGGCGATGATGCCCTGCGGGTTGTTTCGGATGGCGTTGCCCAATTTCCCTAACGTGAGAAAGATTCTCACGCCGTCGTTGTAGAGATGGGTGCAGGCTTTCAGCGATGAAGCGTAGCCGCTTACCGTCTTGAGATAACTGTTGTACTGCTTCTCCCATTTGTGGATGCGGTTAAACTCGGCGGCGATGCTGTTCTGCAGCATAGCTGTCTTCGTCTGACCATTTATCTGTTTCTCTATTTGGTCATTGATAACCTCGTTGCCCTCGGCCAACGCCATCCATTCCAACGGATTGGACGCCGTGATTTGGGCTTTTGCCCAGTGTGGCATCAGGCAGAGGGCAAAAATGACCAGACTAATGATTCGTGATTTCATATATTCCCTTTTTTCGTTTGTTATACTCGACCCGTTCCCGGATAAGCGTTACCACATCGAAGTTGTGTCTGATGCCTACCAAATCAAGCCGGGGTGTATTCCTGTCCATCGAGAAGATGCGTACCGTCTTTAGGCCGCAAAGCTGCTGCATGAGGCTTTGGTGTTCCACAAAGTCCACGATACGATATTGTTCCATGTAGTCCGTCTTCCGGGACAGCACCCCATGCCTGCTGATAAGCTGCTCGCTACCGATGTGGTAGCGTGTCCGGCGCAGATAGATGAAACGGTACAGCAATGCCAAAGAAAGCAATGCGGCAACCGATACGGCAAGAGCTGTCAGAGGCAGTCCCTCCATGCCACCGTACACCCATGCTGCACAGCACAATACGATTGCGGGCAGCTCGTCGATGACGAACTGTCCGGCGTGCGGTTGCAGCACGATGCTTTGGAAATGTCCTGTGGGTGCATCGGTCATCATCGGCGAAAGTGTGTTTGTTGTTCCTCTTCCGGTGACTGTTCTCTCGCCTGTGTCTCATCGACCGTCTCTTCCTGTTTCTGCCCGGCCAAAAGCTGTTCGTTCCAGTCCTTGTTGGGATAGGTAGGCTGTTCACGGACAAAAGAGGCGTCATTCGCCTTGTCCAGACCGAGGAACTCCCGCAATCCTTCACGGAACTCCTTGTAATTTCCGTTCATGATATCCGTCTGTTCCCGTATGTCGTCCGGATGGCACAGGCCGCTCGAACGCATCGACATGGCTTCTTCCCATGCGGATTCATATTTCCCGTAGCTCGACCGCAAAGCGTCGGGCAGCAGGTCTATGTCTCCTTCATCGAGGTTCTTGCCGTCAGCGACGGAATCCAGATAAGGCTTCCGCTCCGGTGTCTCCTCGATGGTGGAACGGACAGCCCGGTACATCTCCTGTTGCAGGTTCTTGGCAAACTCGATTCCCGCAAGGTCGGTATCGAAACAGATGTGTTGCTTGGCAGGAAGCGAGAGCGTGAGGACACCCCGCATCTGTTCCACCGTCGGGTTACCGCCGGTAGATATGAAGACCGCTTTCCGCAAATCCTTGTCGTTGGCCTGATGAAGCTGGTAATAGGCCATCGCGTCGTATGCACTCTCGAACCAGTAGATATGCTTGGCTTCGGTAAGCGTAGTTTTGGCTGGGCTGGCAATCCATAGCCCTTGGCTCGAATTGCTCCCTTCCGCCTTCCCTTTATAACTGCCGCTGCCATCCATGCGAGGGCGCCCTCGCTCTTCCAGACCGACAACCTGTCCCGTATCTTTCGGAACGGTCAGCGGAAAGGCGAGGTTGGTGTATTTCATGCCGTCCTCACGGTGTTTCGTCGCCAGACAAAAGTTCCGGTGGAAGGCGTATTGCGTGTAAAGGTCGATGCCCCGATGCTTGAAGAACGGATAGAACTTCTTTTGTGTCGCCCGATCCTGCGGATTGAACTGGTGAATGTCGTAATCCGCCATGTCAAACGGCTTCACATCCCGTTTAGGCTGGATAATCCGGGTATCCCGGTCAGCGACGGGATGGTTCAGCAACCGGTTGCAGACAAGGTTTACCAGTCGGTCGGGAGACACACCGGCATGGTATTCCGCGAAAAAATGCGGATGCTCCTTGATAAAGGAAATGATGTTATACGACTTCTGCTGTTGCGGTTTGAAACAACATTTCCCTTGCTGCGTGACAATGAATTTGTCGTTGCGGATGCGCCGCCCCTCGCTGTCCAACCGGACATACGAGGGATAGCGCAGGCCGTCACGCCGGTTCAGGTGATAGCCCGCGTCGATAAGCACGTCCTGAATGTTCAGCCTGCGCAGAAAATCGTCATAAGTCAGTTCGCCCTCTCTCATGGTTTACCTCCCCATTCTCATATCATTGATTTCACGGTTCATCTCTGCCTCGAAACAACGGATGGCCACATCCCTCGGCGTATCGACACCCGGCTTGAAGTACGGGCGTGGCGGACCGCCGAAACACTCGCCGTAGAACTCCGGGGCATGGCAGTGATGGTGGATGCCGTGTGCGACACCCGCCGCGACTACCGTACCTGCGGTGAGGGCGGCAAAGATTTTCGTGCCGAGACCCCGCTGTGCTTCCGGGCGTGTTTTCATGTCCACTTCGCTGAAAATCTTGGAAAAGAGCTTCATCCGGTGATAGTCATCCACAGCAAGGAACTTGTCGTAGTCCCGTTGGGTTATCTCATGGCTGATAGCCTGACCGTCGATAACGGCGGTCATCCTGTATTTCCCCTCGGTCTGTGCCGGTTGAACGGCTATCTGGCTCACTTCGACTTCCCGCCCGTGTTTCTCTTCCCGATACCATCCCTTGTTTTCATTCAAAAACTGGAGGTCACGCCCGTCCACTACCGCACCGATATTTCCCTGTACGGATTCCTCTTGCTGTTGCAGCGAGGTTTTCACTGGCATAAAAGCCTCTTGCTCCTGCCGTTGGCGTTGTTTCAAATCCTGCTGTACTTCGGGATGCAGACCGATAGCGATGCGTTGATCGCTGTTGAGAGCCTCCATCGTCACTTTGTCGGAAAAGTCAGCCCCGATAATGCCGTTCAGCAGTTCCAGACGTTTCTCTACGGGCTGCTCCTCGATGGGTGCGGCAACCAGTGTCCTCACTTCCTCTTCCGTCAGGTCATAGACCATATCGGCTTGGACGCTTTCCGACTGCACGGTCAGCGTCTGCTTTTCCGCATCCACGACAAGACCGTGCGAGGCAAGGCACTCCGCCCATTTCTCGTTGGAGAAATAGACCGGAGAGGCTATAAGCTCCTTGTACGGCCGTGCCGGTTCCTTGCTGCGTGGACGGCTGACCATCGGCGTGATAGCCGCCTGCAAGTCCTGCAGCACATCCCGTTGCTGTACGGGCTGCTCCTGTTGATGCCCCTTGTAATAGAAGCCGTAACCGCCTGATTGCAGTTCGCCGGGCTTCATGCGCCCGTCGGGGCGTTCGGGTACGATGGACGGCCCCGGAAAGAACAGTTGGCCGCCGACCCTGCGAAGGTGGAAGCCCAACTGGTTGCGAGGTGTCCAGCCAAGGAACGGCGGGGGCATTCCCATACGCCCCATGCGCCCGTACTCGCCGATGACGATGCGGTAGCCGTGCAGCCCCATAGCCACACGATCGTTGGCATTGCGGGCATGGACGAAGTTCTTGGGCATATAGAAGTCCTTGCCCACGATGCTCGTCAGCACGTTGTAGGCCTTCTTGTTGGCAGTGTTCGTTCCCCAGTCCGTGAGTGCCAACATCTGACGTTCGGTGATCGGATAGACCAGCAGGGGCGAGTCATGTCCCTGCACGATCAGCCGATACCCTGCATCGTCAAGTGCAACATGGGCTTGAAGCCCGTTGCGCATCAGCATATCGCGCATTTCGGGCTGCAAGTCCATCTGCCGGGGATTGGTATTCGTTCGTATCGCCATAGTCTGATTGTTTTCGTTATGCGTCTCCGCTTTCCATTGCTGCCTCCAACTGTTCGTCCTTGAAGCGGACGAACTCGGCGGCGGATTCGTTGCCGACTGCAAGCCCTTTTTCCTCGCAGTAACGGGCGTATTCCTCCTGCCAGTCGGCGGAGAAATGATTGACGTAATCGAGCCAGCCGTATTCGCCGCTCTGCATCTTCCCGACAAGTACGTCTTCGGGATAATATTCGTTCTGTGCCATAATGTACGGATTGATGTTTTACTTATGGAGAGCTGTCGCACGATTGCGCTCGCCGCTCTTCTTCTGTTCGTTCCACAGCTCTTCGGTGTAGTCTTCCTCCGAAACGTAGTCAAGGTTACCGTCATCGTCCATGACCCAGCAGCCGTAGCACCCGAAGGTGTATTTGTCCCACTCTCGCTTGGGTTGGTTGCGCCATTGCTGCGCGTCGCCCGAACAGATGCGGATGCCGGTCTTGGCATGAAGGTCGATGCCCACTGTGGCAGGCTCGCCGCCCACGACTACCGTCAGCGGCTCGCCGTGCTGCATCCCGTTTACCTCCACCGTACCGAGGCGCATGACCTCGGCCAGCACTTTCAGGTTGCGTGCGATGATGGGCGTGGGGACATACATCACCTGTTTCGTCTCGGCGTCAATCTGTACGAAAGCCTTGCTGCTCCGTCCGTCCGACATTTCCACATCGGCGACAATCGCCTTGCCGTCGAGCAACTGTTTCTGCTGTGCTTCGTCATACCGCTCCAGTGGAGAGGATTTCAGTGCCGGATAGAACACCACATCCACCTGACCGTCGTCCATGCGGATAAAGGCAAAGCGGCTGCGGCTCTCGATTTGCCCGCCATGCTCGTCAGTGACACGCACGGGAAGCACGGGAGAATGCCGGCCGTTGCAGATGTCTTCCAACACACGCATCGGCAAGTCCTCGATCATTTCCCTTGTAAGACCGAATCGTTCCAGTGTCGAAAAGGGTAATTCATCAAATTCAATCTGAACTTTTTTCATACTATATTCATATTATAAAATTGTACTATACAAAGATAGAGACATCTTATTATGACGGACAAAAATACAGCTATATAAATGGTTGTAATATGCTGTTTTTATCTTCATTAGTACAATTATCTAATCAAAATCGTACTAATAGACGCAAAATATCAAACCAATACAAGAAATGACGGTAGTTTGTTTCCGACATGAAAATTCCCGTTATAACTTTGCCGAATGAGAAAAATTCTACTGATAGCAATATCGGGTATTTCATTCTGCACGATGCCCGTTCAGGCGCAGTTCAACACGATTGCCAAGACACCAGAAAGATACAAGGTAGAAGCCTTGCAGGAGGGTATGAAAAAGCCGGAGCCGACACCCGAAAGCATGGCTCCTGCACAGGAGACTTCGACAAAACCTGCCGATGAAAGTAAGAAGTTGTGGATTGACCGTTATCTCAGTGTGTCTTATCCATTGCAGCGCATCAGAATTACATCGCCATACGGCTACCGGAAAGACCCGTTTACCGGGAAGAGGAAGTTTCACGGGGGTATCGACCTGCACGCACGGGGCGAGCAGGTATTGGCCATGATGGAGGGGGTGGTCGTCAAAGTGGGACAAGACAAGACGTCCGGCAAGTATGTGACACTGCGGCACGGAAATTACACCGTCAGCTATTGCCACCTTTCACGGGTGCTGGCCGCCAAGGGTACGGTAGTCCGTCCCCGCGATGCCGTCGGTATTACCGGCTCGACCGGACGAAGTACAGGCGAGCACTTGCACGTCACCTGCAAGCTAAATGGCAAGAATATCAATCCCTCGGTTCTCTTCGATTACATCAAATCCATGCAGCAGGAGTGTGTGTCGGCATTAGCTGGACTGTTATAGGGCTGTTAAGCCAACACCTCATCCAGGTGACTGTAATTCAGAAGTTTGATTTCTCCAGCAGTATTTTCGAGTGTACCCGCATAGGCCACCGCCTTACCCAGTATGGTTTCTTTGACCCAGCCGTCCATCTGTTTCAACGCCTTCTCGAAGTCCGCATGGTAGGTCATCGCCGACTTGATTTCAATACCGTATAGCCCCGAATGTTTTTTCAACAGCAAATCGACCTCGTTCTGGTTCGAATCCCTGTAAAAATAGAGGTTGCTTTCCTTGCCTTGGTTATACCGCCGCTTCAAGGCTTCCGTTACGATGAAGTTCTCGAACAACGCCCCACGCATCTTGTCCCGTGCAAGCTGTTCCGGCGATTCGATGCCGAGCAGGTGACAGGCAAGCCCTGTATCCGTAAAATAGAGCTTGGGAGTTTTAGTCAGCCGTTTGCGTGTGTTCTCGAAATAGGGAGGTAGCAGGAAAACAATATAAGATGCCTGTAAGACGGACAGCCATGCCGTAACGGTATGTGAACTGACACCGATTTCGTTGGCCAGTTCAGAGGCTTTGAACAGCGATCCGATACGTCCGGCGCAAAGCCTGATGAATGTGTGGAACTGCATCATGTCCTTGATTTGTAGCAGGTCGCGCACGTCCTTGTCCAGATAGGTTTTCATGTACGCCGGATAAAGAAATTTGGGTATGTTACGGCCCGAATAAATGGCAGGGTAAAACCCGTTAAACAGCAGGTTGTCAAGAGGCGTATCGGTGATCTGCTCCCGTATTTCGGAGTATGACAGGGGGAGCAACTCGAAAACGGCGGTACGTCCTGCCAAAGACTGTGTAACCTTTTTCAGCATGGCAAACTGCGAACTGCCCGAAAGGATAAACCGCCGGTCGGCATCATTGTCCACCATACCCTGAATATACGACAGCAGGTTCGGAGCGTTGTGTACCTCGTCAAGAATCATGCCCTCCGTGTGCTGGTTCAGAAAAGCGACCGGGTCGTTTTCGGCGAAACTCCGGACATCAAGATTTTCCAACGAGTAATACGGCAGGTATGAGAACAAGTTGCGGAGCAGCGTCGTCTTTCCGGACTGGCGCGGTCCTGTTACCGTAATGACTGAAAAATAGCGGTAAGCCTCTTCTATCACGGCGGATAGCTCCCTGTGGATATATTTTGCCTCCATACTGTTTATGCAATTTTGAAATACAACTGCAAAATTACATAAAATACGATACACCGCAAATTTTTCAGGGTATTTTCTCACATCCCAAGCCGTTTTTTCTATCATATACGACTCTTCTTTTTTACAAAATCCTTGCTTTTACCGGCAGGTCATTCTTTACTCTTTTCGTCGGCGAATGTAGGACGAAGCGCATAATCGCCAAGCCGCATTGCATTCGGATGACGAAAACAGACTGTTACACGGTCGGTTTTCTATCCGGGTTTGGCTTATGATGCCACAGCTTCATCCTCTGGCTGCCTCAAAAAGCTGAAAACAAACCTGCACGGCAAACGAAAGCAGGGAAAAAGAAAAATCAGCATGATAGTTCAACCAATTAAAAGTAAACAAGTATGGTAGAAGAAATTAGACAAGACGACAAAGTGATATTATCGAGCGAAGACGGTTTTTCCGTCCCTATGATTTTCAACAACCTTTGTGGAAAGAATTTCATTGGCAAAGAATACAAGGACTATATCAGGCATATAGCCTTTGAGGAAATGGGACTTAAGCCGGGCATCGTGTCCCATTATCGGGACGGTGTTCTATATAAGAACGGCACAATCCCGGAACTTTGAACAGGTAAACCAAAATAGGAACAGCAAAAATCAAAATTTATACAAATATGGAAACAACAACTATTCATCCGGCAGAAGCCTATCTCCGAAACGAGCAGAATTCCACCTCTTTATATGTAAGGATTGCAGGACAACGTAGGCGATTATTCATCAACCGCAATGAAAACGTCATCGGCATTATTGCGCCAAGAAAACGAAAAAGCGGGTACATCTTCACGGATTGGGCAAGCATTGAGAAGATATACTATCCGTCATCCTCTCCCGAAGATGCAGCGGACATAGGAAAGAAACAGGTCTTGAAATACCAGAAACTTGCCCGACTTGCCACGCATACGAATGATTGGCTTCGCAAAATCGCTAATGCCGATTTGGATAAATCCCTCTACGAGAACCGCATCACGACCGGCACACGCATCGACGGCAAGTGTATCGGACTTGCCACCATCGAGAAGTATTGCAGCAGTTGGGATATGGCTCGTTTCAGAACGGCACTGAAGCAAGGCGAAAAGTTTTCCACCGGACGCTTCGACTTTTGTGGCTATGACGGTACGTTATGGTGTGAGCCACGCGAAAATGGAGATATGGCGGCTGGATTCAGCAAAGAATACAGGAATTGTGGCAACGGCTACTATTATCTGCTTATCAACGATGAATACATGATAGGCTATGACATAGACTGAGTTATATGCAAGACCGTATCGGGCAAAGTCTCGGTACGGTTTGTTGTTCCGATCGACCAACGGCCTTTTATAAAATTCCTTTCTCCCTCATATAGCCTTACATCCTGCGGCCAGTTTGCTTCAAGCAGCCTCACGCATTTTGTGTAACACGTTACATAAAGTGCGTGAAGCCCCTTTTTGCAAAAGGACGGACACGGACAGACTTGGCATTACAGGGGGCGGGATAAATCCTGCCCTCTGTAGTCCCAAGACAGTCCATCGGAAAGTCCGTCCCGGCTGGCCGCCTCACTCTTTTATTCATAAATCTTTCCTTTTCTAACGGATTCCCATTAAACCCAAGTCCGCTGCCGTGCGACCTACGGAACAGAATTTTCCGCAAAGGTAACCGGCGGCTCCAATCCTGCCAATGCCGGCATACTGCCGCAAATGACACGTAAAAATCTTCCTCTCCGCTGTCGAGCGTATTTTTCCGGATCAGCCTTGTCCGATTGTTCCCCGCCACCTTCTGAAAGCAGAAAAATCTTCCCGGCGGTCGCAAACAGACCGAACAAAGGGAAATAGTAATCTTGATTCATGAGTATTACAAAAACAATAATAAGTATGGAAATATTAAAAATAGTAATTCCCAAGTGGAATATAGCGGAAATTACTGGCTATGACCCGATGACAACCTTTTGGCAGGACTTCTCTATGGCAGACAAGTTCGGGAATGAAGCCATAGCTGACACATACAGAAAGGTTAAGGCAGAATGGAAAGATAACTACAAGCATTGGACAGAGCTGTGCCTTGTACTTAATCACAAAATTTGGCAATGGCACGAGCGGGACAACCAGAAAGCCACGCTCTATGACCGCCGAATGGCCAGACGAGCTGCAGGAGTATTACTTTCAAATAACGGATTAAAGCAATCGGTAGGACGGTGTGAAGTCTCCCCACTATAAACTCAAAACTATGACCGCTCAAGAAAAGATACAAAAAGTAACGGAAATATCCCAAAGCAAAGGCTGGAGTATAAGTGTGGATGACAAAAATAAATCAAATATTCAGTTCGACTTCCAACGCTATACCAACTATGGGCAGGATTTTAATTTCAGTGCCGAAATGAAATGTGAGGACATTGATACCCTCATTGCTGACATGGAACAATATTTCGAGGGTTTTGACCCGGATTACGAAGCCTATCTATGGATTGGAAATGATGGGCACGGTAAAAATGGCGCACCTTACCACATCAAGGACATTGTATCGGATATGGAGGAAGCGGAAAAACAAATACACGACTTGTTGGAAGCACTTGAGACAGAATTTATCTAATGCGCATGATGATGATTTATAAGACTAATTCCAAAATGAGCTTATTTTGCTGTTATACAACAAATACTAAATGTAGTATATACTAAGGTTAGTAAAGTAGGATATTAGGAAATATCCCATCAGAAATGATAGAATGCACTACATTTAGTCAATCAGTATTTTAGTATAGTAGTAGATGCTATAATACTAAAATATACAAAAGTAGTAAAATAGTATACACTAATAATAGTAAATACTAAAAATAGTATTATCTTTGTATCAGATATAAAGACACGAAATTATGACA
This sequence comes from Bacteroides sp. HPS0048, assembly GCF_964240755.1. Lineage (NCBI taxonomy): Bacteria > Pseudomonadati > Bacteroidota > Bacteroidia > Bacteroidales > Bacteroidaceae > Bacteroides > Bacteroides sp. HPS0048. The sequence continues at coordinate 179,964 of NZ_CAXSVC010000002.1, read as the reverse complement.
AAAATAATCGCAGTTTTGAACCACAAGGGCGGTGTCGGAAAGACAACTACCACCATCAATCTTGCTGCCGCATTGCAGCAGAAGAAAAAGCGTGTACTGCTCATCGACATGGACGGTCAGGCAAACCTCACGGAATCCTGCGGTCTCTCCATCGAAGAGGAACGGACGGTGTACGGAGCGATGAAAGGCGAATATACCTTACCGGTATTCGAGTTGGAAAACGGTCTTTCCGTTGTACCGTCCTGCCTCGATTTGTCGGCGACAGAATCCGAGCTTATCAACGAGCCGGGGCGGGAATTAATACTAAAAGGGCTGATTGCAAAATTGCTTGAAACCCGTAAATTCGACTATATCCTGATTGACTGTCCGCCCTCGCTGGGTTTGCTGACACTGAACGCCCTCACATCGGCGGATTTCCTGATTATCCCGGTACAGGCGCAGTTCCTCGCCATGCGCGGAATGGCAAAGATTACAAATGTGGTCGGGATTGTCAAGGAACGTTTGAACCCAAACCTAAATATCGGCGGCATTGTCATCACCCAGTTTGACAAGCGCAAGACGCTCAACAAAAGTGTGGCGGAACTAATCAGCGAATCGTTCTGCGACAAGGTATTCAAGACCGTCATCCGGGACAATGTATCATTGGCCGAAGCTCCGATAAAAGGCATGAATATCTTTGAGTATAACAAGAACAGCAACGGGGCAAAGGACTACATGGAGTTAGCAAAAGAAGTGTTGAAATTAAAATAAAAACGATATGGGCAAAAGTGATTCATTGAAAAACGGCATGAGAAGCGGACTGGACGGCTTGCTGTCATCCACCGGGAAGTCCACGCAAAAGAAAGAACCTGCACCGGTCAAAACGGAAAAAGAGCCTGCTGTACATTGCAACTTTGTCATAAACAAAAGTATTCATACCCGGATGAAGTACCTCGCCATCGAAAAGAATATGTCTCTACGGGACATCGTGAACGAGGCGATGAAAGAGTATTTGGAAAAGCACGAGAAATAACCGGTACGGCGGTTGTAGTCCCCATCCGATATACCTTTTATAGCATACCGCTATCTTATGGGCACGTCCACAAGGTAGCGTTTTTCCTGTTTATACCCTCCTGGGTGTTCTCCTGTTCTATTACCTCTTATAACCGCATGGTTGTATTACTTTTTTATTTATTCCACTTGCCGCTTGTCCGGCCTCGTTCCTGCCATCGCCGGTTGGTTTTCCAGACGCAAATTTGGACTGCCGCGCTTGATTTCACCGCTTTGAAGTGCATTTCTCGTAAAATTCTTCCTTCCTGCGAAAGAGTAATTTTCCGGAAAAAGCGTTGAAAATAGCTTGTTCGTCAGTCCCTTGAAGCATCTGTAAATCCCAAGCGGTTCAGGCAGAGAAAAGAACCGAAAAAAGGGAAAATAAAAAAATCAAATATCAACCAATTAAATTTTATGATTATGGCAACAACAGCAGTTCAAGCAGTAGAGAAGAACATCACATCGGTAGCATTGGCAGACATTCAGCCGAGTAACTACAACCCACGTAAGAACTTTGACGAGACAAGCCTTGCGGAACTTGCCGAGAGCATCCGTCAGCAGGGAGTGCTTCAGCCTATCGGTGTGCGCCCTATTGCGGACAACCGTTTCGAGATTGTATTCGGAGAACGCAGATACCGTGCTTCCCTCATGGCTGAATTGGCGGAAATTCCGGCTATCGTCATGGAAATTTCAGACGAGACAGCCGAGGAAATGGCGATTACCGAGAACCTGCAGCGTAAGGATGTGACCCCGATTGAGGAAGCCAACGCCTACCAAAAGCTCATAGACAGCGGTCGCCACGATGTACAGTCCTTGACCGTGCAGTTCGGCAAGACGGAGGCATATATCCGTACACGACTTAAATTCGTTTCCTTGATACCCGAAATCGCTTTGCTGTTGGAGCAGGACGAAATCACAATCAGCGTGGCAAGTGAAATCTGCCGTTATGGGGAAGAGATACAGCGTGAGGTGTACGACCAACATCTGAAAGAGGGGGTGCAGTACAATAGTTGGCGAGGCATGAAAGCTTCCGAGGTGGCACAAAGCATCGAACGGCAATACACCGCAGACCTCAATCGCTATTCATTCGACAAAACCCTTTGTCTTTCATGCCCTCACAATACCAATAATATGATGTTGTTCTGTGAGGGTGGTTGCGGAAATTGCGCCAACCGCGCTTGCTTGGTGGAAATGAACACATCGCACCTTACCGAAAAGGCTATGCGGCTCATGGAACAGCACCCTGCCGTTCCCCTCTGCCACGAAAGCTACAATTACAATGAAGCTGTCATCGACCGACTTACCGCTATGGGCTACGAAGTGGAAAGCCTTAAAACCTATGCAACGAAATACCCCGAAAGCCCCCAAGCACCTCAAAAAGAGGATTATGATACCACCGAGGAATACGAGGATGCAGAAAAGGATTACGGGCAGGAATTGAACGGTTACACCGAAAAATGCGAAGCAATCCGCACCCGAAGCGAAGCAGGAGAAATCTCCCTCTATCTCCGTATTGAGAGCAACGACATTACACTGTGCTATGTTGCAAATACCGCTACCACCGTAAACGGTACAGCAACCGAAATGCCGCTTTCACCTATCGAGAAGTTGGAAAAGCAGGACAAACGCAACAAGGAGATTGCCCTCGAAAAGACCGTTGAAGACACCAAAAAGCGGATTTTAGAGGTCGATATGTCAGAGCGCAAATTTGGACAGGACGAGGAGAAAATGGTGTATTTCTTCCTGCTCTCCTCACTCCGCAAAGAGCATTTCAATGAGGTGGGAATTGAAGATAAAGGTTCTTATTACTACCTTACGAGCGAGGACAAAATGCGCATCATCGAGAACCTTACCGCCAAGCAGAAAGCCGTTATCCGCAGGGATTATCTGATTGCCAATTTCAAGGACGCATTCGGTAACAACGCCACAGCCTCCCTGTTGCTTGGCTTCGCCCAAAAGCATATGCCCGAAGAACTTGCCAATATCCAAGACGGATATAATGAAGTGTACGAAAAGCGGCACCAACGCATTAAGGAAAAAAAAGCCGCTTTGCAGGAACAAGCCACGCAGGAAGCGGAACAACCCGATGAACCGCAACCCGAAGCGGAAGCACAGACCGAACCGCAAACGGAAGAAATAGCTGCCTGACAAATGTTGTTGTCATAACGAATAGGGGGGGGGAAATCCGCCCTCTATTCATTTTTGTATGCTCCGGACAAAGGACCCAAGTACCTCTTTTAACTTTCTGACGAACCCGTCACCACCCACCCTTCCTCCATTCATAGCTTTCGTTTCCTCTCTTTTTTACCATTTTCAACTTCCCTTTTATAGCGTTTCCCCAGCTTCATTCCCTGTCAGCCCCGGTTTGGTTTTATCAGATGCAAAGGTCGGCCGTCGCGCTTGATCCGGCGGCTTGAAATGTATTTCCTGCAAATTCTTCCTTCCCTCAGAAAGAGTAATTGGCAGGAAAAGCCTCCCGTATGAAGCTGTACCGACAACCGTTTACCGCATCTATAAAATCCCAAAGCGGTTCCGACAGAAAGGAATCGAACGGAGGGAATAAAAAACAAATCATTAAAATTCAAGATTATGGACAACATCAAGGAAAGCAAGGAGTACCAGCTCGCCAAAGACTGGGAAAGAGCAGTGAACGATTACGGCTTCAATCCCAAACGGTTTGCAGCCGCTATCCCCGAAATGCACCCCACGCTGCAGCAAAGCCTTTACAGGTTGGTAAAGGAGTGTATCGTGGTCATGGCAGACGAGACACGCAATTACGATGACCGCAACCGTGCATCGCACGAAGAAGCGAAGTGTATCATGGAATACCTCAAGGCAAACGGGAGACATATCCCATTAAGATAACAGGCGTATGAAAACGAAAGAACTACAATTTGACGGCAATATCTACATCTGCCGTATCGTGAAATCCAACGAAGGTGAAGAACTACTTATCGGCTCTACCGCTCTGCTCGATGCACTTCATCCGGGCAGTTTCGAGGACGAGAGCGAAGGTTTTGCAAGTAAGGAAGCCGAACAAATATATGACGAGGTTTTCTTTTTCGCCGATGCGAAGACCCTCAAATTACCGGACGATGAACTCATCACGGAATTAAAAGAGGATAACCCCGAATGGTTCAACTAACATAAATCAATAATCATATTAAAAATCAAAGTTATGGATAAAGAGTATGTAATGCACATCGCACAGACCATCAAAGAACAATTACTGTCATTTACCCCCATACCCGTCTTTATGTCGTGGGGAGTCAGCGAATTTGTCGCTACGGTATTCCAAGAATTACCGGCACTGCGGCTGAAAGTAAACGGACGGTTACACGCCGGATATGTCGTTATCGCTCTCAACGGCTCTGATTACTACGAGGTCTATCTACTGAAAGAAGATGATAGCAATGCAAAGTGTGTCAATGAAGAAGTCTGCTTCGACGAACTGGGCGATGTTATCGACCGGGCTATCGAAAGCGGTACAGACAAGGAGGAATACGATAAATTCTGCGACCGGCAACTTGCCGAACTTTTAAGCGGTACACGAGCTTAAATAAGCGAACTACCATATAAATAACACTGCCCCCATTTTCACGCGGGCAGTGTTATTTGTATGAGGTTGGATGCGTCCAAGCCGCAATATCCTATTATAAACTTACTTTTGAAATTCTTGTTCCACTTTTACCGTTACATACATCTGGTTACGGCTTGTGGGATTGTCCGGCTCCGTCATTTCCAATACCCCTGCACCAATCATCGGATTGATATAGACCTCCATAAGATTTTCCCTATCTTTCAATCCTAAATGTTGCAAAATATCAGATAGGGATTGCGGCTCAACACAGAACTCCAAGATTTGCTCTTTTCTCAAATCCTGCTTGCGAGGTTTTCTTGTCGGGTTTTCATCCCTAACTGCAAGGTCAGCACAACATAGTCCGGACGTGTTTCCTCGGCTACAGTAGGAAGCGGCCAACCCAAAGACTGCCAACCGCTCACAATCTTATCCACACCGCTACCGGCTTTCTCGGCACGCCCCAGACACATGAACATCTAAGTGAGTAGATTGGCAGCAAAGCGAGTGCAGGAAACCGGAACGCTAAAAATACCGAATAAGACCCACACGGCACTATAATATGTTGGCATTCTGCCCTGTATATCCCGTATTTTTCGTACCTTTGCGGCACAAAAACGTATGTATATGGAACAACAGGTTATCCCATCGGATTATACACAATATGCAGAGGCAGTAGAGATAATCAAACATGCCATCGAACGCTGCCGGTATAGAAGTGCGGCTGCGGTCAACAAAGAAACTCTCTCGTTGTATTTTGGAGTGGGGAAATTCGTGTCTGAAAATTCCCGCATCGGCTGTTGGGGTACTAAAGCATTGCCTACCATATCAAAGCTCCTTCAACGGGAGTTGCCCGGTCTGCACGGCTTTTCTGAATCGGGGTTGAAACGGATGCGCTCATTCTATGAGGAATGGAGGACGTTTTTAATTCGTCCAACAGTGTTGGGCGAATTGGAAAACCATTCGTCGGAAAAGGGTACGGCTTTAATTCATCCAACAGCGTTGGGCGAATTGGATATTGACGAGCATCTACTGCTGCAACTTATCGGGCAACCGGTCAATACCGAATTTACCTGGGACGATTTTGTCAAGATTAGCTTTTCACATCATATTGAAATCCTGACTCGTTCAAAAGACATCGCAGAACGATTGTTCTATATCCATTGTGCCGCTCAAAATGCGTGGTCGCTATCCTCTCTCAAAAATTACTTGAAAGAAGACATCTATTCAAATCGCGGATCTTTGCCGAGCAACTTCCTTCAAGTGCTGCCCGAAGCCATTTATGCCGTAAAAGCGACATTGGCGTTCAAGGATGAGTATATGCTCGAAATGGTTAATCTGGAGAATGTGGGAGAACGCGAACAGGACTGGAACGAAAAGGTCATCGAAAACCAAATCGTAACCAATATCAAGCAGTTCATTCTCCGTTTTGGAAACGACTTCACTTTTATCGACAGTCAGCATCGCCTGATAGTTGCCGGAGAGGAAATGTTTGCTGACCTTGTATTCTTCAACAGAGAACTGAATGCCAGCGTAATCGTGGAATTGAAACGGGGCAAGTTCCGCCCGAATTATCTCGGACAGCTTAGCGGTTATCTGACTGTATATGATATGACCGACAAGAAACCGCACGAGAACCCTTCAATCGGTATTGTCCTATGTCAGGATGCCAACCGCCAATTTGTCGAAATCATGGTGCGCGACTATGATAAGCCTATGGGCGTGGCGACATACCGCACAGCCCAAGAAATGCCGGAAAATTTGCGCAAGACTCTACCGGACATCGACAAATTACAAAATCTGCTGTCGGAAAACGATTCCAAATCGGAAACTGTCAGATGATTCATTTATGTCCGCAAGATTTCGGGTAGCTGAATGGAATACAAAAATCCCTGCAATAACCACGTAAATTATTGCAGGGATTTTGATTTATTTCGCCCCACGCTTGTTCAGTACATCCGCTATCATGTCTTTTACATCCTGTCCGACTTGTATGAAATTTTTATACAAGATGCGTTCCCGTTCCTCCCTCGACTTGAAAGTGTAGAACTTCGGTAGCGGTACATAGGCCGCTTCCTCCGCTTTTATCTCCCTCATATCGAAATCCGTCTTGCAGAAGAACTTTGTAGTCTTGAACTCTTCCGACTCCTGAATGTTCATCGAGCCTCCCGTACCGGTTTTCGTCTTCACGAAATCACGTGCCGTCTGTCCGCAAATCCATCCCGTCGCCATATCCGAAATTTTCGAGGCGGGTACAAGACTGTCCATGTTCTCATTGAGATTGATACTCGTTTTGTCCCGGTCGATCGTCACGCCCTTTTTGACCTGTACCACCTTGCCGAAAATGTCATTCGACAACCATTCCAGTGTCTCTTTTGCGCGAGCTGAACCGCTTACCACGTTGCCCACTGTCGTGATGATTTTTTGCATTCCCACTTTTCCGTAGTCAGCCTCCAACTGCGGCAACTCCTGAAAACCCAGCGTTACGCTTACCTTGTTGCTTCTCGCCGTACCTATCAGTCGGTCTATCTTGTGGAAATACAGTGTCGGTAGCTCATCCACGATGATGCTGACCGGAATATTTTTCCCCTGCCCGGTGTTCACACGGGTAACGAGACGGTTCAATATCAGAGCGTTCAACGCTCCGATGATACTTTCCATTTCCGGATCGTTGGCTATCAGCAGATAACTGGGTGACTTGGGGTCACTAACTTTCAGGTCGAAATCGTCCCCATCCTTGTGGAATATCCAGTAAGATTCCTTTGTAGCCAAACGGCTGGTATAGACACGCAGCGTACCTATCATACCTTCCAACTGTTCCATCGCCTTGTTTTTGAAGGCCGTTTGGAACGGGCCGAGCAACGGCGCGACCTCGTTGTCCGTCTCAAGTACCTCAAAAATAGTCTGGTAGCTCTCATTGAGAAATGAAAGGATATGCGGCATATCCGAGTATTTTCCAAGCCAATAGGCAGGTTCCACGATGCTGCCACCCTCACGGTCACGAACGACACCCGTCGGCTTCCAGAACTTCGTCTGCGGATCTTGCCGTTTCTCCGCATACAGTTTCTTTCCGTTTGCATCGTAGGGTTCCCGCTCGTAGTTCACGAAAAAGTAGATACAGGCGGCAAGAAAGTTCACGGCAGAAGTCTGAAAGAACTGGTCACTGCCTCCGCCTCCCTCTTTCTTGCCTTTCTGCAGGGATTCCAACAGGGTTTCCGCCGTTTCGCTCGCCGCCGCAAGATTATTGATGTACTTTGCCTGAATGGGGTTCACCCGTTTGCTGTACTCCACATCCACGAAGTTGATGATGTTGAACTTGCATCCTTTTGGCACTTTGCCGAGCTTCTGGTTTTTCTTGTAATGATAGTAAAGTTTAGTGGCAAGTGTCGGAAATTTGTAGTCATAGACCACCATCGCGAAGCCCTTGGCACTATGTTGGCGGATGAACGGTTCTATGATACTGAACGTCTTACCGCTGCCTGGAGTTCCAACCACCCATGTTCCTCTGAAACAGTTGCTTATCGACACCCATCCCTTGCGAAATTTACCTTTGTAATAGTACCGCATCGGTATATTCACGCTATACTGGTTCTCATCCTTCTCTTCGCTCTGCTCGAAACTTTCATTCTCGAAGTTAAACCGGTCTTTACCCAGTCCCTCCTTGATGAACTTCGAGATGTTATCCAATGCGATATGCACCAATATCACACCGACCAGCGTAGCCGCCATATAGAAGATGATGTTCAGCGGCAGGGTGTAGAGCCTCGTTTCCATCGTATGATGGTACAGCCACACGGAGAACACAATCAAGAACAATCCGCAGATAAGTGGATATAACACTTGCCTGCGTGCGTCAAACTCCAAGTGTTTTTTGTTGCGTGTGCCGATACAAGTGATGCAGATGAGTAGGAAGGTCGCTATCTTACTATACACGAGGTTGCCGTCGTTATAGATCATCCATCGCTTGATGCGCCCGTGTATATCAATCAATATGCCGCCCCAGTGGTCGAGCATGGCAGGGTCTATGGCATACTCGAAGAACTCCATCAGCACGGAGATATAGATGACCGCACGGAATATTTTGTAAAATCCTTGTAGTTCCTTGCTTTCTTCCATTGTCTTTGTCCTTTCCCTCTTTTCGTTCCTACCTGTTCAGTGTGATAATCGGCCGCACCTTGTGCGCCTGTGTCTTCGGGGTCTCCTGCATCGCACCGCTTCCTGTCGAGTAAAGCCACGCTTTCGCCGTTTCCTGTCCGGTTACCTCCGTCGATGTCCAGTACCAGCAGTCGTTTTCATCCAACGGCAGCGGATGGCCGCCACACCGTTCGATGACAGGATTGACGGTTTCCCGGACGGCATACAGCAGCCGCATCTGTGCCACCGACGGGATATAGGCACTCTGTCCGTACCGCCACAGGTCAAAGACCGCTTCCGCCATAGGCGAAGCCGTCTCCCGTGTGTCGTACAGCGCAAAGGTGTTCATGTTCCCGTCCAAAGCCTCGATGTCGGCCGACGTCCCTTGTGCGACACCGAGGCTGTCGGCAAAAGCTGCCGGAGCAATGTCCCACAGGTAAACCGCATAGCCGTTCCCTTCCGTACCTTCACGGTGTTCGGTATCGAAGACAACCGCTATTGCCCGTTTTCCCGACTGTTCATACTGTACGTAGGATAAAGCCGTACCGTCCTCGCAGAGAATATGTCCCGGACGTACCGCCGTATCAGGTACGTCGATATGGGCGTCACAGGCAGCGCACAATACCGCCGTCACTGCCATTGCAAACCATTGAATCTTTCGTATCATGTTATTTTCGTTTTTTGTTTTTCCTTTATTTTATCGGCAGTTTCACCCCCAGCACGATACCTGTCCGCAGCAAATCCGCCCCTTTTATCATCATGTCACTCTTTACCTGCCAGAACAGTGTGCATCCCGACCGCAGCACATAATTGTGCTCGTAACCCACATGGATTCCGGCAAGAAACTTGTTCGTGTCGCTCCCTGCCGAAGCTCCGATACGCAAGTTGCCGTAATGGTTGCGTCCACGCACCACACAAGGTTTGTACGCCACACCGAAACCGTAAGTGCGATAGTTGCGCCAGAAGGATTCCGGACAAATATGACCGCAAGATTTACATTCCGTCCATTTCAGATAGCCGTTGGCGAAAAACTCCCACGCATGGCGGTAGTTCATTTCATGTTCGTAAGCAAGCGTTACGTCCATGCCGTTCTCATACAGCAATCCCACTCCAAGCGAGAGGCGGCCGCTGTTACGCTGCGCACTTGCATTCATGAAGACGCACATGCAGGCAAGCATCAGTATTATCGTCTTTTTCATCGTCATTCCTCCTCCAATAAAGCGGTGTTAAATGAATCGGCCGACAGCACATCCTCGTAGTCAATGTTCAGGCTGATATTGCGCCCGCTGATTTGTTGTTCCGTCATTTCGATGGTCAGCAGCTTGTCGTTCGGAAAGGTCATCTTTTTCACGACAATCACGTTCCGGTAGCCGTGCTTGAACGTCTTGCCGTGTTCCAATACCAGGGCAGGCGTCAGCTCGATGGTCTGCGCGTTGGTTGCCTTCGAAAGTTTCTTGTCCGACAGTTTCACCCGTATCTCGTCGATGTCGAAACGGATGTTCGTTTTGTTCTCGATGGAAAAGTCGATGAAGAAATAGTCGCCCACCGAGTAAATATTGTTCAGGCGCATTACCATTCGGTGCGCCTTGGTCGCCACGTTGCGGATTTTCGCGGGCGAGTTCCACACCCGTCTTGCAAAACGCACCATGTCGGCTGTGGACATCGAGACCGTAGGATTGTTGTAGGCATCCCGTTCCTGTAGCTGAATTTCCTTGTCTGCCACCGCCTCGCTTATCCGCGTGGTGTAGATGAGTGCATACTGCGTGCGATAGCGTTCCGTTACGATGGTGACGATGGCCAGCACTTCACCGTCCTCGTGTCCCGTCTCTTTGGGCTTCAACCGGATGATGTTCTCAATGGGTTGGTCGCCCGCCACCTTGTCTGTGGAAATATCCACGAAGCGGACCGGTTCCGTGGCTGTGATGACGGTCGTTACCTGTTCATTGACAGTCAGCCGTTCCATCTCTTCGTATGTACGCTGAGCCTGTGCGTTCCGTGTGGCAAAAAGTCCTGCCGCCAGAAGAAATGCAGTTACAATTATTTTCTTGTTCATATCGTTTCTGTTGATATTGTTTATTTCTTTATTTCCCTTATTTCGCTTTCTTTAATCCATGACCACGTTCCAGTTCCTCCCGAATCCGTCGTCCGACAATTTCGCAATACGTCGGTTCAATCTCGAATCCGATGTAATGCCGCCCCGTGCGGATGGCGGCAATGGCGGTCGTACCCGAACCGATGCAGTTGTCCAGCACCACATCGCCCTCGTTGGTATAGGTACGTATCAGGTACTCTATCAAGGCTACCGGCTTCTGTGTCGGATGATAGAATGCTCCTGTCTTGTGTTCCTTGGGTATGGAAATGACAGAGGTCGGGTACTTGTCTTCGGCAACACGCACCGGAGCCAGTTTCATTTCACCGTAACAGCGGTTCGTGAAACCGTCCGTCTTGCGGCGTCCATGATTCCTCCGTTCCGGTGGACACGGCGTCATTTGAGGATGATATACCGGCTGACGGTCGTAGAACACGATGATGTCCTCATGCTGGCGTAGCGGCATCCGGTTGGCATTCAGGTGACCCGTTACCCGGTCTTTCCGCCACACGAGGTTATACCGCCACATCCGGGGTTGCGAGAGCATGAGTTGCGCCGAGAAAATGCCCTGCGCAAAGAGGATAACGGGGCTTCCCGGCTTGGTGATCCTGCGGTACTGTTTCCACAACGCTTCGAGCGGTATCTGCCTGTCCCAGTGTGCCGCCTTGTTGCTACGGTTCAACACGCCGTAAGGCAAATCCGCTATCACGGCATCGACACTGCCGTTCGCCATGAGCTTCATACCCTCGATACAGTCCATATTATATATGTTGTCAATCTCTATCATGGCTTCCGTTTTTACTGTTTCTCACGTCCGTTCACCAGATAGACGAAAGTGCCGTATTTCAGCTTTACCTTATTTTTTTTGATAGCTTTGCCGATGGCATTGCTCGTTTTCTGGTAGGCATTCGTAGCGGCTTGCATTCCCCATTGCGAGAGACTGTTGCCGTAACTGCCGGTATTCATGTTCAGATTCCCCGACACCGCACCGCTTGCCACATCCTTGCTCGTTTCCCGGAACTGGCTGTTCGGTACATAAAGCCCTTCCATGCCGTCCGTGTCGTAAAGGGACAGGCTGACCTTCACCAGTTCGTCCTCGATGAGAATGCTGGTGATGTTCCCCTTCACACGCCCCGACGAGAAGCCGCTCATGGTGGCATACAGATACGACCCTCGTTTGACCACGCACTCGTTGATCTCCACGTCGTCGAGCAGACGCAACCGCACACGCGAGCCGTCCACCGCCTTGATGTCCTCGTCGATAATGGCCTTTATCAGTTTCGGTTCACGGGCATTGACCGCAAGCGTATTGAAGTAATCCGAAGCCGTCTTTACCTTGCGTACCACTTCGCTGGGCGGTTCGTTCTCTGACGGGGCTTTTACCGAACGGCTCTCTTCCTCTATTTTTCCCTTGACCTCTATGGTTGCCGTCGGGGGTTGCGCCGATGCGGTACTGTCCGTATCGGTCGCCGGTAATACCTCATTGCGTCCTCTCAACCTTGCTTCGGCAAGGGCTTTCTCCAGTTCCGCGAGAGCTTCTTGCTCGCGTGTCTTGGCATCGGCAATTTGCGCTGCCGCAGCCTTTTCCTGCTGTTGCTCATCGAGCAAGGCGATGTCGTCCACCGTGTATTGCGATTCATATTCTTCCTTGTTGTCATCGGGTTCATCTCGTTCTATGTTATCCACTGCGGAGTAATCCTGTATCTTACCCCATGATTTGGCCATGTTCTCGTACTTGCTGCCTATGCCGTCACCGCCTTTAAGCCGGGCATCCGGCAAATCGGGGTTCAAAAACTCCGTTGTCTGCAGCGTCTTGTCCGGAATCTCCGCCGTTTCGGTATGAAACAGGTCGAAGATGAAGTACGATGCAACCAGAAGCGGGATATACAGGACAGCCGGAAGCATATACTTCGGCTCCCTGAAATTGATTTTATCAAATATCTTCATCATACATCTTTTAATTGAGTTGTACATACTTGCCTTCAATGCTGCAGTTTTTCAGCACTTCTGCGTTTTCCACTCCGAATGCGATCAGGATGCTGCCGCAACCGGGAGAATCGCCGCGTGTTCCGTCCGGGCGGTAAAACCGGATGCGGTGGCGCAGGAATTTCATGCCCGTCGCTTTCTCGAAAATGACGTCCTGAAACATTTTGGAATCGCAACGGTTGAACAACAGCGCGATGCCGTTGCCGTGTTCCGCCAGCTTTCGGACAAACTGTTCGATAAGGGGACGCGAGTACGGAGGATTGAGCCATACACGCCCTTCCCATTTCAGGGACAATCCGTCCATGTTCCGGTCATACATGACTTCGGCGGTCGGCCACAACGGACGGATAGGGGCGCAAGGGTCAAGGTCGAACCTGCCTAACGCTTTCAACACCTCCTTCGGGGTGTACCATTCGTCCGACGAGCGGACTGATTTTTCAAATCGTGTATTCATAAGCACTCCTTTATTGCGGTTCATATTTCTTGTTCTCGTTCCGATTTTCCCTTATTTCACCCCCTTGCAGCCTCTTGTGTCTTTCCCGTAGCACCGAATCCTGCATTTCCGTCGCCGTGCGTGTCGGCCGGCTGTTGCGGTATGCCATTGTAATGCGATAGATGTTCCAAGTGAACCCTCCGATAGCGAAACCAAAGACGATGACCAGAAAAAGTATCCGGTGTGCGTTGGCGAATCCCTGCACCTTGGCGGCAGCCTTGTCAATGCGTGTCGCTTGGGCGAACTTTCGTCCGGCGGACACCTCCCGCTCGTAACGGTCTTTGTATTTCGGATCGTTCTTGTCCGGCATCTTTTCACCGAAGAGCATCCGCCTGAATCCCTTGATATTCATAAACTCCGTTGTTTAGTAGTTGATCTTCGTTTTCTGTTCGATGTCCTTGTTCAGCAGGGTTCGCCAGTTCACGATAAGCAATCCGTGCGGGTTGTTTTCTGTTCGGGGCACACGCTTAAGTTGCCCCGCCGTGACCAGTTCCCGCATGAGGATGTTGCTCCGCCGCTCAATGCGTTGCCGTCCGTAGTAAGTGAACTCCATCTTCTCCTTGTTGAAAGCCACGCTGTCACAATAGATGGAGAACACCGAACTCGTACCCAAAATGTTGGAGTAGAAACCCTTTTCCTTGAGCGTGTTGTATTGTGCCAACCCCGTCTCATCCACCAGATACATCGCTTTTTCCATCGTATAGCGGATGTATTTGTCATCTGGCGGTAACGTGAAAAAATAATGGTGGAACATTTCCACATGGCTTTTAGCTTCCATGTCAAGCGTTTCGTCCATTGTCGTGCGGTTCACGAGGATAGGCACGTTGCCGTCCAGCACATACACCTTCTTCTGCGCATCCGAGACCATCGTCCGGGCTGTCCAGATACTTGACAAGCTGATGATGACACATCCCACGAGAAAAGCGGTACAGATGATGCCCACCAGTCTTATTTTGTTTTCCAAATTCTTGATGACCATCGGTTATTCCCTTTTACCGTTCAACATCTGTACATATTCCGTGTGCAGCATGGGTATGACCGCATCCCGAAGTTCCGTCAAAAGATTCTCGAACTCCGCCGAGAATATCTCCACGTAATAGCCCTGCATCTCCACGTGGACAAGCACCCACCAGATTCCTCTTTTGCGCTTACCTGCGTTCCGCTGCAGCAGGGCAAGACGCAGCTTGTACGTCAGGTACGTCACCAAGGGGGCGATGTACCGGTCGTCGTACTCGAAGGCTTCGTCCAGTTCTTCATACTGCGGGTCGATGCGGTGGTTTTCCGTCACCTCGCAAACCTCTTTTCTCGCTCGTTCCTGTGCAAAGGACATGAATTTCTCATCCTTGCACCAACTTTTGATTTTCTCTTGCAATTTCATGTTGTTATGATTTTTATTGGGTTTATATTATCTTTTGCGGATTATCTCATGATGCCGCCCAACCCTCCGGTTGCCGTCATCTTCGCCTGCTGTGCCACGCCCTCGCCGAAGTTTCGGGTAGAGAATGCCGTGTCGCCCTCCGGTATCATCCATGCCGCCAAGTCCGGAACAAGGTTCAGGCACTTGAGGGCTACAATCGAAGCCGCCATCAGGTAGCCTGCCGAGAAGAACGAGTTTTGCAGGTAGGCAGCCATCGTCTGCTCGCTGGCGGTTATCGCCGTCAGGTTCTCGATTTGGATGCACAATACAATGTCAAAGAGCAGCAGCACATAGAAGCCCACGAAGTAGAGCATCGCCCCGTAGAAATGCACCGTCAGATAGCGTGTCAGCCACTTCGCCCAAGCACCTTCCCATTTCGGCAGGATGCTGAACGCCCACTGTATCGGTCCGAAAATCGTCAGCATTCCCAACAGGATTTGTTGGCAGTAAATCGTTGCCCACCAACCGATTCGGAACACCACGAGAGCAATCAACATGATGATTTTGTCTATCCCCACGATGACTCCTGCCGTCAAAGACGTGAACCACAACTTCGCCGCATCCTTTTCCATGCTCGTCACTTCGTCCACGCCGGTCTGCTCCATTGTCGCCTCTATCAGGTTGGGATCGGATGTGCCCGTGTGGGCGACATCCGCCTGCGCCTGCAGGTTCGTGTACATCGTGTCACGCACATGGATGAGCTGTTGAACTTCCTCGAACCTGTCCGATATCTGTGAAGCTTCAGCTTCGTACAGGTCATGGGTGTACGACCCGATGCAATTCGGGATGTAGGACAGAAAGTCCAGAAAACACCAGTTGTTCCGGCTCCCCGCCATACCCGTGTCCGCAGGCGGATACCACCAGCAGATGATAATCGACACGGCAAGCGGCCTAAACAGCTTCATAACGTCCAACGGCTCGTGCTTTACCATCATCTTGTAGGCGATACCTGCCGCCATGACGATGGAGAACAGTGCCGCGAGTGCCATGCACATCTGCAATATCCACCAAAAAGGACCCTGCGCACCGGTAAAAGTCGCGTCCGTCAGAAACTCGTTGGTCTGAAAGATGACATCATCTATTTCCTCCTCCAACAGGTTGATGCCGAAATCCGAAAGTATATCTCCGTTTGCCATAGCCCTGTCTTTTTATTTCCCTCTGTTTACACTCTCGTTGTCATCTTCGCCGTTTCCGTTGCCGCCCGATTGCGAGCCACGCACCGCAAGGCGTGATTCCTGCCACCGGCTCATGGCATTGCGGACAATGCCGCCCTTATGCAGGGTACGGTTGTCCGTTGCGTTCAGCAGTGTGCTTGTTGCCGTTGCGTTCTGACGCTTGGCGAGGTAGCTCACTAAAATCTCGTTCTGCCGTGCCACATCCTCGTAGATGCGCAGATACTCCTTCTTTCGCTGGGCGTTTGGCATATAGGCGTCTTTCGTGGCGTTGATGGCGCACTGATAGACGTGGTAGTATTCCGTCCACCGTTCCTTGTCGGCCGGAGTACCGCCGGACAGGAGAATACGGTCGATGTTGCGCCGGAACCGGTCCATCTGTCTGCTGACCTTATCGCCCTCGGCAAGCCACGCGATGTCCGCCTGCCGGTCGGCAACGTTCAACGCCTCGACCTTCGCCCGCTTGACCAAAGCCGAATCAATGGCTTCCGCTTCGTCCACCTGGTTGTAGAGATTGATACCGGCAAGTGTGCGGAACGAGAGCTTGTTTTTGGCCGCCGCCGACTTCTTGTATTTGTTGTGCAGCACGGAATAATAGAGGTCGGGCGAGAGTGCGCCCGTACCGGTTTCCATGACCGTTACCTGATTCTGCTTCGGCGAATCATGGTTGTACGTTACATACTGTGCGTGTACGGCTGTCGTTACGGTGACCGCCACTGCCATGAGTAATAGTTTTCTGTTCATATTCTTCTCTTTTTGTCGTTAATAATCCAGTCTTCCGGCTCCGCGCCAACGCCCGAAGGCGTCATCGAGAATCTCCCGCATGGTGCGGGAGCGATATACCTTTGCTTTCCAATAGCCGATGCGCACTTGAATGTACCGCCATGTCTCGAAATAGGCCCGGTTCAGATGCCGCTCGATGTTGTCCAATGAGCGGTTGATGGCCTCCAACACCATCAGCAGGTCGGAGGTCGAGCAGGCTGCCGCTCCGGTGGCATACAGCACGAGGTCGCTCACGGACTTGTAGAGCTGTTCCCCCTCACGGGCAATCGCCCTCAGCCCCCTCGCATTGATGGAGATAATCAGGGTATCTGCGGATTCGATGCGTCCACGTTTCAAGATCTTCGCATTGAAATCCTCCAACAACGATTTATAGTCGCCGATACGGTCGCTGACCGATGTATAGGTATTCTTGACGTTCAACACCGTGCGCAACGACTGGTACATGACGTCGATGGCATCGAACGCACGGGTGTATTTGTCAAGGTCAATATTCAACTCTTTATAGTCCCCAATTTCTTTACAGCTGTACTCGTGCAACAGCTTGTTGCTGTGCTCCAAGGTGCTACGAGCCAACAGCAGGCTGCGCTGCTTCTTGTGGTCGTTGATGTAGGCTTCGACGGAGACTATATCGAAAGTCCACTGCGCCTTGGCGATACCGGGCAGCAGGGCGAACAGCACGACGGCAATCTGTATGGTACGTTTCATGGCCGTACCTCCTTTCTGCTATTCCTGCTGTTGCCGCTCCGAAGCGTCCGTGCATTCTCCACCCAGCGGTCATGGCATTCCTCCACGAGTGTCAGCCTACGGCCTTCGTCCGTGTCCAGTCCGGGCTGCACATCCTTCATCACGTCAAGGATGCTCCGCTTGTAGTGCATCATCTTTTCCAGCGATACCAAGTCGGCATATATCTTGGTGATTCTGCTGTCCACCTCTCGCGCTATCTCAAGGCGGTCGCTTGACCACAGCAGATGGTACACGTCGCCTGATGGCGTTTCTTCCGTCGGTGCGCTGCGGGCGTATTCCGTCGTGATTTTACAGGACGGATGTTCACGGGCGATTTCGGCTATCCGGTCGTTTACCAGTTTAGCCTTTTCCGCATCCGAAAGTCCCGGATCAAGGGTCAGCACGTCAGCGACGTGTGTGTCCGTATATTCCGAAGTGAGTTCCCACTTGATTTGGATAATGGTACGGTGTATTTTTATGCCGAGAAAATATTTCGGCTTGCGGGCAATGGAGACCGTAGCCCTGAATGTGATGATACCGTTGATATTCGGCATGGTCGCCTTGCGTACATACGAGTAGCCGTTCCATGCTCCGCCGTCCTGCCAAGTAAGACCGTATGCCGCCTTGCAGTCCTGCATGATGGCAGGGATGCGGTAATAGTCATCCGTCGCCACGCTGTTGTCGTCTGCGGCATCCGACTTTGCTTGGGCATAGTCGGACTGTTTCTTCTTCCATTCCGCGAGTTCTCCTTTCAGACGGTCTATCCGTGTCTTGTTCGCGTTGTACTGCTGCCGGTAATTCGCCGCATCCTCAATGCTCGCCGTACTGATTTTCTTCAGCAGGACAGCGTTCTCGTTTTCCAATGCCCCGATTTGCGCTTCAATATTGGCCGCTTGGCTGTTCGCCTCGTTCAATAGCGCGTCCAGTTCCGAAAGGTCGAGGTCGTTTTCCGTCACCGAGGTCTGCATGGCGCACTCCTTGGTGTGGGCATTCAACGAGCTGCCGCACTTGCGGCACTTGTACTGTGTCGAGCCTTGTCCGAGCGTAACCCCGTCGGAACAGGTCACGCTGATGGTCACGCTCTCGCATCCCTTCAATTTGGCTGCGTCCGTTGCTTGGTAATAGTTCCGCGCACCGGAAGATATATAATAGGTGTAGCCGTCCTCGTTCTCGTTGAACTCCGCAAGCCGGACATTCAGTTGCGCCCGAAACGTGTTCAAGTCCATCGAGTAGGAATCGAAGACTTCCTCATAGACGACCTCTTCTTTGTTCCAGTTTTTGCTCACATGGATTTCGTATGCGTATGCCTTTTTGGTCTGCTTGTTTTTCTTGCTGATGATATAGGCACTCATCCAATAGTTGATGCTGTAGCTGAACCCGTCGTTCTGGTTGTTCAACTGCTGCACGCGGTTTCTTGACCAACCGGCATATCCTTCCGAGTTGGCAAGTACCTGTTCCCGTTGCGAGGCATCAGGATAGAAATTCGGGTCGCTCGTGTTGAACCGCACCCATGCGCCCCCGTTCAGGATGCTGTTGTCGTCCGTCGGAGGATAGTAGTCGCACAGCGATACGCTCCCTTGGTCACGCCGGGCAATGTACCACCGCTGCGTGTAATAGTTCCCCATCGCTTCGTCCAGGTAGTCGGTCATCCATGCCGTGAGGTTGTAGTTGCTGAAGTTGAACAGACCGGCCACGTTGTCCGGACCACCCACCATGTCAATCAGCAAGCCGCTGATGTCATGTTCCGCCTGCTCGAATAGACTCCCGTAGTGTTCATACAGGTTGCCGATTTCTTCAACCTTTCCACCCAGCAGGTCATGGAACGAGCTGCTTTGCAACAGGGCGTCACCAAGATTGGCAATGCCTGCCGTTGCAAGGCCGACCCCCGTGTTATAAAGGTTGTCGAGGTCGCTTTTCAGGTTCTCGTGGGTGAAGTTGCCCGGTATGCGGGCGAAGTTGTCCATCATCCGCTGCCAGTCGATGTTTCCCGTTTCGGAGAGTTTCAGCAAGGGGGCAATTTCCGGATTGATTTCGAGAAAGGCGATGTCCGAAAAGGTCAGCGTGCTGTTGGTCACCACGCTCTCGAACTGCATACACAGACTTTTGGTATCATCGCAGACTTTCATCAGGTAACTGCCCCAATAGATAGCCGTTTGCGGCGAATGGAGCATCTGCTTCGCCACCACCCATATCTTGGGCATGATTTTCTCCGCCACCATCCGGTAGATGCGCCGGTAGTAGTAGTTTTCCGTACGGCTGTTCCAGATGCCGAGGTCGCTCAGGGCTTTATGCTCCAAGAACTTGGCCGCGAATATCCCGGCGGTAGCGACCTCCGCTGCCGTGTAGTGCTTGAGGACGTCATCGACCTGCTCCCGGTAGTACCCTTCGGCGACCGCTTCCGTACCGAAGGCAGCCACCATCGCCGCAACGGTACGGGTGTCGTAGTTCACGCTGTAATACTGGGCGTGAACCGTCTGGCAGAGTGTGACCGAGGCGATGGTCAGGATAAGGAGTAGTCGTTTCATGGCTGCAATGTTTATTTGGATTCATGCACGGGACGGAGGTTGAGCACACGCCCCGTCTCGTTTACTTTTTGTGCAAAAGGCAGGGCCTTCCCGATACCGCTGGCATCCCAGTCCCGGCAATATGCCTCGATAGCTTCCTGATGGCTGCACCGAAGTTCCTTCTTGTAAAGCTTCAGTGCCTCCTTTTCCGCCCGTTCGGTCGTGTAGGTCATGTAGCACTCGTGCGGCTCTTCCACGCCGTACACGCCGCTGGTCGTCCCCCGACGGATAAACACTTCGCGGAAGAAGCTGCGCCCATCCTTGTTCTCCAAGCGGTTGATGGTAAATATCTTCTTGCAATCCACCTCGGTCAGACCAAGAATCTTTCGGATTTCGTCAAAGCGTTCCTTGAACTTGCTCTGGTCAAGCAGCATCACCACGTCCGAGTTGTTGATGATGGCCTCCTTCACGATTTCGCTGCCGATGATGTCCTGTATCTCCTGCGTCACCACGCCGACAGAAGCCCAAAACTTACGGGCGGTCTTGTACATGAACTTGATGTATTCCGCCATGAGCGGGCTGGCAATGGCCTTCCACGCCTCTTCGATGACAAGGACTTTACGGGTCTTCTTGATGCGCATTTTCTGCAGGAACACGTCCATGATAATCAGTGTGACAATGGGAAACAGTTTCTTGTTTTCCTTGATTGCATCCACTTCAAAGACGATGAATGTCTCGTCAAACAGTGCCGAATCCACATTCTCATTGAGAATCTTCTCATATGCGCCTCCCTTGTAGAACGGCTGCAGCATGGTCGAATAGGTCGAGTAGCTGATTGTCGTGATGTCATTTTCGGTGCAGATCTGCTCCAGACGGTCGAATGAGTAGTCAAAGAATGAGTTGAAGTTCAGTTCCGACACTTTGAGAGCCGCCCGCCGTGCCTCAAGCACCTCTATCTGTTTGCGCACCATCTCATCCACCTCTCTGGGTGGTTTGTTTGGGTTCTTTCGGCTGGCCGCCGCAAACAGGTTTTTCAGCAGTACCTCCCGTTGCTCGTCGGTGTATCTTGTAAATCCGTTGAAATAGGCATCATAGTAGTCTATGATTATCTGCTCGACAATGCGGAACTCGATTTCGGGAATCTGGCTGTCCGACCCTTTCCAAATCATCAGGATAAGGTTCTTGAGGAAGTCTATCTTCTCGATATTGTATTCCTCCCGGTTGATGCGAAACGGATTCATCGTAATAGGCCGTTCCTCGGTATAGGAGATATACTTGCCGCCCAGATACTCGCACAGTCCCTCGTATGAGTTCCCCGTATCGACCATCACCACATCCGTTCCCTGCTCATGGAGCTGGCGCACGACCGAGTTCATATGAAAACTCTTGCCGCTGCCCGAAGGCCCCAAACAGAAAAAATTGGAATTATCAGTCAGTTTATTCTTTCCCTCTTTTCCCGTGATGTCGATAGCCACCGGCACGCCCTGACGGTCGGTGTAGTAAATCTTCAGCGGCGTTTCCTCGCTGTGCAGCACACGCTCCTTGTACATCAGGCACATCGCCGCATCGGAAAGGGTCAGGAAACGGTCGTATTCCTCATTGAGCGTGTAGCAGTTGCCCGGAAACGAACCGACGAACAGTTCCAGTTGGTTGTATGCCCGCTTGCTGATATGGATACCCATACGCCCGAAAGCGTTTTCCAAGTGGTTCGTACACTTTTGCAGGTCTGCACCGGCAGACACGGCCACCACCATGTTGAAGTGTGTATATACCAGTTGCTTGCTCTCACGGGCGATGACTTCCTGCACACGCTTGATGTCCTCGACCGCCATCTGGTTGTTCGGATTGGGAATGCTCGCGTGGCGGTTCTTCTTTTTGTCGAGCAGCGACAGCTCACGCTTCTGGTTGGGCAGGAAGATGATTTGGTTATAGACCACCGTCTCGGCGTTCGGGATGCTGTCCACCACCGACACCAAATCGACGGGCATTTCCGTGTTGTTGACCTCGATATTCGTGTACGGACGTATCTGTGAGGGCAGTGCGGCACAGTCCACGTCCACAAGGCTGTACACCTTGCAGCGTTTGTCGCCCATCGACACGGTTTCATCGTCCGCCTTGAAGTTCGTCATCGACACGGTGCGGTCTTTGAAGTTCATGGCGAAGTAACGATCGACGTACTCGCTCGCTTCGGCTTTGTTCAGGAATCTGGCCTGTACGCCGCCGTCACGTAACTGGTCGTGTACTTTACGGATTTTCACAAGGAAGTCGCGCCACTTTTTGCTATCGAACGAGAACAGACGGCTTTTCTTCGCCTCTTGCGTGATGGTCAGGTAGCAAAGGCTGTCCGTGTAAGGACGTCCCTTGAAATAACGAAAATAGGATGAAGACAGGAACTCCTGACCGTCAGTCGGTTCGCTCGCAAACTGTTTCCTGACGAAGATGTCCTGCTTGTGGATGGCGTACCCTTCGCCCAACGTCTGCGCAAGGGCGGTGAACAAGTGTGTGAAGTCGTAGTAACTGTCAATGTCCGCCGAATATTTCTGTACCGGATTCTCTATCTTAAGTACGGCGGAATATTCGCCGGTCTTGGTGTACAGCACACCCACACCGTCCGTTTCCTCCGCCGAGAAATAGATGTCCTGAAAGATTCGCTTGCGCTTGCCGCCCGTACCGAACGCATAGACCGACAAGGCCATACCCGCGCACAAAGCGACAAAACATAAAATGATGTATAGGGTCATTTCGATATACGTGTAATTAAATAGGGGCAGGTTCGCCTTGCTTCAAGACAAACCCGCCCGCGTTCAACAATCAATAAAGCCATGCACATTGCCGTGATGGTTTTTCTTTCGTCAGATCTTGCGCGAGTGGGCATACACATACACACCCGGAACGACCTTCTTGCTATGCAGTCCTTTCCGCTGTTTGAGGAGGATGAGCACGATACCGGCCGATACGACGGCTGCCAGCACGACAAGCCCGGCAATGAAACCGAGCAGGCAGTAGGCGGCGACAAAGCCGACAATGGCTCCGCACGTCGTCACCGCCGCCCAATATATATACCGGCCTTGGATGCCCAAAAACTCAAGAGGCCGTTGCAGTCCCTTGAACAGCGGGTAGTCCGGATAGCGTTCGTCCTTGCCTTTCATACTTATCCTTGATGTTTAAGCGGCAATACCGAAGAACAGAGGCAACGCCTTGGCCGCCGCAATGAGGAAGATACAGGCTCCCACGACCATCATGATCTTCTTCTTGACGTCCTGCTCCTCGTTGTTCATGGCGATATATACCGAGATTGCACCCACGATGGCCACAACGCCGGCAATGGCGTAGCACAATTTCACCATAATAGGCACATACTTGGCAATCTCCTCCGCGACAGTGGATAATGCGCTCGTACCGGCGGAATAGTCGCCTGCGGAGTTCTGCGCTTTCGCCACCATGCCGGACAGCAGCATGAAGGAGAACATCATTACTTTGGTAGGGATTCCGTTGACGAATCCGAATGCCTTGCGGCACAGTTGTTTGGTTTTCTGAAACATACGTTTACTTTTTTAGTGAATACTTTATTTGTCTGCGACCTGATACAAGTAAGGTTATATGCGGTAGCCGAAGAAAACCGGGAAAACATAGAATGCCCCGATCAGGAACAGGCACGCACCTACAAGCGTCATTATCGACTTGGTGATGCCGTCCTCGCCCGTGTTCATCTTGATGTATATCTGACAGACGGACACGATGACGTAAACTCCGGCGATAGCGCAACAGATATACTGGACATAGAGCATCATCGTCACCACGAAGTCGTGCATCGTGGCCAACGCATCCGCTCCCCAGCTATAGTTCACGCTGCCGCTTTTGGCAAAAGTCGTGTAGGGGAACGGGAGGCACAGCGCACATAGAATCTTTTTAGCTTTCGACATCTCACAACCGGTCTTGAATTGGGTTCCACTTTATTTCCGGTCGGTTGTCTAACCGTCCCTTGGAAATCATAGCCTTGTACATCTCCTCCGACGTGCGTGCGTCCGACAGGTAAGGCGTGGTCTCTTCCATCTGTTCCTCCGCCTCGGCCTTCAGCCGTTCCAGTTTCTCCTGCGCCGTTCCCGGTTTGTCCTTGACATCCTCAAGGGATGTTTCGGAAGAGGTAGCCGTACTTTCCGTCTCGTAGTTCTCGCTACCGATACTGAAGCCGGTCTCGCTTTCCGTGACAGCCACACTCTCTTCCTCTTCCGGTGCGCCGAGGTCGAAAACTTCCTCGTTCGGTTTGTCCGTCCCCTTTTTCCCGTAGATGTCATGCGCTATGATGACGGCGTAGTAAATGATGTAGGCAACCGTCAGGACGATGGCAAAAATGAAATATGAGTTCATGTATTTAGTATGAATATTAAAATTTGTATTAGTATGATTTTGCAAAGAAACGCACGAAATATAAAACCATAAAATAATTGAGCATTAAACATCTATTTCGTTAATGAGATTTATGTAATTTCCAAAAATCGAACTATTAAATCGTACTATATTGCAGTCTCTATGGAGGGAAATGGAGAAATCGGGGCATAAAAAAAGCTCTCGTGGTGGAGAGCTTTAGGTGGCAAAGGAGAACACTGAATATCAGCGTTTCTTTCCGCGCAGGTAATCGTTCAGGTCTTTGTATTCCGCATAGTGGCAGGATTCATCGCTGACACGTCCATCATACATCCCGGCAATGGTCTCTGTGGTTCTCTGCCCGGCAAGGTCATTGTCGAGATAACAGTGGATGACCGAATATTCCTGTAAACGTGCCAGCGTCTTTTTCAAGTTGTTTACCGAGTTCATCACGAGGTAGTCGCATGGCATGGCAAGACAGACCGTTCGGTCGCCTGCCAGTTTCAGTGTCATATAGGAAAGGAAATCCATGAAGCCCTCGAAAACACAGACATTTTCCTGTGTCTCTTCTGTCAGATGTCTTATCAATGAGATGTCCTTGTTGTTCAGGCATCCCTTGTAATAGGCGTTGCGCACCTCGTAACCACCGGAGGTATTGCCGAATGCGAGAGCGAAATAATGACGGCCTCGCAGTTCATAATGCACCTCCTTGCAATACATACGGCCGATGTCCGCGTCGATAAGCCGAGATTGGAGGTAAGAGAACAGGGCGTGATGGCGGAGTGGAATCACGATCACGTCTTTCATTTCAGCCTCCACCGGTCGGGGTGGAGCGGTCGGCATACGGGTTCTCGGTAGTGATGCGCCATTCACAAGCCTCTCGATATACGCCAGTGCCTCGCTCACGCAGTCCGTCCGGCAAATGTATTTTGCCAGTTCCACCAGGTCGCCGCCGGTCGCCTCGCCGAAATCGTACCATTCATTGATTCGGTCATTCACCTTGAACGACGGGGTACGCTCGTTCCGTAACGGTGAGAAGTACCAGTATTGTTCCGATTTTATATGCTGTGCATGGTGGCCGAGCTGTGCCAGAAAATCCACGATGCGTACTTGTTTTGCTTCTGCTATGGTCATCTATTTTTCTTTCACTTGATTTCAAAAAAAGGTTTAGTTTAGTTTTTCCCCTATATATATAAATACTAAAGTAAACTAAATGATATAAGCCCGCGCACGACTTCATTCTTCATCAAAAAGCATGGCCTCGGTAGGCGTCATGTCGTAATAGAACAACTTGTCCCGTTTGATGATGAGCTTGAGGTTGTCTATCAGGTATTGCATCAGTTTTATCATGACACTCCGGCCGCGTTTGAACCCGATTGCCTCGTAGGAGACCATCAGGCTCTGCAGCAGGTTGTCGAATCCCCGGATGGGCTTTTCCCCGAATGCGGCAGAGAGAGCTTCGCGGTGCTGTTCGATGCTCAGTTCCGTAAACCCCGTTCTTGCCTTGGGCTTCGGGGGCTCGCCAAACGAGTGTACTTCCGCAATGACGGGCAGTCCTGTTTCATTGATGGTAAATGCAAACGGCTTGAACTCTTTTTCCCGGATATGGAGCGCATGGACTTCGCTGATGCCGGGATTCTCGTTACTCTTGCTGATGACCAGCACGGTCTCCGCCTTGTTGCTCATCTCCGTTCCGATATGTCCGCGCACGTTGTTGTCCCCTTTGTTCAAATGAAGCACACAGTGGATGTGCAGGTCGTATCTCGAAGACCATTCCATCATCCGGTTGATGACTTCCACCGATTCACCGGCATTATTGATGTCGAGCATCAGGTCGCGAATGCCGTCGATGATGACCAGTCCGTAGCCTTTCTGTTGGCGCAGCGCATAGTCGATGACCTCGATACGCACCGACGGCGAATATTCACGCAGGCAGAAAAAATCGAGATTCTCCGGATCGGTCGTCGTGGGCAACCCGGCCAGCCGCAATATACGCTCCAATACCGAGCGGCAATGGAAACGGCTCTGTTCCGTATCGACGTACAGAATACGCTGTTTGCCTTCGGGCAGATGTGCACGGTAGTTCAATACTTGTTTCCCCGCCAATGATGCGGCGACAAGCGCAGAGACGTTGAACGTCTTTTTCGATTTCGCCTTGCCAGTCGATGCACTGAAATTGCCGAGCGTGGCAATCGTTGAGTTATCTATCCAGATGATTTGCGGAGGGGTCTCATAAATGTCCGTCGCCTTGATTTGCGAGGCATGGAGGATGTCCGACAGGCGGTGTTCATCCATCCCCATGCTGGTTGTGCGGTCAATCCTTCTTTCGTTTTCCATAGCGTCTCTTGTTAAGGAACGGTTCTGTGGCGGCGGCTTCCGTCACCCTGCGCACTGCCTCGTTCATGGTAGGTTCATAATTCTGCAACAGCCATTCGTCCAATTCCTCCTTGGCGAAATAAACCATTTTACCGCGCGGTTTGTAGTGCGGTATCTCCTTGCTCGATGTGAGCTTGTACAGCATACTTTCAGAAACCCCGATATACATGCAGGCTTCCTGAAATGTGAAAACTCTCTTGGTCGTGAAGATGGTATTTTCCAGCAGCGTAATACGCTCCAAGAGACTTTCGACCGGTTCCAATTTCTTCAGTACCGATTCGATGGCGGCGAGCCGTCCGCTCATCCGCTCCATGAATGTCATTCTATTCGGCATAATAACACAGTTTGATTTTTGACAATGGAGATGAAACCTCCGTTATGCAGCGCGCTAACGGAGGTCAAAGGTATGTCCTGTAAACGAAGATGCCGTGATTTGGGGAATGATACTATGCACGTGTCATTGTAACTCTCATGCTTTTACCTTTCACATACTTCGCTTCTTGTCACTTTCTGTCATTCTTTCAGCCGATCAATGACCTTTCGGATGCTGTATGCGACCGATGTCATGTTGTTCTTGATGGATGACAGCGCGGAAGACAGGGTTGACACCGAAACGGAGCGTGTCCCGTCCTTGGACTGCAGGAATGCGCCCTTGCCGAGAACATTCTGCCACCGAGATTGGATGAACGAGTTTTCAAGAAGCGCATCGAACAGGATTACCACACGGCGGATATTGTTCACGCGGATGGAAAAGCCCTTCTTGCAGGCGAAGAGAGCCTCCATGTCTTCAATGCGTACAGAAACACAGAACAGATGATAAGTATTGGCGCAAGCCACTATACTTTTCATCTGTTCCGGGGTAAAATTACAACCAAAAGAAAGAGAGAGAGCCGCAGGTCGGTTGATACGGGGCGGACCAAGCGGAGACAACGATTCCGAGGTGTCATACATCCGTTTCAACTTCATGCACTCATTAAACGTGAAATCCGGTGCGGCAAAGCAGGGCTGGACGGAACTGGCGCACTCGGTCAGCAGCCCCTTGACAATGTGGATGTTCATTTCGTGGCAGTTCCGGCAGGCCGCATGGTCACAGTCTATGTACCGGTGTCCGTTTACGAAATCGTCCACATAGCGGTGGTACTGTTTACCACCCAACACAACATCGTGGAGATAAACTGTTTTTGCTTCGGTAAGCAGGGCGAAAAGTTCATTCGCCACATCCTTGTCCGCAGCGAAGTGCTGCAGGTGTTGGCTCCCTCCAAAAAGAGAGAAGGCCGTCTTCAGGTCTTTTCATGTCGATTTACCTTTTTGAGTTTATAATATGTGATGGAAGCATTAACTTCGGTTGCATTTACAACCGGAGAAATGCCGTAAATATATGTTTGTAAATTAGACATGGACCACAGAATGCCTTCAATTAGTGAAACAAACCGTTTACAAGATTCACAGCCTCGTCCTTTTTCTTATTGATAATCTTGGCATACACCTGTGTCATTTTCACATCGGCATGGCCGAGCAGCTTCGAGACAGTATATAAGTCCGCTCCGAGCGTCAGCATCATGGTGGCAAACGTATGGCGACTGGTGTGGTAGGAGAACCGCTTGGAGATTCCGGCTGCTTTCGCCCAAGGTTTGAGCTGCATTCTGATTGTATTGGCGGACGGCAGGTCGAACACATTATCTTCTGATGATTTGCCCCCACGTTCCGGCATCCACTTCAACGCTTCAGGAGAGAGGGGCAGGTAAATAGGCTCTTTGGTCTTTTTCATGGACACGGCCAAACGGTACTGTCCCCTGTCAACGAACACGTCATTCCATTTCAGCTTGATTATATCGCTGATGCGTAATCCGCAAAAGCAGGAGAACAGATATGCGCATTTTACAATCTCGTATTCCTCGTGGGGCATAGGAGTGTCAATCAACGCCTGTACCTCTTCGATGGTCATGTACGACCGCATACTCTCCGGCTTGCGGATTTTCTCCGACTTCTCAAGTTCGTTGAAAGGGTTGGCCTTCATCTTTTTCTTCCTGACGGCAGAGTTCAACGCACCGTTCAACGCACGGTAATAATTGTGAAGCGTGTAGTTCGATATGTCCTTGCCTTTCGGATGATATTCCGTCAGCAGATAAGTGATGTAGCCACGACAAAAGTCCCCGTCAATCTGATCCAGTGTGACCATTTCTCCGGCATAGTCTTTCAGTATGCGCATGGCAATCTTGATTTGACTGCCATCTTTCTTACCGGCACTCTCTTGAGCCTCCATATAAACCTGCATCCAATCCAGCAGGAAAGTCTTGTCCTTACGGAATACAATCCCGGCCTCATTACTGGTCAGTTCGATAATACGCTTCGACTTGATGGCATTGGCGGCGTCCATTGTCGTCTGATTCTGCCTGCGGGAGTTGCTATCCGTTTCCGGGATAATATACATCTTGAGGTATTCATATGTCCGCTTTCCGTCGCGGTATATATCCAGATACAGGCTCTTGCTGCCATTGCTCAGCGACTTCATCCGAAGACGAATTGGCTCTTTGACTTTTGTATGATTCTTAACTCGTGCCATAGGGATTCCTTTCTCATTTTTTCTACTGCAAATATACGAATAAGTATCGAATTTGAGAAACAAATGAGAAACAAAATTGCACCAAACAAGAGCCAATCTACTGAAAGTACTGAAAACAACCGAAAATAAAAATAAGATTATAAAACTTTGATTTACAGGATATTTGTTATCAATTTATTGGATGTTGTTTTCATTCTATACATATAATGCGTAAATCTGGTAAATTGGAACTACGGAGACGATTGCGTGATGCTTATGCTATGCTTACGCATAGCGTGCATTCACGTACTCTCCGTAAAGGCTTTACCAGAGCCATCGCTTGAAGGTAGTGTGAATTGCACGCTACTTTTTTACCCTTGCCTAACGAAAGGAAACGATTATGGGTAAAGTTCAGATTCTCGCCGTACTGACGATGGACGGATGTCTTTCTTCAGAGTTATATGATAAAGCACATCAGGATTTGTGCCTTGACCGTTGCGGTCTTGATGAAATCAGGAAGAAAGCCTTTTACCGTGTGACACCGGACTATTCCATTTCAATGCTGCACGAATGGAGAAAAGACTGCACAAACATCCGTTACCTCGCGGAAGCCACACCGGACACGGCAGACTATATAAACGGACTGCTGCGGATGCACGCTGTGGATGAAATCATACTATACACCGTTCCTTTCATATCCGGAAGCGGACGACATTTTTTTAAGTCGGCTCTGCCAGAGCAACACTGGACGCTTTCCTCTTTGAAAAGCTATCCCAACGGTGTATGTCGCATTATCTATATCCTTGATAAAAAAGCAAGATAGCCAAAATGTGCGGCAAGCATACATTTCTATTTTCAGGAATAGAATAAATGTTCCGATTACAAACAATTTAAGTCGGAGATAATTTGTCCTTGTGAAAAAATACTGAATTTTATACCTCTGAAATCCAGCACTTTGTAAAATTGAGTGTTGGATTTTTTATTTTCTGCCGCGTTTTTTGCCAATTATATTCATGTGCGCACGCAGAAAACAAAGTGTAATTTTCAAAATTGACAGAACCATGAATTATTTCTTGCTGGCGGAAACCGACTTTTTCCGCCTGATAAACGAAGCCGGCGACTGCAATATGGAAACGGCATACACGGCTTTCGCCACCCAAGTGATCGAACTGTGCAACGGCGGCATGGACATGAACCTTACCGTCATCGCGCTTGCCTACATCGAAATCGAGTTGCAGCACCATCCCGTACGTAATCTGTCAGAAGAAAAAAGAGAGATTGCCGCCTACGTCAGCAAGGCTCTGTCTTTCGTAAGAAAGATGCAGAAATTCCTTGCCACGCCCCAAGTGCCACCACTAATATCCGCCAACAACGCAACAGAAACCACCGCCAGCCTTCTTCAATGGACGGGCAATGCCATCGACCTCGTGGAACTTATCTACGGCATAGACGTGATGGGCTGCATCAACAACGGCAATATGCCGCTCAAACAGCTCGCCCCGCTCTTGTACAAAATATTCGGCGTGGAATCAAAGGACTGCTACCGTTTCTACATCGACATCAAACGCCGGAAGAACGAGAGCCGCACCTACTTCCTTGACAAAATGCAGGAAAAACTGAACGAGAAGATGCTCCGTGACGAAGAGATGGAGCGTATGAGAAGATAGACTAAGAATCCCTAAAGAATAACGGGCGGAGCAAGTTTGATACTTTGTTCCGCCCGCTTTCATTGCCTCACGTCAGCCCGGTTATTTCTGCTGTAACAGGTGTTTCAGATTGTCGTCGTTGGCAATCCGCTCCAGTTCCTCCTGAACAATCTGCTTGACTTCCTCCTTGATGCGCCTGTAATTCGCCTGCACCGTTTCCTTCATGTGGTCGTTGCCATCCTCGTCCGTGAAGTCGGTAATGACGGGTATCTTCTTGTAGGCTTTTTCCTCGCGTTTCACCTTCTCTGCATCCACGACAATCTCGCAGTGAAAAATCTTCTGTTCAATGCGCTCGTTGAAGTTATCGGACACAGAACCGACAAACATTCCCTGCGTCAAGCCGGAAATCTTGCTGGGCGGGATAAGCGCGTCCATCTGCGTATTGATAGAGGTGGAAACGTCCTGCCGGTTGATGGAAATGGACTGCCGTTTCTGCAAGACCTTTCCGAAGCGTTCGGATAGCGTCTTGGCGGTTTCACCCACCACCTGCCCGGAGAAGATATTACCGACGGTGTTCATCACGACTTTAGCTTCCTTATCGCCATAGTCGCGCACCAACTGGCTGAAATCCTGAAAGCCCAGACACACGGCAACCTTGTTGCTTCGTGCGGTGGCAATAAGGTTGTCCAGCCCCTTGAAATATATCGTCGGTAGTTCATCTATAATGACCGACGACTTCAGCATCCCCTTCTTGTTGATGAGCTTTACGATACGGGAGTTATACAGACCGAGAGCCGCACCATAAATATTCTGACGGTCGGGATTGTTACCCACGCACAGGATTTTCGGCTCTTCGGGATTGTTGATATCCAGCGTAAACTCGCTGTCCGACATTACCCAATAGAGTTGCGGGGAAATCATGCGCGAGAGCGGAATTTTCGCCGATGCTATCTGCCCTTGAAGCTGCTCAGCCGCCCCACCGAGCCAAGCATCCATGAATGGTGAGAGGTAGTTTTCAAGTTCGGGATATGAAGAAAGAATCGGGAAAATATCCTCGTAACGGCGGTTCAGGAACTCAATGGCATGGGGAAACGTGCAATACTTACCACCCTTATAGATTTTGAGATACCATATAATACTGGCAAACAAGATAATAGGTGATTCCACGAAGAAGTCACCCTGCTTCTGCACCCACGTTTTATTGAGATTGAGCATAATCGTGTACGCACTCTCGTAAGCGTCTGTAATATCCTCCATGAAGTCCGGGTGGATAGGATTGCAACGGTGTGAGCGTCGCGGGTCATCGAAGTTTATCACATAAAACTTCGGTTTCACCTTGTAGCCCTCCGGGTGGTTCAGCAGATGATTGTAGGCTATCGTGGACAAGTCGCTGAATTTGAAGTCGTACACATACATCGAGAAGCCCTTTTCAATCTGCTGCTTGATGAAATTATTTACCACAGCGTATGATTTTCCACTGCCCGGCGTACCCAACACGATAGAAGCCCTAAAGGGATTCACGACATTGATCCAGCCGTTGTTCCAACGCTTTTTGTAGTAAAACCGTGTCGGAAGATTGACCGAATACTCACTTTCTATGAGCCGTGTTTCCTGCATGAAACTCTCGTTCTCGTTGTTGAATACATCGTCCATGAGGTTGTGCTTCAACAGGCGGCTCATCCACAGACCGCCCATCAGCAGGCAGACATAACCTGCGCCGATGGTCAGAATATACAGTCCCGTCACCGCCTCTATCGGGAGCGGCAAAGCCAGTATCCACCAGTTGAGGAAGAACAACACAAAGCCAACGGCAAGGGCTGTCCAGATTCGTTCCCAAGTGATTTTCTCACCCTTCACGCCCTTTGTCCCCAGACAGGACAGGGCAAGCAGGAGAACGGCAAACAGTTTCGTGTACAGGATGGAACGGAACAGCCCCGCCGTGCGGTTGAAGTTCATCAGTATTCTGTCCACCACACCGATGTCCACCCCCCAAAGCCGGATTGCTTCGTAGCAGAACCAGTACACGTTCATGACCACTAAAATAATACTCACGGCACGCAGAAAATCCATGATTTTCGCCAATGCCCTCAAATCGTCTTCTTGTTGTGACATACATTGATTTTTTTGACTGTTGATACTCTTGATTACATTCCCAAGCC
The DNA here is from genome assembly GCF_964240755.1 of Bacteroides sp. HPS0048. Lineage (NCBI taxonomy): Bacteria > Pseudomonadati > Bacteroidota > Bacteroidia > Bacteroidales > Bacteroidaceae > Bacteroides > Bacteroides sp. HPS0048. The sequence continues at coordinate 146,969 of NZ_CAXSVC010000002.1, read as the reverse complement.
CTTGCGCTTCTTCTTTTTCTTCTTGCGCTGCATCGCCCGGATGAAGGCTTCCTCTTCAGCGTCCACTGCCGGACCTTCGGGGGCAAACAGGTTCATGCCGCTGGAATGGCTTTCGTATTCCCCTCCGGAATATCCTTGCCTGTTCTCCAGTTCCTCCACCGGAACGGAGAGCGGAATCGGCGGCTGTCCGGCATAAGGCAGCGTGAAGTGTTCCTGCAAGGCGTTGGCAGAAAGTTCCTTGCCCATGCGTGAGCCGTTTAACACGCAGCCCGTGCGGTGGTCGATGAACGTGGCTCCATAGATGCGCCCTTCCTCCGTGTAGCGTAGCACGGTGTCGATGCCCTTCCTTTTGAGCGTGGCAACAAACTTCTCCTTGTCATACGTGCCTTCCAGCACGGAAAAGACGGTGCGTTTCGTCATGTCAGCAAGTTTCCTGTCCTTAATCTCCTGCTTGGAACGGGCAAACTTCTTCTGTACGGCTTCATAGCCGACGGACTTCCCGAACAGTGAGGACTTGAAAGGATTACCGACCTTGTTACCCTTATCGTCCGTGACGGAATAGACCAGCCCGTGATACTCACGTCCGCGCACATTGCCATGCGCTTCCTCCACCGTCATATTATATAAGGAAAGAAGGGCGCGGTATTCGCCCATCGTCTGAAACTTGTATCTGCGGTTCAGTTCTCTAATCAGATTCCCCGCCTGCTTCTTCACGTCGCCCGCAGAAGCGTCCACTTTGCGCAGCGGCGTATCAAGACGGCGGTTCTTGCGTTCCGCGTCGTGCAGCCCGTATTTCCGTTCCAGTTCGCGTGTTATCTGCTTGCTCCGGTAAAAGTTATTCCGGGTGTCTATGCTCCTGCCTTCCTCGTCCACCCTGACCGTCACAATATGCAGATGGTGGCGGTCGATGTCCTCATGCTTGAAAACGAGATACGGCTGGTTGCCGAACCCCATCTTCTCCAGATACTCCCGTGCGATGTCCTGAAGTTCTGTGTCCGTCAAAATATCGTCGGGATGCGGATTGAGCGAGATATGCACCACCGGTTTCTTCACCTTCGACCGCACGGGCATCAGAGCGAGAAAGTCCTCCATAGCCCGGTGGATATCCACCGTCCCCGAACCGTCATTGTAGATGCGGTTGGTTGTCAGAAGCCGCCCTTTCGCCTCGTTGATCTTTTCCCCGTTGTAGGCAAGTGCGCCGTACAACGAGTTTCCTACACTGATTTTTGCGACCATTTTTCCTGCATCTCTCTTGAAAGTTCCACAATCCGGCGGCTCAGTTTCACGAGTTCGACGGTCTGTTGCTCCAGCTTGTAGAGCAACGCCATCGCCTTTTTCTCGGAAAAATGCAGCCTCAGTTCCTTCACGACTTGGTTGTAGTTCGTGCCTATCGCGCGGAACTGCGCATGAAAATCGGACAGTTTGGTGTAGTAATCCACCAGCGTCTTGTCCACTTTCAGCACTTTGAACGGCTGCCCGAAGAAGTGCGCTTTCAGGAAGACCGACTTGGCGTAAACGCCCGACTTCTCGAACATGGAGAGGAAACGGTTGTGTTCCTCCTCGCTGAAACGGACGGTGTAGCGGAACACCGCCGGATCGAGTTTGGGATTTCTCCCGCCTTTGTTTCTTCTTTTTTCACTCATATTACTTTGGATTTAGCGGTTTGACGGCATAAGCCGCCGCTTCGAGGCACAGCACCGCAGGTTTGAGAGGCTTCCCGACTTCGGAGGGTAAGCCCGCCCCCCTGCAAGGGCAAGGCGTTTTCGTGGCTGCTCAAAATATTTTGAGCGGCTGAAAACATACCTTGCTATGTTCAGGTGAACATAAAAATCCGTCGGGGACGGATTGGGGGAATGCCTTTCAAACCCCGGGCTGCGCCACCTGCGGCGAACCCTGCCGTTCGGGTGCAAAGTTACGCCCTTAACGCGGTATCGGACAGAGGCTTGACCCGGACAATCAGTGCCAACCGGCGCAACGTGCTGCCACTTGCCGGAGAAGTGATACAGATTCAAAAATATCCTTGTTTATTTGCAGCATGATTCAAGAAACGAACGATTTGAAGATATGGAAAAAGGAACTTTCAGATACCCGGCAAACCGCTTCGGCGGATATTTGCCAAACCGAATATCCGAACCGTCGGATACCCGGTTTTCCAGTGACGTGGTGATTCACGGATTCAATGACTTCATGACGCAATGCCGTCATTCACCGGTTATCCGAATCCCGGCTTCGCCATTGAAGCGGATACGTGACGGACCGCCCGGATAATGATTCACGGACGCGGATATGTATGTCACCGCTTCCGTACAGGAACAGGAAAACAATTTATCAACCATTAAAAGCAATAGAACCATGAGTAATGAAATCTTCGTTGCATTCGCAACACAAAAGGGAGGTATTGGAAAATCGACCGTCACGGCTCTTGCCGCCAGCTACCTCCACAACGTGCAAGGTCACAATGTCGCCGTCATAGATTGCGACGCCCCGCAACACAGCATCCACGGACTGCGTGAACGTGAAACGAAACTTATCGACGAGAGCCTCTATTTCAAGGCACTCGCGTGTGACCACTTCCGCAAAATAAAAAAGAACGCCTATCCGGTCATTGCAAGCGACGCCCTCAACGCCCTTGACGATGCCGAAAGGATGCTTGCCGAAGAAGATGCGAAACCGGACATCGTGTTCTTCGATATGCCGGGAACGCTGAAAAGCAACGGTGTGGTAAAGACCCTCTCACAGATGGATTACATCTTCGCGCCCATGAGTGCCGACCGCTTTGTCGTGGAAAGCACCCTGCAATTCGCCGTGATGTTCCGTGACAACCTCATGACGACGGGGCAGGCGAAAACAAAAGGGCTGTACCTGTTCTGGACGATGGTGGACGGCAGGGAGAAGAACGGGCTGTACGACCTGTATGAAGATGTGATTGCCGAAATGGGGTTGTCGGTGTTGTCCACCCGCCTGCCCGACAGCAAGAAGTTCCGGCGTGACCTCTCGGAAGAGCGCAAGAGCGTATTCCGCTCTACCATCTTCCCGATGGATGTGTCCCTTCTGAAAGGGAGCGGTATCCGTGAGTTCTCGGAAGAAATCAGCCGTATCATCAAACCTCAATGAGCATGGGCAGCAGGAAAGTGAACACCGAAGGCATTGACGAGGAACTGTTGATAGCCTCCATCGGCAGGCGCAAGCAGGACGGGACTCTGTACCGCGCACAGGAGCCGCCCGTGCCTGCCCCCGAAGAAGAGAGCGTCCCGGAAACGGAACCACCGCCCACGGCATCCCCGTCAAGGGAGAAGGTGCAGAAAGACATCGCCCGCCGCAAACGGCAAGAGGACGACTATTCCGGTCTGTTCCTCCGCCGCAACGAGATAAAGACACGCCAGTGCGTCTATATCAGCCGGGACGTACACAGCAAGATTCTTAAAATCGTGAATGACATCGCCGGACGGGAAATCTCGGTAGGCGGCTACGTGGACACCGTGCTGCGCCAACATCTGGAACAGCACAAGGAGAAAATAAACGAACTGTACAAGAAACAACGTGAAGACTTAATTTGAATATGAACACCTTTGGTCGTGTTCTTGAAAGTCTTGGTCTTACTGTTCTTGGCAGAAGAATAAGCCACGACGAAAGTAGCCTTACTGACATCAATTCCAACGTAGGTCATAGTCTTAACAATTTATTGAGACAACATCTATACATCTTGAACCACCATTGCGAATGCGGGGTCAAAAGCCCATTGAACTATCCGGTTTCTGATGTAAAAGTGTGGGGGCAGAACATATTCTACGGTCTTTTTGACTAATGGATACTCGGTCTTATTCCACACTTTGATGTTGAATGTTTATGCAAAAGTATAAAGAGTAAATAATATACAATGGATATGAATCAGGAAAAGAATCAGAAAAACAGAAGTCCGCACCATGACGGCGGAGGTTTGCTTGCCCAAGTGCAGGCGAGTGTGGAAATCCTGTCGCCCGTGCCGGTAGGCGGCAAATGCAGAGAAAAGGACTATGAACGGCTTTTCATCCGTGAACCCGAAGTAAAGGCACGCGAGGGGAAGATGGCATACGTGCGCCCGGAGTATCACGACCGCATCATGCGCATAACCCGTGTAATCGGGCATGACAGGCTTTCGCTGTCCGCCTACATCGACCATGTGCTTACACACCACTTCAACCAGTGCGAAGAGGCGATAAAGAGCCTTTACGCCCGGAATTACGACGCAGTATTTTAATCATCAAAAAGAAAAAGAAATGAGAAGAAAAAAGAATGATTATCGTGCCTTCCTGAAAAAATCAGGTTTCAAGGCAAGGGAAGGGAAACAAGTGTCCATCAGCAAAGAGACCCATGACAAGGTTGCCATGATTGTCCGCTGGCTGGGTGATGGTGAAGTCACAATGGCCGACTTCACTGAGAACGTGGTAAGCGAGTTTCTCCGTACACACCGTGACGAACTGAACCGTATGTTAAACGCAGTCCCCAGAGTAGAATTATGAACATGACTGACATTCTCCTGACCGTATCGGTCGGCTGCAACCTGTGGTTCCTGTTCCTGCTGCTCTACGACCGCATCATGGAAACGAGATTCGTCCGCTTCCTTAAAGGCATTGCCGGGTTTTGGCGGTCATTGGGCGGCACGGAGGTGAAGCAGGAAACGGCACGGGAAACACCTCCCGGAGAAACATCGGACATCATCGGCAGGAGCCATTTCAAGATGGCATCAACCCGGACAACCGCTGCCATACTGACGCAAGAAGCCGCCACTTCGAAAAAAGGCATTGAGCTGTCGGAGGAAGAGGCTACTTTTGACGATGGAAACACGGAAACCGTGTCCCACCCGGCACAAGTCCCGGAGGAAAAACTCGATGAAACCTTCACGAGCATCCCGCCTTCGGAACTGGAGTTCGGGGAGGATGAACCGGAGGACGGAACGCCCGACACACCGAGAGCTACGGGAAGCAGTTTTGACGAGATAGACGATGCGGTCAGGGCAGCCAAGAACCCGGAAGCGACAACGGCAGAACGGGAACGTGCGGCAAAGGTCTTCTCCGATATGGAAGGAACGGAACTGTACGAGAAACTGATGTCCGGCTCGACGGAACTGAGCATCCGTATCAAGGGGCTTATCGAAGTCCGGCTGAAGAAGCCGAAAAAGGAATTTACCGTACCCGACAACATTGACGAGTTCAATATCCGGGACTATGTATAACGGCTAAAAAAGAGTGGAAATGAAAACGTAAGACGGCATCACACCATGCGCACGGCAGTACAAGGTACAGCCAACCCGCAACGGACACACCCAAGTCCGTGGAAACAAACGGGCAACCACTAAACCAAAGTAAAGTAATCAAGTATCAACCGCCCGAAAAAGGACTATCCACCCTTTGGACGGCACAAAAAGAACAGTTTATGAATAAGAACATCAGACAAAAGTTCATCATCTCTGCGGCACTTATGATTGCCGCAACCGCCTCCGCATTTGCGCAGGGAAACGGCATCGCAGGCATCAACGAAGCCACCTCTATGGTGAGTTCGTATTTTGACCCCGGCACGAAACTTATCTATGCCATCGGCGCGGTGGTCGGTCTTATCGGAGGCGTAAAAGTCTATGGCAAGTTTTCATCCGGCGACCCGGATACCTCGAAAACCGCAGCCTCGTGGTTCGGCGCATGTATTTTTTTAATTGTAGCTGCGACTATCCTGCGCTCATTCTTCCTTTAATAAACAATGTATGGCTGAATACCCGATAAACAAGGGTATCGGTCGTCCGGTCGAGTTCAAGGGTCTAAAGGCTCAGTACCTCTTCATCTTCTGCGGAGGCCTGCTGGCACTCTTCATCCTGTTCGTCATCCTCTATATGGTCGGCATCGACCAGTGGATATGTATCGGCTTCGGCGCGGCATCGTCTTCCGTCCTCGTATGGCAGACCTTCGCGCTGAACGCCCGGTACGGCGAACACGGGCTTATGAAATTAGGAGCTATAAGGAGCCATCCCCGATACCTTATCAACCGGCGGCGGATCACCCGATTATTCAAACGGCAACGAAAGGAAGAAACGACATGAGAAATACATCCAAAATGACAACACTGGAAAACAAGTTCCCCCTGCTGGCTGTGGAACATGGCTGCATCATTTCCAAAGACGCCGACATCACGGTGGCTTTTGAGGTGGAACTGCCGGAGCTTTATACCGTGACGGGCGCGGAGTACGAGGCGATACACGGCTGCTGGTGCAAGGCTATCAAGGTACTGCCGGACTTCTGCGTCGTGCATAAGCAGGACTGGTTCATCAAGGAACGCTACAAGCCGGAGTTACAGAAAGACGACATGAGTTTCTTGAGCCGTTCATTTGAACGACACTTCAACGAGCGTCCGTACCTGAAACACTCCTGCTACCTCTACCTGACCAAGACGACAAAGGAGCGTAACCGGATGCAGAGCAATTTCAGCACGCTGTGCCGTGGGCATATCATCCCGAAGGAGCTGGACAAGGAAACCGCCGGGAAGTTCATGGAGGCCGCTGAACAGTTCGAGCGCATCATGAACGACAGCGGCTTCGTGAGACTCCGCCGCCTCTCCATCGATGAGATTGTCGGGACGGAGAAGTCCGCCGGGCTGATAGAGCGTTACTTCTCGCTCATGCCTGAAGGCGACACGACCTTGCAGGACATCGACCTCTCGGCAAAGGAAATGCGCATCGGCGACAACCGCCTGTGCCTGCACACCCTCTCCGACGCGGAGGATATGCCCGGAAAGGTGGCTACCGACATCCGCTACGAGAAACTCTCCACCGACCGCTCGGACTGCCGTCTCTCCTTCGCCTCACCCGTGGGGCTGCTGCTCTCCTGCAACCACATCTACAACCAGTATGTGATTATCGACAACAGCGAGGAAAATTTACAGAAGTTCGAGAAGTCCGCGAGGAATATGCAGTCGCTATCCCGATACAGCCGGAGCAACAGCATCAACCGCGAGTGGATAGACCAGTACCTGAACGAAGCCCATTCCTACGGGCTGACATCGGTACGGGCGCACTTCAACGTCATGGCGTGGAGCGATGACACGGAGGAACTGAAACATATCAAGAACGACGTGGGCAGCCAGCTGGCGAGCATGGAGTGCGTGCCGCGCCACAACACCATCGACTGCCCGACGCTCTACTGGGCGGCGATGCCCGGCAACGCGGCGGACTTCCCGGCGGAAGAGAGTTTCCACACCTTCATCGAGCAGGCTGTGTGCCTCTTTACGGAGGAAACTAACTACCGCAGTTCGCTATCGCCCTTCGGTATCAAGATGGTGGACAGGCTAACGGGAAAGCCGCTGCACCTCGACATCTCTGACCTGCCGATGAAGCGGGGCATCACCACCAACCGCAACAAGTTCGTATTAGGTCCTTCGGGCAGCGGCAAATCCTTCTTTATGAACCACCTCGTGAGGCAATACTACGAGCAGGGTACGCACGTAGTGCTGGTGGACACGGGAAACTCCTATCAGGGCTTGTGCGAGATGATCCGGCGCAAAACAAACGGGGCGGACGGCGTGTACTTCACCTACACGGAGGAGAAACCGATTTCGTTCAACCCGTTCTACACCGATGATTACGTGTTCGACGTGGAGAAGAAGGACAGTATCAAGACATTGCTGCTGACGCTCTGGAAGTCGGAGGACGACAAAGTGACGAAGACGGAGAGCGGCGAACTGGGCAGTGCGGTGAACGCCTATATCGAGTGTATCAGGGCTGACAGGAGCATCATCCCCTCGTTCAACACCTTCTACGAGTATATGCGTGACGACTACCGCCGCGAACTGGCAGAACGTGAGATAAAGGTGGAGAAGTCCGATTTCAACATCGACAATATGCTCACCACCATGCGGCAGTATTACCGGGGAGGACGCTACGACTTCCTGCTCAACTCCACGGAGAACATCGACCTGCTCGGCAAGCGGTTCATTGTCTTCGAAATTGACAGTATTAAGGAAAATCGCGAACTTTTCCCTGTGGTAACAATCATCATCATGGAAGCCTTCATCAACAAGATGCGCCGTCTGAAAGGCGTGCGCAAACAGCTGATAGTGGAAGAGGCTTGGAAGGCTCTCTCTTCGGCGAACATGGCTGAGTACCTGCGCTATATGTACAAGACCGTGCGCAAGTATTACGGGGAGGCAATCGTGGTGACGCAGGAGGTGGACGACATCATTTCCTCGCCCGTCGTCAAGGAGAGCATCATCAATAATTCCGACTGCAAGATACTCCTCGACCAGCGGAAGTACATGAACAAGTTTGATGCCATACAGTCCCTGTTGGGGCTGACGGAGAAGGAGAAGTCGCAGATACTCTCCATCAACATGGCGAACAACCCGTCAAGGCTCTACAAGGAAGTCTGGATCGGACTGGGCGGCACGCAGTCGGCGGTCTATGCCACCGAAGTTAGTGCTGAAGAGTATCTGGCGTACACCACTGAAGAAACGGAGAAGGTGGAGGTTTACCGTCTGGCGGAGCAGCTGGGCGGCGACATCGAAGCCGCCATCCGGCAGCTTGCCGAAAGACGAAGGAATAAGTAAAAACAGATTCATCAACTAAAAAAGAAAATGCGTATGAGTATATCAAGAACGAAAATGCTGCAAGTCAGCAAGTGTTTAATCGGGCTGGCGGTCATGATGCTGCAATCCTGCGATGTAGCGGACAATCGCCGTGATCTGCTTTGCGGGAACTGGGAAAGTGTGGAAGGCAAGCCCGACGTGCTTATCTACAAGGAGGGCGAAGCCTATAAGGTGACGGTATTCAAGCGGAGCGGCATCCGCCGCAAACTAAAGCCGGAAACCTATCTCTTGCAGGAGGAGAACGGCAACCTGTTCATGAACACCGGCTTCCGTATCGACGTGTCCTACAACGAAGCGACGGACATCCTGACCTTCTCGCCGAACGGGGACTACGTGCGTGTGAATCCGAAACCGGACCATCCGATAAGCGAGCAATAACGATAACCACTAAAATCCAAAGTAACATGAGAACAAGAATAACATTTATTATCTGCCTGTGCCTGTTTGCAGTCGGCAGGGCAAGCGCACAGTGGGCGGTGATAGACCCGTCCAACATCGCGCAGAGCATCGTGAACACTTCCAAGAACGTGGTACACACTTCCACGACCGCCCAGAATATGATAAAAAATTTTCAAGAGACGGTGAAGATTTACGAGCAGGGCAAGAAGTATTACGACGCACTCAAATCCGTGAACAATCTGGTAAAGGACGCCCGGAAGGTGCAGCAGACCATCCTGATGGTGGGTGACATCACCGACACCTATGTGACCAGCTTCCAGAGGATGATGCGTGACGACAACTTCACGGTGGAGGAACTGGGAGCCATCGCCTTTGGCTACACCAAGCTGTTGGAGGAATCCAACGACGTGCTGACGGAGCTGAGGAACGTGGTGAACATCACCACGCTCTCCATGACGGACAAGGAGCGCATGGATGTGGTGGAACGCTGCTACTCCAAGATGAAGCATTACCGCAACCTCGTGAGCTACTACACCAACAAGAACATCAGCGTGAGCTACCTGCGGGCGAAGAAGAAGAACGACCTCGACCGCATCATGGGGCTGTACGGGAACATGAACGAAAGATACTGGTAGCCTATGAATTTCGACAACCTTCACCAGATTCTGCGCTCGCTCTACGAGCAGATGATGCCGCTATGCGGGGACATGGCGGGCGTGGCGAAAGGCATCGCCGGGCTGGGTGCGCTGTTCTACGTCGCCTACCGGGTGTGGCAGTCGCTGGCGAGAGCCGAACCGATAGACGTGTTCCCCATGCTCCGCCCCTTTGCGATAGGCTTGTGCATCATGTTCTTCCCGACGGTGGTATTAGGCACGATAAACAGTATCATGTCGCCCGTTGTGCAGGGCACGGCAAAGATGCTGGAGGCGGAAACGCTGGACATGAACCAGTACCGTGAGCAGAAAGACAAACTGGAATACGAGGCGATGATGCGCAACCCCGAAACCGCCTACCTTGTGTCAAACGAGGAGTTTGACAAACAGCTGGAGGAACTGGGCTGGTCGCCCGGCGACATGGTAACGATGGCGGGAATGTATATCGAACGTGGGATGTACAACATGAAGAAAGGCATCCGCGATTTCTTCCGCGAGATACTGGAACTGATGTTCCAAGCCGCCGCCCTCGTGATAGACACCATCCGCACCTTTTTTCTCGTGGTGCTGGCGATACTCGGTCCGATAGCCTTCGCCATATCGGTATGGGACGGCTTTCAAAGTACACTCACACAGTGGATATGCCGCTACATACAGGTTTATCTGTGGCTGCCCGTGTCGGATATGTTCAGCACCATACTGGCGAAGATTCAGGTGCTGATGCTGCAAAGCGACATCGAGCGCATGCAGGCTGACCCGAACTTCTCGCTGGATTCGAGCGACGGTGTGTATATCGTCTTCATGATCATAGGAATCATCGGCTATTTCACCATCCCCACGGTAGCAGGCTGGATTATCCAAGCCGGAGGCATGGGAAGCTACGGTCGCAACGTGAACCAGACGGCAGGACGAGCCGGAAGCATGGCGGGCAGCGTGGCGGGTGCAACCGCAGGAAACGTGGTCGGACGTGCCGGGAAACTGCTGAAATAATCAACTGACAATTAAAAACGAATAAATAACAATGGAATTTAAGTCACTTAAAAACATCGAATCATCGTTCAGGCAGATACGCCTGTTCGGTATCGTCTTCCTCTCGCTGTGCGCCGTGATAACGGTATGGAGCGTGTGGAGTTCCTACCGCTTTGCGGAACGGCAACGGGAAAAGATTTACGTGCTGGACAACGGCAAGTCGCTGATGCTGGCTCTCTCGCAGGACTTGTCGCAGAATCGTCCGGCGGAGGCAAGGGAACACGTGCGCCGCTTCCACGAGCTTTTCTTCACACTCTCACCCGAAAAGAGCGCGATAGAGCATAACGTGAAACGCGCCCTGCTGCTGGCAGACAAAAGCGTGTACAACTACTATTCGGACTTCGCCGAGAAGGGATACTACAACCGCATCATCGCCGGAAACATCAATCAGGTGCTGAAGGTGGACAGCGTGGTATGCGACTTCAACGGCTATCCCTACCGTGCCGTGACCTACGCCACACAGAAGATCATCCGGCAAAGCAACGTCACCGAGCGCAGCCTCGTGACCACGTGCCGCCTCTTGAACTCGTCCCGTTCGGACGACAATCCCAACGGTTTCACCATCGAGGGATTCACCATCATCGAGAACAAGGATTTACAAACCATCAAAAGGTAAACGGATATGAAGAAAATCAGAAAATCATTTTGGCGTGCGTACTGGAGGATCCACGACAAAAAGAAAATGCTGGTGGCAAGGCTCAAAGGCTATCTGGACGGTTTGCCCCCGAAGACACGCAAACGCATCGTGCTGGCGATGCTCGCCGCTTTCGCGGTGCTTGCCCTCTACACCTTCGGCAAAGCCGTCTATGACATCGGCAGGAATGACGGCAGCCGGATAGCAACAGACCATGCCGGACAGGTGGAACTGTCCGTAAAGCCGGACAACAATCATAATGTAATACTTTATTTATATGGAACAGACGAAGAATGAACCTAAAAACGAGAACAAGGCGGCTCCCGACAACGGGAAACCGAAGAACCGACGCCAAGCCGAGAGCCATCAAGCCTGCTTGAATGGCCAAGGCGCGAAGGAGGAAGGCAAAGCCAAGGAGCGCAAGCCGCTGACCGAAGCCCAAAGGCTGAAACGTCAGAAAATGATAGTGCTGCCCGCTATGGTGCTGGTATTCATCGGGGCGATGTGGCTGATATTCGCCCCATCTTCCGACAAGGAGCAGCAACCGGGGACGGGAGGTTACAACATCGAAATGCCCGACGCAGACAAGGCGAACCGTCAGATTATCGGCGACAAGGCGAAAGCATACGAACAGGGGGCGATGGAGGAACGGCAGGAGAACCGCAGCCGCGCCATGCAGGAACTGGGCGATATGTTCGACCGCGAGGTGGCGGAAACGGACAGCGGCAGGGACTTCGACCTTGCCAATCCCGGAGGAACGGAAGAGAACGTGAAGTCCGCACCGAAGACCATCCAATCCTCCGCAGCCGCCTACCGCGACCTCAATGCCACGCTCGGCAACTTCTATGAGCAACCGAAGAACGACAATGCGGAAATGGATGAACTGTTGGAGCGTATCGCCTCGCTGGAATCGGAATTGGAAAGCGAGAAAGGCAAGGTGTCCGCTATGGATGACCAAGTGGCACTCATGGAGAAGTCCTATGAACTGGCGGCAAAGTACATGGGCGGACAGAACGGCACACAGCCACCTGTCGGACAGGCGGCAGAGCCTTGCCCCGTGCAGAAAACCGGAAAGAACACGGCTGCACCTGTCAGGCTGGTGGCGCATCAGGTTGTATCCTCGCTCTCACAGCCGATGAGCAACGCCGAGTTTGTCGCCTCCTTCTCGCAAGAGCGTAACCGCAGTTTCAATACGGCGGTGGGCGTCACGACCGTATCGGACAAAAACACCATATCGGCGTGCGTTTATGGGGCGCAGAGTGTGACGGACGGGCAGGCTGTCAAGCTCCGTCTGTTGGAGCCGATGGCGGTAGCGGACAAAATCATCCCCCGTAATGCGGTGGTGGTAGGCACGGCAAAGATTCAGGGCGAACGGCTTGATATTGAAATCACGTCGCTGGAATATGCTGGTACGATTATCCCGGTAGAGCTGGAGGTGTATGACACGGACGGGCAGCCCGGTATCTTCATTCCGAACTCTATGGAAATGAATGCCGTTAGGGAGGTTGCCGCCAACATGGGCGGATCGCTGGGCAGCAGCATCAATATATCCACCAACGCAGGGGCACAGCTCGCCTCCGACTTGGGCAAGGGGCTGATACAAGGCACGAGCCAGTATATCGCCAAGAAGATGCGTACCGTCAAAGTGCATCTGAAAGCCGGGTACAAGGTCATGCTCTATCAGGACAGAAATTGAAAACAGAAAAAGCAACAACAATCCAATTTTTATTTACCACTAAAATCCAAAGTAATGAGAAAAGTAATCATCATGTTTGCCCTCGCTATGGGCATCGTAACTGCCAACGCGCAGGAGAACGTAACCGTTGGAACGGACAATGGAAGTGAACCGACGAACGAAGCGAGAGCAGAGGCAAGCTCGCTTGACTATGCCTTGCAAGGAGGAGGAAGGCAAAGCCAACAACCGACCTTGACAAAGGAGGTCTATCCGCAGAAGGAGGCGGACGGCGACCTGTATCACGGGCTGACAAAGAAGCTGACCTTCGACCGCATGGTTCCCCCGCACGGTTTGGAAGTGACCTACGACAAGACCGTCCACGTCATTTTCCCCTCGGAAGTGCGTTATGTCGATTTAGGCTCGCCCGACCTGATTGCGGGCAAAGCCGACGGAGCGGAGAACGTCATCCGCGTGAAAGCTACCGTGAGGAACTTCCCGAACGAAACCAATATGTCCGTTATAACGGAGGACGGTAGTTTCTATACCTTCAACGTGAAATATGCAGCCGAACCGCTGCTGCTCAACGTGGAGATGTGCGACTTCATCCATGACGGCGAGAAGGTAAACCGCCCGAACAACGCGCAGGAAATCTATCTGAAGGAACTGGGTAGCGAAAGCCCGATGCTGGTGCGCCTTATCATGAAGTCCATCCACAAGCAGAACAAGCGCGAGGTGAAGCACATCGGCTGCAAGCGATTCGGCATCCAGTACCTGCTTAAAGGTATCTACACGCATAACGGTTTGCTCTATTTCCATACGGAGATAAAGAACCAGAGCAACGTGCCTTTCGATGTGGACTACGTCACATGGAAAATCGTGGACAAGAAGGTGGCGAAGCGTACCGCCGTGCAGGAGCAGATCATCTTGCCGCTCCGTGCGCAGAATTACGCCACGCTCGTGCCGGGCAAGAAGAGCGAGCGCACGGTATTCACGATGGCGAAGTTCACCATCCCCGATGACAAATGCATCGTGGTGGAACTCAACGAGAAGAACGGAGGTCGCCACCAGTCTTTCGTGATTGAAAACGAGGACTTGGTACGTGCCAATACCATCAACGAACTTCAAGTGCGCTGACCATGAGAAAGTACATCGCAATAATCATCGCGTCGCTTGCCCTGTGTACGGGGCAAGCGCACGCCCAGCGATGCCTGCCGAAGATGCAGGGCATCGAGGTCAGGGCGAATATGGCGGACGGCTTCAATCCCGGCGGCAACGACGGCGGATACAGTTTCGGGGCGGCTCTTTCCACCTACACGAAAAAGGGGAACAAATGGGTGTTCGGTGGCGAATACCTGTTGAAGAACAACCCTTACAAGGACGGGAAAATACCCGTGGCGCAGTTCACGGCGGAGGGCGGATACTACTTCAAAATACTTTCCGATGCCCGAAAAATCGTGTTCGTCTATGCAGGGGCTTCGGCTCTTGCCGGATATGAATCAGTGAACTGGGGCGAGAAGGTGCTGCATGACGGCTCCACGCTCCATGACCGGGACGCCTTCATCTACGGTGGTGCGCTGACGCTCGATATGGAGCTTTACGTGGCTGACCGTATTGCTCTGCTTGCCAATCTCCGGGAGCGTTGCCTGTGGGGTGGCGACACGAGGAAGTTTCATACGCAGTGGGGCGTGGGCATCAAGTTTATCATTAACTAACGCACTGCATGGAACGGACGGAAATCGACGCCATGAGGCAGATACCCCTTGCGGACTTCCTCGCACGGTTAGGACATGAGCCTGTCCGAAGAAGCGGCAACGAGTTGTGGTATCGTGCGCCATACCGCAATGAGCGCACGCCCTCTTTCCGTGTGAACGTGGCAAAACAGCTTTGGTACGACTTCGGAACGGGCAAGGGCGGTGACATCTTCACGCTTGCCGGGGAGTTTATCGGAAGCAACGACTTCATGGAACAAGTGAAGTTCATAGCGGAAACCGCCAATATGCCTATGCCTGTTCCCGAAGTGAGTAAACCGACTTTCCTGCCTAAACGGTCAGAACCTGCCTTTGAGGGTATGGAAACCGCCCCACTGCTTCATTCTCCACTGACGGACTATCTGGCGGAACGTGGCATCCCTTACGGCATTGCATCCCGGTATTGTTGCCGACTGAATTATAGAGTGCGTGGCAAGCGGTATTTCGCCGTCGGTTTTCCGAACGTAGCGGGCGGCTTTGAAATCCGCAGCCGTTTTTTCAAAGGCAGCGTGCCTCCGAAGGATGTGTCGCTGGTCAAAATGGAAAGTTCTCAGGCTGATGTGTGCAGCGTGTTCGAGGGCTTCATGGACTTTCTTTCCGCCGTCACGCTCGGATTGGAAACGGGCGACTGCCTTGTGCTGAACTCCGTCGCCAATGTGGAAAAGGCTATGAGGTATCTGGACGGTTACGGGCGCATAGACTGTTACCTCGACCGTGACGAAGCCGGACGGCGGACGTTGGAAATGCTGAAAGGACACTATGGGGAACGTGTCTGTGACCGTTCCGCCCTCTATGACGGTTGCAAGGACTTGAACGAGTATCTGCAACTGACAACGAAAAAAGAAATGAACAATAACTTATAAATCAAAAGACAATGAACATACTGAACAACAAGAACAAGAGAATATCAATCTTCAAGGCGTTGGCACTCTGCCTGTTCGCCGCCGTGTCGCTCACGCTTATTTCGTGTGACGACGATATGGACATCCAGCAATCCTATCCTTTCACGGTGGAAACTATGCCTGTGCCGAACAAAGTGACGAAGGGACAGACGGTTGAAATACGCTGTGAGCTGAAAAAGACGGGCGACTTCGCCAATACCCTCTATACTATCCGGTATTTCCAGTTCGAGGGAGAAGGAACGCTGAAAATGGACAACGGTATCACGTTCCTGCCCAATGACCGCTACCTGCTCGAAAACGAGAAGTTCCGGCTGTACTACACGGCGGATGGTGAGGAGGCGCACAACTTCATCGTGGTAGTGGAGGACAATTTCGGCAACTCCTATGAGTTGGAATTTGACTTCAACAACCGAAACGTGAAGGATGACGGGGTTATCACTGTTGTCCCCATCGGGAACTTCAAGCCCCTTACACGATGATGCGTGTATTCATGGCTATCCTCTGTTCGCTTCTGACGGTCTGTTCCGTGTCCGCACGGGACAGCCGCCATGAGGGAACGGACGGGCAGGCGGCTATCTACCGGCTGCCACCATTCGAGAGGGCAGTACGATGCACGAAGTATTTTGAGGGCTGGCATTCGGAAAAACATCACCCGTATGTAGGATATGGACATCGGTTGCAGCCGGGCGAAAGGTATTCGGCACGCACCATGACGAAGCGGCAGGCGGACGCGCTTCTGCGGAAAGACCTGCGGAAGTTCTGCGCGATGTTCCGGCAGTTCGGGAAGGATTCGCTCTTGCTTGCCACGCTCGCCTACAATGTCGGTCCGTACCGTCTGTTGGGAAGCGGAAAGATACCCAAAAGCACGCTGATCCGAAAGTTGGAGGCAGGCGATAGGAACATCTATCGGGAGTATATCGCTTTCTGCAACTACAAGGGTAAACGTCATGCCATGCTGCTCAAACGGAGAAAGGCGGAGTTTGCGCTACTGTATGTACCATAAAAAGTAAGTGTCCGACAACATAAACTCCGATGAAGTTGGGGATGCTTTATCGGAGTTTATGTTATATCAATATTTTAATTGATGGTCAGTACTTGATTTTACAAGTGACTCATTCAAGTAGTTTCGCTTTTTTCATGTAACTTTGCAAAAAATAAAGGATATGGATAGACAATTACCGTATGAGATAAGCTACAAGACGATTGCTTTTTGGCGCAATATCGAAAATGGATTCCTCTGGAGTACATTCATATGTTCAATATTACTCCAAACGTTCCAAATAAATTGTATAAGCCATTCATTAGATTCTATAAAATGGATTGCTAATTTGTTTAATGTTTTGAATTATATTTCTATTATAGGGTATGGTATATTATATATAATCGTAGAAATTATAATGCAACCTATGGCTGCTAATGAAAGACGGAAAGGATTTATCGACAATTCATTAGGCACGAAATTGCTGGAAAAGCCAGTTTTGAATTATTACGATAATGATTCTATTGAGAAAGGACCATATAAAATGTTGGTTAATTGTTATGAGAATTGTTTTTTTACATATAATATCATTAAAGTGATGTTGCCTAAAATGGCAATAAAGAACACAATACTATTTGGTTTGCTTTTGATATTTGCATACTACGGAATAAAAGATAACGTCGTTGCCATACCATTCTTGCAACTATTTTTATCGTCATTGTTCTTAATAGAACTGATATACCACATAGCATTCTTTTTTAGATTAAAGAATTTGTGTGATAAATTCAAACAAATTTTTAGCACACCTAAATCAACTAAAAATAAAACTATTCAGGATGCTATATATATGGTACTTGAATATGAAACGACATTGGCATATAATAAATCTCCGAATAGTAATTCTGTGTACAAAAAACTAAACAATAAATTAACAGAAGAATGGAGCTGTATAAAACAGAATTATGATATTCGATAATTTAGACAAATATACAACAGAAAGTGTATTACAAGGACATCCCGATAAAATATGCGACCAAATAAGTGATGCTCTTTTGGATGCTTTCTTGATGCAAGATTGTAATGCCCATACAGCAATAGAATGCTTGGGAAGTGGTAATAATTTAATTGTTGCTGGAGAAATTAGTACTCAAAATAAAAGGGTTGATATTGAGAAAATTGTCAATGATGTATATCAATCCATAGGCTATTGTGAAAAATTAAACATACTGAACTTTTTGACTTCACAATCAAGACAACTAAATGATGCTGTTATGAACGGTGGAGCTGGCGACCAAGGTATTGTGTATGGTTATGCTATAAACAATCAATATAATTATCTTCCGTATGGTGTATATTTATCTAATTTAATAGCCAAAGAGATTGATACGTATAGAAAGAGCGTAGATTATCTCCTCCCTGATGGGAAAGTACAAGTCACAATTAGCGAAAATAATCTTGAACAATTGATAATCAATGTACAGCATAAGGAGAATATTCATCCAGATTTCATTGAAAATGAAATAAAACAGAAGGTTTTAACTCAACTGATTGATTGTATAAATGTAGATATTCAGATAAATAGGAAATCAAAATTTTATAAAGGTGGGTTTGTTAACGATACAGGATTAACTGGTCGTAAAATAATGATAGACACTTATGGCGGTTTGGTAACACATGGCGGAGGTGCTTTTTCTGGAAAGGATCCGAGCAAAATAGATAGAAGTGCTGCTTACATGGCTCGATTTGTTGCAAAAAACATAGTCGCAAACGGATTAGAAAAAGAATGCAAAATAGCAGTGGCTTATTTGTTTGGAGAAGAACAGCCTACCATGCTAAATGTTTCCACAGACAAAGAATCCAATTCTACAAAATTGAAACAATTTATTCTATCAAAATTCGATTTTAGACCTAATGCAATAATTGAGTTGTTAAAATTAAAGAATCCTATATATCAACCAACTTCTATATACGGACATTTCTCTAATCCTAATTACAATTGGGAACAAATCATATCTTTATAAGACTGGTTTTATCGAAGATTGGCACAGAGGTTTCTTTGCTACTTTCTTTGTCCGCCATCATGCTCACTGAAAGAAAGTAGGGCGGCTTTCGCCGCCCACCTCTCAAAAACGGGTGTAAAGCCCCGTCACCATCGTGAACATTTCCTCCAGCATATCGCAATATATCCCCTCGTGCGTTTCAATGTCCTTCGTCTTACACTCGAATGTCTTTTTACTGAACGTCCTGCGGTAGAAGCGCATATTGTAGAGGTCTGCCCCTGCATCATAGATGATGTCAAGGCGGTTGGCACTCGTCTTGTTCCTCGCAAGGCTCATGCGTAAGCCGTTGCCCATGTCTATGAAGTCTTTGCTTCCCGTCATGGCGGCAAAGCGTCTGCCACCTATCTGCTCCAAAATCGTCTTTGCTATCATATTCATTCTTCTTTGGGTGTTATGTTCGGGCGGTGCGGACACCGCCTAAACGCTCAAAATTCTGTTTTCTCGGCTATTGGTGTGTTCCGTTCCAACCATGTTTTCACACACTCCATATTGTACTCGCTCGTTATGACTGCCGTGTGGCTGTCAATGGCGGTAAACCGACTGCTCTCATAGTCCTCTATCCACCCTTTAAGGGTTTCCACTCCCCACGCTTCGGCATCGTCAAAGATGCCGTCCAATTCCGTGATAGGCTTGCCGAACTTGACTATCAGCGTTTGGTAGCCTGCTTCGTTCATTGCTTGTCCTCCTTTCCTCTTTTTGCCGTCAGCCACTTGTCCCGTGTGGCTCGGCACTCGTCCAACGTGGGTTTCACACAAGAGAACAATTCCCCGTCCGTGTGGCGGTAGTCGTATTGCACAAGTGTCCGCTTGCGTCTGCCGATGCCTGTTTGGAACTTCTCGTATTTCTCTGTCCCTGCTTTCGTGCAGGTGCTTACTCCGTTGATGGTCATCCGTGTACTCATAATCGTTGTTTTTTTAGATGGTTAGAAATGTACTGACAAAACTCTGTTCTGCATCACCATTTCGGGATTGCTTGTGTAGCGTTGGTGCATGTAGAAATGGTGTGAGCCGAAGCCGTAAAGGAAGAACTTGTCAAGTTCGTGCTTCTCGGCAAAGTCCTTGACACTTGCCCTTAACTGCTCCTCACTTTGACAAAAAGTGAGGAGGTTCATAAACTCAAGGAACATCGTGGGAATTTTATCGTCCCACAAGCAAACCATACTTTCAAATCTTACTTCCATATTGTTCTGTATTATAGGTTAATGTTATGCTGCGTTCATCCGCTGACGGATAAGTTCGGTATTGTCCTCCACAAGCCGGATGATGCGGTCATGGTACTCGGTATTGGAATTGCATACCCCTCTGCTCTGTACCACTTTCAGCGTTTTCAGTGACACTTCTATCGTTTCAATCCGTTTGCCGTCAATGGTGGCGGATAGGATAAGGGAGTTTGCCTTGTTATGATAACCGCCCACACAATGGTGCATCATCCGTCCTTCCTCTACCATTTCCTCAACGCTCTCTATGACCTTGATGCAGATAAGGCTGTCAGAGAACACAAGTCCGAAGAAGATGCCTTTGGCTTTCAGATAGTTCTTCTCGTCTTCAATCGCCTTTTGCCGTTGCTGTTCCGTCCGCTCACGCTCCCTTTGCAGGTTGCGTTTTCTCACCAACTTATCGTGTTCCGCTTTGAGGTCGGCAGGGCAGACGTATTTCGGGCTGTTCGTGTCCTTGCCAAAATGACGCAGGAGGTCAATGGTGTCGCACCATACGGAGCCGTCCGAAATGGTGTAACCGTTGCGGATGCAAATCTTGACGGATGCCCAATACCGTCCCATATCAAAGGAACTACGGATATAATGCCGCAACATGGCATATTGCCCTGCTTTCAAGAGTGTTTCGGCTCGGCTGTCGGAAAGGATAGCCGTGAAAAGGTCATACGGCAGTGTGTTGTGATAGTCCCCATTGAAGCCGTTGCGTTTCAGTTCGGGGATGAAACGCTGTCGGGGATAGGTACACATAGGTGCTATATCGTATGCGTGAAGCCTGTTGTTCTTGCGTACCTCCATGTCGCTGTATTCAGACCATTGGTCATAATACAACATTGACATTCCACGCAGTCGGGCAACGGTCGTTGTCTTTCCATCGGGCGAAATCCACCTCTGCACCACTTCATAAATGGAATACTCGGCTGCCTGCCCTGCCTTGTATCGGGACTTGACGAAGAAGAAGCGTATCACTTGGTATTGCTTGCTGGTGGTGACGATGGAGAAGTATTCGTTTTCGCTGAAAACGCTCTTTCGGGTGCGCAACGCTTCCAATGACATACCGCAATGGGGGCAGGTACATCCGCAAAGGGTGTCCGCAAGGTCGTGGTCGCTCTTCCACGAATGTCCGCACTCAGTGCAGATGTTCGTGCCGTCCGCTCTCTTGATTGCGTAATGCTTGAAGCAATGGCGGAAAGCGTATGCCTTTTGCGTGGCGGTCATTCTCGGTAGTCGCTTGCTCAGCCGTGCGACTTCCTGCTGTATCTGTGTTCTCGGTTTCATAAGCCTAAATCAAATAATGAGGGTTGTTGTACTTCTTGGGTGGTCGCTTTGGTGGCGGTTCTCGGCTTGTTGCGGTTCTGCAACTTGCGGACTTCCTCCTCTTGATATTGTCGGAGAGCCTTCTGACGTGCCTCCGCCTTTTCCTCTGTGGTGAGTTCCACCACGTGGTTCACGGCTATCTGACACTGGATAGGCTTGCCCACCTCTATCTCGTTCTCGTCATAGTAGTGTACGGCTTGTCCGTATATCTCCCCGTCCGTGAAGCCGTTGCAACCGCTTTTCTGCACATAGTTCAGAATGTAGGTCACGCAGTCATCTATGTTCTTGGCAGGGTTGCGGTAGTTCTTCGCAAAGAGCGCATCTTCCGCTGCACGTTGCTCCAAATACATCTGTATCGTTCTCTTGAAATGGTCTGTCGTTTTCATATCGCTGTCGGTAAGATTAAAGGGTGAATAACCAAAGGATGAAGCCGAATAAGGCGATTGTGGAGAGGATAGCCACGATTATGCCTATCGCCACTCGGAACACTCCGTTTACTATCTCTCTGACGATGCCCCAAAGGATGCCGGATACCCAAAGGACGATGCGCATGATTAGGGTGCATATCGCAAGCCCTATGTATTGCGCCACTTGTTTGAAGTCTGCCGTTGCTGTCATATCCTCGCTATTTTTCAAGTTCTACAATGTTGTCTATCCTGCCGTATAGGTATCTGCGAAGTCCGGTCTTGTCTGTTGCCTTGTATTCCGTCCAATGTCCGTATTGGCACACGATAAACGTGCGGAGTACATCGGAGAAGTCAAACCTCCAGCCTTGCAGGAGTATTGCGCTCTTGAAATAGGTGTTGCTGTTCACGTTGCGTGTAAGCCAATCCTTTTCCTCTCGGTTCATCTGTCCTCCGTTGTTCAGTTTCTCACGAAGAATGTAAACCTTACTGCCTTTTAGTGCTTCCAATGTTGGCACTTCCCAAGCCACGAATTTTGTTGCCATTGTTGTTCCCATATCCGTTCTGTTTTTGATTTTTTGTTTTTAATGCGGATTCAAGAGCTGAGGGAGTTGAGTTTCAAACTATCTTATCTGCCTCTCGTTTATCCGACATTTTTTTTATGCGTCTTTCTGTCGCATCGGTCGTTTTCGTTTCGGGTGCTTAAAAAGGTAGGGATTAGGGAATGCAAGTTTTTTCGGGAAAAATACTACCCGAAGGGCTGGAGATTTTTCCCGAAAACAGGAGGCTTGACCTTGCTTTCCCGTCAAATCCCGGAGTTACCTTTGCGCCCAGAACGGAAATGACTGCCTGATGCGACTCACTGAAAGGCGCGAAAATGGAGGTAAACGGAAGTAGAGGCAGATTAGACAGAAAACTTCAAAAGAGAAATCCGTGAAAAAAGGAAGTCCCCCCAAAAAAGGACATAGTCGGTAGCGTGAAACCGGGCAAACCACCTGCAAGGAAGTATGGTTTTATCTGTCTGGCCGGACGTGTCGGGGCGGGCAGATAAAATCATTCTTCCCGGTTTGCCAGCTGTGGGTGACGGCTTGTTCCATTTATGGGCAAACGGTCATACACGGCTTTCCGCTTCCGGCTCAAAAGAACAGCGAAAAAGAAAAATCATCTGAAAAACCGTAAAAGCACCTCTTCGGCATAAGCACAAAAGAAATGGGCCTTGCCTCATCAGTCTAAACTGTCGTTTAGGCGTGAGGCAAAGCTCTTTTCTCCGCTTATGCAGTAGTCGGCACACGTTCGTTCAAAATCCTTTTGGGCGATGGTGTGCCGACGAATAAAGCCGCTTTTACGGAAAAACTTGTATGAGATAGAAAAAAATCAGGGAGATTCATATCAAAATCTCCCGTTTTATTGTTACTTTTGCATACGAAGAGTTCTTTGAAGGTTACGCAACGCGCAGAAGAATAATGCAGCAGATAACTAACTAAATCGTAACCTATTACTATCATGAGCGATTAACATATGCTCATTTCCAATAAAATACACTATTTTCGTAACTTCAATGTACAAAGATAATCCTTTTCTCCGAATTATCTATCTTTGCTTCCTTAACAACCAATAACGACGTAATGGAAACAACCTTACTCACAACAGACAAAGATCCTATGGGAGCTGCCATAGCCGACTATTTCAATCATCATAAGGCCAACCGCTTACAAGTATTCTCTTCACAGTTTGATGAAGACGAAATCCCCGTAAGACAGCTTTTCCGTAATGCCAAAACAATGCCATTGCTTGAACGCACTGCTCTGCAACTGGCAAACGGAAGTATTCTCGACGTTGGTGCCGGAAGTGGTTGCCATGCCATCGCTCTTCAGGAAATGGGGAAAGAAGTATGTGCTATCGACATTTCTCCGTTGTCTGTAGAGGTAATGAAACAACGTGGTGTTACTAACGCCCGACTCATTAATTTGTTCGATGAACAGTTTGTTGACACATTCGATACAATCCTAATGTTGATGAATGGATCCGGTATCATCGGACGACTGGAAAATATGCCTGCTTTTTTCCGGAGAATGAAAATGTTACTTCGCCCGGGTGGCTGTATATTAATGGACTCAAGTGATTTACGCTATCTTTTTGAAGACGAGGATGGTAGTTTTGAAATAGACCTTGCCGGAGATTACTATGGTGAGATTGATTTTCAAATGCAATATAAAGATATTAAAGGAGACTCATTCGACTGGCTATATATCGATTTCCAGACCCTCAGCCTCTATGCTGCTGAATATGGTTTCAAAGCCGAGCTTGTCAAAGAAGGAAAACATTACGATTATCTGGCTAAATTAATAATGGGCTAATGGGCTACTAATATGCCAATGTGCCAATTGGCTGCGCTATTACCCTGCACAGCAATCGGCACATTGGCATATTGACATATTGGCATATTATCAAAACGGAAACAGTAGTGGCAATGCAAATACCATCACCACGCCCATTATTATTTGAAGCGGTAATCCTACTTTTATATAATCCATAAACGTATATTGCCCTGCCGGCATCACCAAAGCATTGGGAGGTGTTGAGAACGGAGATGCAAAACACATACTGGCAGCTACAGTGACAGCAAACAAGAAGGGCACGGGGCTAACCCCTACCTGCAAAGCACTCTGTAAGGCAATAGGCGCCATCAATACTGCCGTCACAGTATTACTGATAAACATTGTCATCAGTGAGGTAGTGAAATAAATGCCTGCCATCAAAACAATCGGTCCATAGCTTCCCAATCCACTGACAAGGCTATTGGATATGTATTCTGACGCTCCCGTTTTTTCCAATGCCAAAGACATGGGAAGCATACCTGCAAACAATACGATTGTCTCCCAGTTTATTGTTTTATAAGCCGCCTCTACATTACGGAAACAACCTGTAAGTACCATTAATACTCCCGCAATCATCACCGCAGTAACAGGAGCCACCGGGATAAAATCGAATACCATCATCACTACCATCAGGAGCATGATAGCAGCTGCCACAGGAGCTTTATAATCCAATGTTACTTTAGCTGCCTCATCCAAAGGTTGACCCAACACTACCCAATCGGCATCTTCCTTACTCAATCGTGCTATATCCAGCCAAGTACCCTGCACCAAAAGTACATCTCCACTGTGCATCTTCTCATTACCCAGTTCTTGCAGGATATACTCTTTTTTACGACGGATACCCAACACATTCAGATTAAACTTATCGCGGAAACCAGCCTCTTTCACAGTACGGTTCGATAGATTGGAAGAAGGCATCAATACGATCTCAGCAATACCAATATCATAAAAATCAAGTGATTTATCAGCCTTTGCAGCTTCTTCTGTTGTATGCCCGTCGAGCATTTCCAACAGATAATCCTGAGCAAACCGATCCACATTTTCAACCTCACCTGTAATATAAAGCACATCTTCAGCCTGCATCACAGTATCAGGGGAGGCTAGTTTTTGTGTAATCGTTTTCAGAAAACGATTCTGAGAAGCATCGCCACGACGTACCTCCAGAATATTCAATCCATATTTACGCCGTACATCCAGATCAATGATTGTTTTTCCTACCAATGCAGATGTAGAAACAGCACGCAATCGGAATAAATTGCTGGATAATCCATACTCTGCCACTAGCTGGTTCAATGACTTTCCGGAAGAGAGTCTCTCCTGTTTTTTTCCTTTCTTCGAAAGAAACCACTTGGTAAGAGGCAACAACACGAGTGTACCTACTACTACGCAAATGATCCCCACAGGTAAAAAAGAGAAAAAAGACAAAGGTTCAAATCCGGCACTTGTCAATGTATTTTGAATCACAAGATTTGGTGGTGTACCAATCAGAGTCATCATACCTCCCATACTACTTGCAAAAGCCAATGGCATCAACAAGCGGCTGGGATTCATACCCGCACTGACAGCCAGACTCACTACAATGGGGAGCATCAGCGCTACAGTACCTGTGTTACTAACAAAAGCCCCGATAGCAGAAGTAACCAACATCACCAATAAAAATAATCGCAATTCACTTTTCCCTGCCAGCTTCAAAATCTTACTGCTAATCATTTTTGCCAACCCTGTCTGAAAGATAGCTCCACCAACCACAAACAGTCCTACCATCATAATAACTACCGAATTGGAGAACCCCGAAAGAGCCTCTTCAGGGGTAAGTATCTGGAAAATAAGTAAAGAAATCAATGCACAAAGAGCAACGAGGTCAGAACGCACCTTACCACTCATAAAAAAAGCTGCAGATAGTACTAAAATAATGAGAGTTATAACCATAAAATGAGTTTAGGGATTAATAAAGTTTAAGTATTCTGTTCGTTTCAAAAAGACAAAAGCCAGTCAACACCGGCTTTTGTCTTTTTGAAACTACTTCTTTAGCATTTCATCAATTTTTTGCACCAAAGAAGTAAATTCTTCTTCATTATACAAGCGTGTGAGCTTCACAATCTTTCCATCACGGTCAATCAATACATTTCTTGTAATTCCCGAATCGCGAAGTGCATATTTAGCAAAGATATCCGCTCCCGGATCAAGTCCCAACGGATAAGTAACTCCGGTAGCTTTTGCAAAAGCAAGTACTTTATCCAACGGTTCATCACGATCAATACCGATCAAAGCAAAATTGGGATTATCCTTATGCTTCAACCAGATATCTTTCTCTATAAAAGGCATCTCCTTACGACATACTCCACACCAGCTGGCAGTGAACTGCAACATTACCACCTTCCCACGAAGTGTGGAAAGATTCACCTGTTTTCCATCGGTCAACGTCACCGTAAAATCAGGAGCCATCTCTCCTACCTTAACAATGTATCCCGTACTATCAGCCTGTATAGCACTATTATTTCCTATAACAACCGATACGCTATCTGTAGCAGCACTCTCTTTATCCTTTTTTCCTTGTCCGGAACAAGCTAAAACACCTGTAGCCAATAAGACCAGACAAGACACATTAAAAAAAATCTTTTTCATTTTCTCTTATACCTAATTAATTGATTTGCAAAAGTAAACAAATCATATGACTTATCAAATAGCATTCTCACCCTATTTTTTTTCATTTCCTTATTTGGAAATTTGGAGTAAATGATTACCTTTGCACCCGCAAAACAGAAAACGCCTCTTTAGCTCAGTTGGCCAGAGCACGTGATTTGTAATCTCGGGGTCGTTGGTTCGAATCCGACAAGAGGCTCACTTATCTTTTAAACGTTTTTCGAATATCGGAAAACGTTTTTCATTTATCGAAACTTTTCCACTTTTCGTATCTATTTCGTTTCAAAGTTACAAAATCAGAACCGCTATTTCATTTATAGTGTTCATTCAGAAGCATTTCCCCCGACTTTTTCACCCCTCTGTTTTGTTATATAATCAGGGAAACAATAAACATATCTGCATTATGGAAAAAGCAAGAATTGGAGAAAATTCAAGCAAAGTATGGCGGGTACTTAACGAGATGAAGAAAATCTCCGTTCACGAACTATGTACAATAACCAATCTGGCTATTGAAGATGTAATGTTAGCTATCGGATGGTTAGCAAGGGAAAACTGTATCTTTATTGAAAAAAGAGAAGATACCATCTACATCAGTAACGGTTCGGAATATTACTTCTGCTTCGGATAAGAACACGAAGAAAAAAATCCGCTACAATCCCAGTAAAAAGAAAGTGTATTCTGTTACATATTACTGTAACAGGCCACTTTCTTTTTGAATATACATTCCGTCCAACTACATATATCAATCACATTCAAAGTAGTTATCACATAACACTGAAATAGTATTTGCACAAAATTACAGGTAATTCACACAAAATTGATAGCCTAATAAACATTCCATTGAACAAAAAGGACATAAACATCAATCCAAACAAACAAAAAAGAGTAACTTAGCAATCAGGAAAATAATCCTCATCAAAGATGATTTATTTATCAAAACTAAATAATATGGTAAAACCAAATTCAATGAAGTATCTGGCATCACTCTCTTTGTTATGCCCCTCTGTGGCTTTTGCTGCCGAACACCCCAACATTATCTACATCTTCACTGACCAACAAACAGCCAACGCCATGAGTTGTGCCGGAAATCCGGATTTACATACTCCTAATCTTGACAGGTTGGCTGCTGCCGGTGTGATGTTCAACAATGCTTATTGTACCTCTCCCCTTAGTGGTCCTTCACGTGGTGCAATGTTTACGGGCCACTATCCCGGTGCAGTAGGATTATCCGTAAACGGCTCACCAATGCCCGATTCACTCAAGAACCAGACATTGGGTACACTGATAAAAAATGCCGGATACGATTGTGCTTATGGTGGCAAATGGCATATCCCTTTGCTTGATATACCCGATAAAGAATATGGCTTCGACAATATATATAAACATAGCGATGACGGATTGGCGGAAGCTTGTGCCGAATACCTTTCACGCGAACACAAGAAGCCATTCTTTTTGGTCGCTTCGTACGATAACCCGCACAACATTTGTGAATATGCACGAAGTCAGAATTTACCTTATGGCAATATAGACACCCCCGACATTCGGGATTGTCCGGGGCTGCCTGCCAATTTTGCAAAAAGTCCTTATGATGCTGATATCATAGAAAACGAAAGAGCAAATAACTATAATGTATATCCTACAGCCAACTATACCCCCGAAGACTGGCGCATGTACCGGTATAACTACTACCGTCTGGTAGAAAAGGTAGACAAGGAAATCGGAAAAATTATTGATGCTATCGATAAAAACAACCTTTGGAAGAATACAGTCGTTATCTTCTCCAGCGATCATGGAGATGGTATAGGTGCTCACCACTGGAATCAGAAATCTGCCTTATATGAAGAAGTGGTCAATATTCCTCTCATCATCACATTACCTGGTAAGAAGCATGCAGGTAGAGTACTGCCTCAGCTCATCAGCAATGGCGTAGATTTCTTTGCTTCTATCTGTGATTGGGCAGGTGCTGAAATACCGAAGAATGCAACCGGAAAATCATTTCGTAAAATTGTGGAAGAAGGAAACCCACAAAGTCCGCATCAGGACTATATCATCACCGAAACACAATTTGACGGTAGCAAAACCAGAGGTTGGATGGTACGTAGCAAACGTTATAAATATGTCCTTTACGATAAAGGGAATCATCGTGAACAACTATTTGATATGCAGGAAGACAGAGGTGAAACAAGAAACCTGACAATGGAAAATACTTATAATAATGAGTTACAAAAACACCGTGATATTCTTGAAAATTGGATGAATACCTATAATATCCGCCCAACTCGTCCGAAATTACATGATGTCCCCGGAAAGAAACTTAAAAAATAAAGCCAATATCATACAATCTCTTACATTCAGGCTAAAAGCTGAGCACAATGTTTTTGTGTTCAGCTTTTAATATTTAGTATTTGGCCACCGTTTCATAAACAAATAAAAAAAGTAAGCAATTAGTTATTGACCTCATCCCCCTATTTTATAGCTTTGGAACTCTACAATTCGAACCACTTTTTTATTTATAATAAAGGATAAGCAACTATCTCCACTCAAAAAGATCTATATACAAGGCTCGTAAACTACTTAAAAACAGCACTGACCTAAGTTAGTGCTGTTAAAGATACTAATTTGAAAGCTAATCCCCCTGATTATTGATACTTTTACATCTTCAGCTGTTAAAGCATGATCCCAAATAGTCCCCACAAAGAAAAATCCCTTGAAAGTTAAGTACTTTCAAGGGATTTAGAGTAATAATTGAGGTTCCTGGCGGATTCGAACCGCCGTACACGGTTTTGCAGACCGCTGACTAAGCCACTCATCCAAGGAACCTTATTTCCTCGTTTGCGGTTGCAAAGGTAATACTAATTTTCAAATCACCAAACTATCCGCAGCAATTTTTCTTAGAATGGCTTTTGGTTTCTTTGCACTCCTGCTGCTTTTTGTCAAGCTGACGCTTTAATTCACAGCCACTTGCACAGTTTGCACAAGGATTCTCATTATTTTTCGTGCGACGAAAAAAATTATAAATTCCATACACAATGCGAATCACACAAAGAACTAATAATACAGCAACAACGCATTCCTGCCAGTTCAAAGTCATAAAAATAATCCTCCTATCTGATAAACAGCAAAAGTTAACACCCATGCTAACACAGTAGTATATCCGGCTGTAAAAAATGCCCATTTCCAACTTCCAGACTCTTGCTTAATAGCTGCAAATGTAGCAATACATGGGAAATATATCAGTACAAACAACATATAGCAGAAAGCTACAAATGGCGTAATAGGGATTCGTTCGCCCAAAGTGGTATCATCCACATTAGCATCATTTGTATAAAGTACACCAAGCGTACTAACAACCAACTCCTTTGCACCAACTCCGGAAATCAGTCCAATACCTAATTTCCAATCAAAACCCATAGGTTCGATAACAGGTTCAATGGCTTTTCCAATCCGCCCGATATAAGAATTTTCCTGTTGTTCGGCTACGGTTTCATAGGCATCGTGATTGGGATAATATCCCAGGAACCAGATAACAACGGATGCAATCATAATAATTCCTCCCATTTTACGAAGATATTGTTCGCCTTTATCCCAGGTATGCCGGAAAATAGACTTCATAGTTGGCATACGATACGGCGGTAATTCCATCACAAACGGAGTATCATCTCCTTTAACCAGAAACTTACTGAACAGACGTGCCAATAACACTGCCAACAATATGCCAATACAGTAGATAGAAAACAATACCAGTCCCGCATTGTTCGGAAAGAATGCACCTACCAACAAGAGATAAATAGGGAGACGAGCGCTACATGACATCAATGGGTTAACAAGCATGGTAACAAGACGGCTCTTCCGGTTCTCAATGGTACGAGAAGCCATAATAGCAGGCACATTACACCCGAATCCCATAATCAGAGGAATAAACGATTTACCATGAAGTCCCATCTTATGCATTATCTTATCCATAATAAAAGCTGCACGAGCCATATATCCGGAATCTTCCATCAGAGAGATAAAGAAATAGAGAATAAGAATATTAGGCAGGAAAACAATAACTCCTCCTACTCCACCTACAATACCATCGACCAACATGTCTTTCAACGGACCTTCGGACATGTTATTATTTATAAGATTTCCTAATGCCTCTACCAACCACTCAATCCCCATCATCGGATACTCTCCAAGTACAAACGTACCCTCAAACATGATATACATGAAAAGGAAAAAGATTGGATACCCCCATATACGATGAGTCACAATAGAATCAAGCACTTTCGTCATCTGTGCTTTTTCCTGATGGTTGTCTGTGAAGGTTTCTTTCAGTGCACCACTGATAAAACCATACTTGGCATCGGTTATAGCAGATTCACTATCCTCATTCAATGCAGTCATCACACGTTTCGCCGCTTTTTCGCGTATACGGATAATCTCTTCTGCATTGGGCAAGGTTCGGATAATCCGTTCAACATCCGGATCATTCTCTAAAAGTTTGATTGCAAGAAAACGGGTAGAATATTTAGACCGGATGGCTTCATTTTTTGAAATCTCCTCTTTTACCGCATCAATGGCCTTTTCCAGATCGGGCCCATGATTGATATGTATATGGCGGAAAACACGTTCACCCGATTTATGAGGATGAATATAATCTTCAAGATGTTCCTCATGATGAGTTTCATCGACATGCGTACGATGCCAATCCTGCAATTCTTTAACTACCTCAGGATTAATATTACCATTTTTATCAAAGAAATCACCCCCTTCATAAAGATTAATAATCACATGAAACAGATGATCAATACCTAAATTCCTCTTACAAACAGTAGGAACCATAGGTACACCGAATAGTTTACTCAACAGACGATAATCGAGGGTATTGCCACTGGCTTCAAGCTCGTCATACATATTAAGAGCAATTACCATACGGACATTCATATCGATAAGCTGAGTCGTAAGATAAAGATTACGTTCCAGATTGGAAGAATCTACAACGTTAATAATTACATCGGGAGTTTCGTCAATAATATGACGACGTACATAGATTTCCTCCGGTGTGTATGCCGAAAGTGAATAAGTACCGGGAAGATCGACTATTTTAAAATGATAACCTTCAAAGTTAAAATAACCTTCTTTTGCATCGACAGTCACCCCACTATAGTTGCCAACATGCTCATGGGCACCGGACGCAAGATTAAATAAAGAAGTCTTTCCACAGTTCGGATTGCCAACAAGTGCTACATTGATTGTTCTTCGCTTACCAAGGGCCAGACGTTTCAATTCCTCTTCCCCCGGATAAATATTTTCACTGATACTCTGGTGATAACTTTCCTGTCCCTGTGCCTGTTCTGCCGCTTCTTGTTCACTTATAATTTCGATCATCTCAGCTTCTTGCCGACGAAGCGAAATTTCATAACCTAATACTTTATATTTAATAGGATCTTTCAAAGGGGCATTGAGTAAAACTTCTACGGTCTTACCTTTAATAAAGCCCATCTCGACAATACGTTTACGAAAACCTCCATGGCCGAGCACTTTGACGATAACCCCCTTCTCTCCTGTTCTTAATTCGGACAAACGCATACTTTGTTCTCTTAATTTTCGGCAAAGATAACAGATTAGTTCCGAGGAGACAAATTATTTAGAATGTTTTTAAATAGTGTCTCCCGTACAGGGAAGTACACCGGGCGATAGAAAAGAATATTTAATTATTAATTTTTAATTTAACTACATTGTTTATCTTTGCAATATGATAGAAAAAAAGATCGCACAATATATTGATAATGAGAGGTTATTTCCCATAAATGCCCGGATAATAGTAGCATTGAGTGGTGGCGCTGATTCGGTAGCACTATTACGTATACTTCACACATTAGGATATGACTGTGAAGCCGCTCACTGTAATTTTCATTTGCGGGGAACAGAATCAGACAGGGACGAAATGTTTGTCCGAAAGTTATGTAAAACAATGAGAACTCCATTGCACACCATTGATTTTGCAACAGAACAATATGCTATTGAAAAGAAAATATCGATAGAAATGGCAGCACGCGAACTACGTTATCAATGGTTTGCGGAAATAAAAGAGAAAACCAAGGCGGATGTGATCGCTGTAGCCCACCATCAGGACGATAGTGTAGAAACTGTATTACTCAACCTCATACGAGGAACGGGTATCAACGGATTATTAGGAATACGCCCTAAAAACGGAGATATTGTACGTCCGCTCCTATGTATCAGTCGCAAAGAAATTACAGACTACCTGCAAAATGCCGGACAAGAATACATGACGGACAGTACAAATCTACAGGACGAGTATACACGCAATAAGATACGCCTAAACCTACTGCCACTGATGCAGGAAATCAACCCTTTAGTCAAAGAGCATATTATTGATACAAGCAATTATCTGAATGATGTAAATCGGATATATAATAAAGGTATAGAAGAAGGAAAGCAACGGGTTATAGAGAAAGGAAACATCCGTATCATCCCTCTTTTAAAAGAACCTTCACCAGAAGCTTTATTATTCGAGATACTCTATCCACTTGGATTCAATGCAGCACAAACAAAAAATATTCTGACTATGCTGGAAGGACAAACCGGAAAACAGTTTATCAGTAAAGACGGCTGGAGAGTAGTCAAAAACAGAGAGTTATTATTAATCGACAAGAAAGAAAAGCAAGAAAACCCTCCTTTTTGCCTGATTAAAGAAGAGAAAGAATACACAAAAGATTTTATTATTCCCCGTGAGAAACATATTGCCTGTTTCGACACCGACAAACTAATCGGAGAAATTAACTTAAGAAAATGGCAAACGGGGGATATATTTATTCCCTTCGGTATGAAAGGCAAAAAGAAAGTCAGTGATTATCTGACAGACAGGAAGTTTTCAATTATCCAGAAAGAAAACCAATGGGTACTATGTTGTGGAGACAAAATAATCTGGATTGTAGGAGAACGGACTGACAATCGCTTCCGGATAGACGAAAAAACAAAGAAAGTAACAGTATTCAAGATGAGTGAGAAAGCAATAGATAATCCACTAATAATCAACGCTTAAAAGGTTGTACATTTTTGTATAACAAGAATGTACAACCTTGCACCACAAAGGTGTACACTCTTATATGACATAAATGTACACTCTTACAATATCTATTATTCAAGCCTTTTTGTAACCCTTATTACAAGATTGTTTTTGGCTCTTTCTGACGGGTAAAACATTGAGAAAGCAATACAGCAAACGGAGTATCATAAACCCTCGCTTGTTGTGTACATGATTTGACACAGGCACAACACTTAATACATTTTTCAGCATCTGTATGCACTTCATCTCCTTTTACAATAGCGCCAACAGGACAATGACGTACGCATGCACCACAATGCGTACAAAGACTTTCATCATCCAACCACGGAGTACGTGGCAAGGGTACCCCGCTCTTACGTAGTTTTATTACTCTACGTAAAAAACGGAATAAGGGGAAAAAAGGTTGTTGCGGACGAGGAATAGAACGAAGATTAACCGGATACAGAGTCTCCAGGCAAGAGGCTGCCTCAACTTTTATCCTCAACTTCTTACCAAATTCTCTGGCAAGCTCTAAATCATGAGTATCAGGACGGCCTGCTGCAATGGGATATTTAGTACTGCTATAAGAATGCTCTCCAATAAAAGTAGCTCCGGCTATTACTTTAAAACCATTCAGTAAAACAAAAGCATCCAACTCCGTAAGCGCATTTTCGTAAGCACGATTCCCGTAAACTACTACCAAAGCTACCGGAGTATCCGTACCACGAATATTCTCCAGACGCTCCATAGCTAAAGGAGCCACATGTCCACCATATACAGGAACAACAACAATAGCCAATGCCGAGGTAGGAAGTTCCATTTCTTCAACCGGCTTTAAGGTCAAATCCGTCGTTAACACATTTGTTGCCCCCGTTCCATGAACAATTGCCTCTCCCACTTGTTTAGAAGTATGGGTAGGCGAAAAATAAATAAGATGAGCTTCAGTAATTATCATAATGTTATAATTTGAGTAACAAAGATACACTTTATAAATGAAAAAAATGATGATTTATTTATGAAACCAAAATTATTTATTATCTTTGCGCCGTTGAAATACTTTGCCACCTCTCATAGGAGAGAAACAGGTAAATATCCAGTTCAACAGAAACATCCCTGATTCATAATAAATTAAAGCATATGTTCGCATAACCAATGACTGGTGAAGTTGTGTTGTGACGTCCGTATCCCAGCTGAACAAAAAAATATTAATAACTTACTATACTGTATGTATAACATTATCCAATTAAACGACAAAGATTTGTCGGAACTACAAACTATTGCCCGCGAACTGGGTATAAAAAAGACAGACTCACTAAAGAAAGAAGAACTTGTTTACAAAATCCTTGACGAACAAGCTATCGCAGGCGCTACTAAGAAGGTTGCTGCAGATAAATTGAAAGAGGAGCGTAATGAAGACAAGAAGAAACGTTCACGGGTAGCAATGAAGAAAGAAAATAAAGTATTCTCCGCTACTAAAAATGGTGAGATAACCAAAACTGAAACAGCCGTTCCCGTTCCGGCAGCTAAAGCACAACCTAAAGAAGCTGAGCCAGTAAAAGCAGAAGTTGTTCCTGCCACAGAAAAAGCAGTAGCACCCCCAAAAAAGAAAGTAGGTCGTCCTCGCAAAAATGCCGTAGAAAACAAACCCAAAGAAGAGCAAGTAGCTCCAGTTGCAGCAGCCGAAACTGAAAAAACGGTTGAAGTGAAAAAGGCAGAGGTAAAAAAGGTAGAGGTAAAGAAAATAGAGACAAAACCTATTTCAAAACCCATTATTAAACCTAAAGCACCAGCAGTTATCGATGAAGAAAGCAATATCTTATCCGAGAGTGCCGATGACGATTTTATCCCAATTGAAGATCTCCCTTCTGAGAAAGTAGAATTACCAACAGAACTTTTCGGTAAATTCGAATCAACAAAAACAGAGCCTGTAGTTACGCCTGTTCCTGAACAGACACAGAACCAACAGCGTCCCCGCGTTATCCGTCCCCGCGATAACAACAATAATCCTAACAGCAATAATAACGCACCAAGGAACAATAATCCCCGACTGCCGATGCAGAGACCTGTACAACAGCAAAATACGGGAGAAAATGCTCCGGCTCCGGAACGCAAAGTGATTGAGCGTGAAAAACCCTACGAATTCGATGATATTCTCACCGGTACAGGAGTTCTGGAAATTATGCAGGATGGTTACGGTTTCCTTCGCTCTTCAGACTATAACTACCTTTCATCTCCGGACGATATCTATGTATCTCAATCGCAAATCAAATTATTCGGTCTGAAAACCGGTGATGTGGTAGAAGGTATCATTCGCCCTCCCAAAGAAGGAGAGAAATACTTCCCATTGGTAAAAGTATCTAAAATTGATGGTCGTGATGCCGCATTCGTACGTGACCGCGTACCTTTTGACCACCTGACCCCTCTCTTTCCAGATGAGAAATTCAGACTTTGCAAAGGCGGATACTCTGATTCGATGTCTGCACGTGTAGTAGACCTCTTTTCACCGATTGGTAAGGGACAACGTGCCTTGATCGTGGCTCAACCTAAAACAGGTAAAACCCTGTTAATGAAAGATATCGCTAATGCCATCGCAGCCAATCACCCGGAAGTATACATGATAATGCTGTTGATTGACGAACGTCCGGAAGAGGTAACCGATATGGCACGTAGTGTAAATGCAGAAGTTATCGCCTCTACTTTTGACGAACCGGCAGAACGCCACGTGAAGATCGCAGGTATCGTACTCGAAAAAGCAAAAAGACTGGTAGAATGCGGACACGACGTAGTTATCTTCCTGGACTCTATCACACGTTTGGCACGTGCTTACAATACAGTTTCTCCGGCATCGGGTAAAGTATTGTCCGGTGGCGTGGATGCAAATGCATTGCATAAACCCAAACGGTTCTTTGGTGCTGCACGTAATATCGAAAATGGCGGTTCACTAACCATTATCGCGACAGCATTGATCGATACCGGTTCAAAAATGGATGAAGTTATCTTCGAAGAATTCAAAGGTACAGGTAATATGGAATTGCAGCTTGACCGTAACTTATCCAACAAACGTATCTTCCCGGCTGTCAACATTGTGGCTTCAAGTACGCGTCGTGATGATTTGTTGCTTGACAAGACAACACTTGACCGTATGTGGATCCTGCGCAAATACCTTGCAGACATGAATCCAATAGAAGCAATGGACTTTGTAAAAGACCGTCTTGAAAAAACAAAAGACAATGACGAATTCCTGATGAGCATGAATAGCTAAAAATATTTATTCAATTTACAATTAGACGATTTACAATTTACGATTGAAATGTGATAGGCTTTACACAAAAGTTCGTATCATTATACAGGAGTAGTAAATGTTGGCGTAACCATACTCCCGGTCATCCCAATCATGGAGGTCCTGGAGCACGGGATATTATAAACAGAAAATAAATAAGTAAAAAGAGTGGAGATTACATGTTATCTTCACTCTTTTTACTTATTTTTGCAGCAAACAATGCGAACAGAACGTTAAACAGTGAGAATTTATATCTATTACATATTAGGAATGCTGGCCGGTTTTCTATATTCTGTCCCAGTCTATTCTGCGACTACGACTTCAGAACATCTTACCAATTTACAAATTCTCATAGACAACAATTTACCTTATACCCAAAATATAACAGCAGACAGTATCATTTTATGGGAAAAAGAGCTTGAACCACAATTGGAAAAAGACAAGCAATACAGCACTCTTTTCCATTTGAAACAACTCGTATCCGGTGCATATGCAATTCGTGGTGATATTACAATAGCTGTAGATAAAGCCCACATCATGTATGAGAAAGCCAAAGAAATGGACTATGATAAAGGAATAGCCCTTTCTCTTCGTGCTATCGGTGATGCCTACCTGGGTGCAAACATGAGGCAACAAGCCATCGATTTTTATATAGAAGCATTTAATGTTCTAAATACTTTAGAAGGTGCAGATCATCTGAAAATACATATCTCTCCGAATCTGATCCTCACATTGTTAAAGATAAGAGAAACCGACAAAGCACTTGTATACTTAAAACAACTTGAAGTTCTTTTCGATAAATATCCAACGACTTCCACTCTCTTTTATGTTTCGATATGCCGTGCCTACTATTATGTAGTAACCAATCAGCCAGACAAGGCACTTATATATATCACAGAGGCCACAAAAGCCAATTCAGAACATGATTATCCTTATATGCGTTTTGTTTTGGATTATTTGCATGCCAGTTACTATAAACAAAATAAACAATATGATCGGGCTTTGGAAAAATATGGTAACCTTATTAAAGAGATAAATCCGGCCTACTCTCCTAACCAGCATATACAGCTCAATCTTCAGCAAGCCCAACTTCTGTCTAAATTAGGACAAACAGACCAAGCATGTCTCATTTATCAAACGGCAAATGTGCTGCAAGATTCTCTGGACAATCTTAGCTATGTACGTCAGATCAACGAACTGCGAACCATCTATCAAATCGATCAAATGGAAATCCAGAACCAGCAGGAACGTAACCAGACTATCTTATGGGGTATTCTAACAGTATTTTCTTTATCAATCCTTATCACCATACTCATTTTCCATATACGATCAGAGAATAAACGTTTGCGCCATTCAAAAGAAGAACAGGAAAAAGCACAAAAGCGTGCAAGAAACTCCATTAAAACCAAAAGTCTGTTTCTTTCAAATATGAGTCATGAGATCCGTACCCCATTGAATGCGCTTTCAGGTTTCTCTGCAATCCTCACGGATGATTCAATTGACAATGAAACACGGCGACAGTGCAATGACATCATACAACAAAACTCTGAATTATTATTAAACCTGATCAATGATGTAATAGACCTTTCCAGCCTGGATATGAGTAAACTGGTATTTAATTTTAAAAAGTGCGATGCAGTAGTTATATGCCGTAATGTTATTGATACTGTAAGAAAAGTAAAGCAAACACAAGCCGATGTTCATTTTGTCACAACTCTTGAATCGCTACCGCTATTAACAGATGATTCACGCTTGCAACAGTTGCTTATCAATCTGCTTATTAATGCCACGAAGTTCACTACGGAAGGCTCCATCACACTTGAGATACGAAAAGAGTCGGACGACACCGCCGTCTTCTCTGTCACTGACACCGGTTGTGGTATTCCTCCGGAAAATCAAGGCCGGATATTCAACCGTTTTGAGAAACTAAATGAAGGTGCACAGGGTACAGGGTTGGGACTTTCTATCTGCCAGCTTATTGTTGAACAGATCGGAGGAAGAATATGGATTGATCCGGAATATACAGCAGGCGCCCGCTTCGTGTTCACTCATCCTATCAAACCGGATGCGGCAGCAGCCAAAAATGAAAAGTTACAATGAAACAACTGATCTTCATACTCGCCTTATGCTGCCATTTCTTGATAAGTCTGGCAGCTCCATCAGGAGTCCGAACTGATAGTTTGGAAAGATTGTTGTCTGCTATGCCGCATGATTCCCTACGCCTACAAACCATACAAAGTATCACGCGGATGGAGCAGACAACCCCCAAATGCATCTATTATTCAAATATGCTGTTAAAGGAGGCTGTTGCGCAAGACAACCCCAAGTACGCCGGAATAGCACTCTACTTCCAGGTTATTTATTACTATAATCAAAATGAACTGGATAGTGTAATCCAAAAAATAGCAGACCTGGAGCCCTACGCCCGAAAAGCCGGTTTGTGGGATTATTACTTCGATTCACAAAGATGCCAGATAGATCTCTACTCCTATAGAGAACAGATAGAGCTTGCTATCAATAAATCACTTGAGATGTATAAGAAAGCGCAAGAAGCCAACAACATACGTGGTCTGATAGGTGCCAAGCAGTGTCTGGCCAATGCTTATATGGGTACTGGCCGTTGGAAAGAAGGTAAACAGGCTTTGGAAGAAGCTCATAAGCTTCTTCCTCAAATGAACAATGTAATTGTAAGAAATTCCGTACTTTGCCAACTTATCTCACTCAGTAAAGCCAACAAAGAACTTCAGGATCAGAAAAAGTATCTGGATGAACAAAAGAAGATTCTTTCTGACTATATCGCAGAAAATCCAACGATGAAAGAAGCTTTTCAGGATCCGATGATTTTCAATGACATCTACTATACCTATTATTATGTAGAAATGAAGCAGCCTCAGCTGGCTCTCCAACATCTTAAAAAAGGAAACGAGTATCTCACCCCCAATACTTATTTTATGTATCGGGTGCTTTATCATGATGCATACGCCTCATATTACCGCCTTTGCAAAGAATACAATCGCGCTATCAGTCAACTGGATTCTACTGTTGTACTGTTAAAAGACGCTTTTAGCAGCGATTACGTCAACCAACTGTCTATCAAAGCTGATATTCTGACCGAAGCCGGACGTAGCCTGGAAGCAATACCAATCTATGAAAAGGTTATACAGATGAAAGATTCGCTGGTCACCGAACTGTCTGACAAACAAATGAATCTGATACAAGACAACTACCATGTAGATAAAATGAAACTTGAAGAAGAACAGTTGAAAAGCAAAATTCAACTGCTCGTATTCTGTATTATCGCTATTGCTCTGCTCGTATTAATCTTCTTCACAATGCGTGCCTATCAGGTACGAAAAGCCTTAAAGACGGCAGAAAGTGAAACTCGTAAAGCCACCCTGATGATTGAGAAGGCCAATGAGACCAAGAATCATTTTCTCTCTAATATGAGTTACAATATCCGTATCCCTCTCAACGGAGTTGTAGGTTTTTCACAACTCATAGCCTCAGAACCCAATATGGACGAAAGTACACGACAAGAATATTCAGCCATCATCCAAAAAAACTCCGAAGAGTTGATACAATTGGTAAATGATGTACTCGATCTGTCTCGCCTGGAAGCCAATATGATGAAATTTCAGATACAGACTTATGATGTAATAGCTCTTTGTAACGATGCCATTTATATGGCACAGATGCACAATGAGGGAGTTATATCAATTCTGTTCAGCACTAATATTGACGCACAGAACATCACAACAGATACCGGACGAATAACGCAAACCCTGCTCAGCACATTGGTCTATCCGGACAAAAGTAAAGAGAAAAGAAAAATAATCTTTACGGTCAACCGGGATGATACGTCAAAGATCATTCATTTCCAAATTATCAACAGCCCACTGGCTGATCCGAAATACCACTCACAACAAGTAAGTATCCGCCATGAAATAAATGACTTGTTATTAAAGCACTTCGGAGGTAGCTATGCCGTCACCACCGACAAACAGGGCGGACAGGTCATTGATTTTACTCTCCCCCCCGACAGTATATCCGGATAAAAGCGTTATCTTTGCAAATTGTAAACCTAAACGCTCATTTATGTACACTAATAAGCAAATTTGGAGTGTCAGTTACCCGATACTTCTTAGTTTACTGGCACAAAATGTTATTAATGTCACTGACACCGCCTTTCTCGGACGTGTTGGCGAAGTAGCACTCGGAGCTTCGGCTATGGGTGGACTTTTTTATATCTGCGTTTTTACTATTGCTTTCGGTTTTAGCACCGGTTCGCAAATTGTGATTGCCCGCCGCAATGGCGAAGGTCGCTATTCTGACGTAGGACCGGTAATGATACAAGGTGTTATGTTCATGTTACTGATGGCATTGCTATTATTCAGCTTTACAAAAGCTTTTGGGGGCAATATTATGCGGATGCTGGTTTCTTCCGAATCCATATACGATGCCACAATGGAATTTCTGGACTGGCGTATCTACGGATTCTTCTTCTCGTTTATCAACGTAATGTTCCGGGCACTTTATATCGGCATTACGCGTACAAAGGTACTTACCATCAATGCCGTCGTCATGGCACTGACAAACGTAGTACTGGACTATGCAATGATATTCGGACATTTCGGCTTCCCGGAAATGGGTATCAAAGGCGCTGCCATTGCCTCTGTAGTAGCAGAAGCCAGTTCCATTCTGTTCTTCCTCATTTATACGTATATCACCGTCGACCTGAAAAAGTATGGCCTGAATAAATTACGTTCTTTCGATCCTCAGTTACTGATGCGTATACTTAGTATCTCCTGCTTCACTATGTTGCAGTACTTCTTGTCAATGGCTACCTGGTTCATATTCTTCGTAGCTGTAGAAAGGTTGGGACAACGTGAACTTGCCATTGCCAACATTGTGCGAAGCATATACATCGTAATGCTCATTCCGGTAAACGCACTGGCCACCACCACTAACAGCTTGGTCAGTAATGCCATTGGTGCAGGAGGCATACAATATGTGATGACACTTATCAATAAAATAGCCCGTTTTTCATTCTTTGTTATGCTGGCATTAGTCGCTATCACCGCAACATTCCCGCAAGCCATGCTCTCCATCTATACAAATGAGGCTGCCCTGATAGCCGAATCAGTTCCATCTGTCTATGTTATCTGCGTTGCCATGTTGATAGCCTCCGTAGCCAATATCGTATTTAACGGAATATCCGGTACTGGTAACACACAAGCCGCCTTGTTACTTGAAGTTATAACTATCGTCATCTACGGTTCGTATATAATCTTCATCGGAATGTGGCTGAAAGCTCCCATTGCATGGTGCTTTACCATTGAGATTGTGTACTATACATTGTTACTCACCACAAGCTATATTTACTTCAAAAAAGCAAAATGGCAGAATAAAAAGATATAAATACAAGAGATTTTTGTACATTTGCATCCCGGTTTACCACAGAAGATACAGAGGGGACAGTTTTTTAGTGAGTAGCGATAAGTGATTAGTGATTAACAGGCTGCACTATCATGCTGCATGATACTAAATTACTTATCGCTATTCACTACTCCCCTAAAATTTTGTATCCTCTGTGGCAAACTGATCTATAAGTTTAGTAATCAGTAATTAGTATAAAATATGTTCGATAATTTAAGCGAGAGACTGGAGAGGTCGTTTAAGATTTTAAAAGGTGAAGGTAAAATCACTGAGATCAATGTAGCAGAAACACTGAAAGATGTGCGTAAAGCCCTGTTGGATGCCGACGTTAACTACAAGGTAGCGAAAACTTTTACCGATACAGTAAAAGAAAAAGCGTTGGGACAAAACGTACTTACTGCTGTGAAACCAAGCCAGTTGATGGTGAAAATCGTTCACGACGAACTTACTCAGTTGATGGGTGGAGAAACCGTTGAGATTGATACAGATGGTCATCCGGCTGTTATCCTGATGTCCGGTCTGCAAGGTTCGGGTAAGACTACCTTCTCCGGAAAGCTGGCCCGGATGCTCAAAACTAAAAAGAATCGCAAACCGTTGCTCGTAGCCTGTGACGTGTATCGTCCTGCTGCTATCGAACAGCTTCGTGTACTGGCTGAACAGATTGAAGTGCCGATGTACTCTGAACCAGATAGTAAGAATCCGGTAGAAATTGCACAAAATGCAATTAAAGAAGCTAAAGCCAAAGGATACGATCTTGTAATCGTCGATACAGCCGGGCGTTTGGCTGTAGACGAAGAGATGATGAACGAAATTGCTGCTATTAAGAAAGCCATCAACCCGAATGAGATCCTTTTCGTGGTAGACTCCATGACCGGACAAGATGCTGTTAATACTGCAAAAGAATTTAATGATCGCCTCGACTTCAACGGTGTAGTATTGACTAAGCTTGACGGTGACACCCGTGGTGGTGCAGCACTCTCTATCCGTTCGGTTGTCAACAAGCCCATTAAGTTTGTAGGTACAGGTGAAAAGCTGGATGCTATTGATCAGTTCCATCCCGCACGTATGGCAGACCGTATCTTAGGTATGGGTGATATCGTTTCACTGGTAGAACGTGCACAAGAACAGTACGACGAAGAAGAAGCAAAACGTCTGCAAAAGAAAATTGCCAAGAATCAGTTCGACTTCAATGATTTCCTTAGCCAAATAGCTCAGATCAAGAAGATGGGTAACCTCAAAGAGCTTGCATCTATGATCCCTGGTGTAGGAAAGGCCATCAAAGATATTGATATTGACGACAACGCTTTCAAGAGCATTGAAGCCATCATTCATTCTATGACTCCTGCAGAACGTTCCAATCCGGAAATACTGAATGGTTCACGCCGTACCCGCATCGCTAAAGGTAGTGGTACAACTATTCAGGAAGTAAACCGCCTGCTGAAACAATTTGATCAGACCCGTAAAATGATGAAAATGGTAACTGGCAGCAAGATGGGTAAAATGATGCCAAAAATGAAACGCTAATCTCCTAAGGAGTAAACGTTTGACTTTGGTGTTTTTATTTTGTGACCTTGGTTCGTTAATCATAAAGCAGATTGAAACAAAACCAGTATAT
Source organism: Bacteroides sp. HPS0048 (assembly GCF_964240755.1). Taxonomy (NCBI): domain Bacteria; kingdom Pseudomonadati; phylum Bacteroidota; class Bacteroidia; order Bacteroidales; family Bacteroidaceae; genus Bacteroides; species Bacteroides sp. HPS0048. Next base: position 102,946 of record NZ_CAXSVC010000002.1, on the reverse strand, counting down.
AAGGAGAGAGCTATGGCTTTCTCCTTTTTTCGTACCATTAATTCACAAAAAAGTTCCAATCAAACCGATTTCAAATAAAAAGTGAGTGAGTTTCACATATAACCGTTATTTTGATGAAATACCCGTTCCTCTTCCCCAAGCTTTTCGCTCCATTAATAATCTATAAATCGGCTATTGACAAAAAATGAATTCCTTTTGGCTGATTCAGTTATTTATTTTACTTTTGCCCATCACCAAAATACTATTGAACATGACCCTTATAGATGGAAAAGCCATTTCCGAGCAAGTAAAGCAAGAGATTGCAGCTGAAGTGGCAGAAATTGTAGCCCACGGTGGCAAACGTCCTCATCTGGCTGCTATCCTTGTTGGCCACGATGGAGGGAGCGAAACGTATGTAGCTGCCAAAGTAAAAGCCTGTGAAGTTTGTGGCTTCAAATCTTCCCTCATCCGTTATGAAAGTGATGTGACAGAAGAGGAGCTGTTGGCCAAAGTACGCGAACTCAATGAAGATGCGGACGTAGACGGCTTTATCGTACAATTACCCTTACCCAAACACATCTCCGAACAAAAAGTAATCGAAACCATCGATTATCGGAAGGATGTAGATGGCTTTCATCCCATCAACGTGGGACGTATGTCCATCGGATTGCCTTGTTACGTGTCTGCCACCCCGAACGGTATTCTTGAACTGCTAAAACGCTATAAGATAGAAACTTCAGGGAAGAAGTGCGTAGTACTGGGACGCAGTAACATTGTCGGTAAGCCCATGGCTGCCCTCATGATGCAAAAAGCCTATCCGGGCGATGCAACAGTGACTGTCTGCCACAGTCGATCCCACGATTTGGTAAAAGAATGTCAGGAAGCCGATATCATCATTGCCGCTTTAGGACAACCGAATTTCGTAAAAGAAAATATGGTAAAAGAAGGTGCAGTAATCATCGACGTAGGTACCACACGTGTACCCGATGCTACCAAAAAATCCGGTTTTAAGCTGACAGGCGACGTTAAATTCGACGAAGTAGCACCAAAGTGCTCATACATCACTCCTGTGCCGGGAGGTGTAGGTCCGATGACTATTGTTTCTTTAATGAAGAATACATTGTTGGCGGGTAAAAAAGCCATCTATAAATGAGAAATATCTCTTTGGTAATCCTCTTCTTTCTCTCCTACTCCTGCACATCCATGTCGCAGGAAAGGAGAGATTCTGTTATTAATACTTCGGATTCTATTTCCTGTCAAAAAGATAGCATTATCACCTCACGGCTCACCCTCCTCTTTGCGGGAGACCTTATGCAGCACCAAGCGCAGATTAATGCCGCCCGTACCTCTACAGGATACGATTATTCAGATTGTTTTAAATTCGTTAAGGAAGAAATAAACCGGGCAGATATCGCAATTGCAAACCTTGAAGTAACATTGGGTGGAAAACCCTATCGCGGCTACCCAGCCTTTAGTGCACCGGATGAATATCTTTTCGCCATTCGCGATGCAGGTTTCGATGTTTTGATAACGGCCAATAACCATTGTCTTGATAAAGGTAAAAAAGGATTAGAGAGGACCTTGCTAATGCTCGATTCATTACAAATTCCACATGCAGGAACTTATGTCAATACTGAATCACGAGAACAGCAATACCCTTTATTGCTGGAAAAAAACGGCTTTCGCATTGCCCTTTTAAATTATACTTATGGTACAAACGGTATCAAAGTAATCTCTCCCAATGTGGTAAACTATATCGATAAGGCAGTAATGGCACAAGATATTGAAGCTGCCAGGGCACAACATCCCGACGCCCTCATTGCCTGCATGCATTGGGGTGATGAATATCAGTCACTTCCCAATAAAGAACAAAAGAATCTCACAGACTGGTTATTACAGCAGGGAGTTACCCACATTATCGGCTCGCATCCACACGTAGTGCAACCCATGGAGCTCCGTACGGACAGTATAACCGGAAATCAGCATGTGGTAGTCTATTCTCTCGGAAATTTCATCTCTAATATGTCTGCCCGGCGTACTGATGGTGGTTTACTATTTAAGTTAGAACTCGAAAAAGATAGTGTCACTCGTGTAGCCAATTGCGGTTATAGCTTAGTGTGGACATCACGTCCCGTTCTCTCCCGAAAAAAAAATCATATATTATATCCCATTAATTATCCGGCAGACTCACTTTCTGTTACAGAGCGTAACCACCTGAAAATCTTCATAAATGATGCTCAATCACTATTTAGGAAGCATAACAAAGGAATAAAAGAGTACACTTTTTATTAAAAAAATCTCATGGAATATTTGCAGATTAAAAGTTTATATCTATCTTTGCACCGCGTTAGAGAAACGCAAACATGGTGGATGTAGTTCAGTTGGTTAGAGCGTCAGATTGTGGTTCTGAATGTCGCCGGTTCGAGTCCGGTCTTCCACCCAACAAAAACCCTTGTAAGTTAAATACTTATGAGGGTTTTCTTTTTGTTGGTAGCGGTTATTTGGAGACTGAAATCAGGCTAAATTCTACCTAATATTCCTTGTTGTTGACCTATTGTTGACCCCAAATTAATAGATTAAAATGCTAACAATCAAGGCAGAAGTCCAACGAGACAAACAAAGAAGTGACGGAACTTACAACGTCAAAGTGAGATTTACCCAAGACAGAAAGGTTAAAAGACTATCAAGCAGTCTGTTTGTAACCTCTAAAGATTTAACCAAGTCCTTCAATTTCAAGGAAGGAACTACTGTAAAAAAAGAGGTAGATAAGCTAATCAATACCTACCAAGAGAAATGTGCCAAACTCCAGTTAGAGGTAAATCACTACACCTTAGATGATATTTTAGCCTTCCTCAAATCAGACCGAGAACAAACACAGCCAATAGACTTCATTCTGTTTTGTAAGGAATGGCTAGAGACGACAGCCATCAAAGGAAAGAAGAATTATCAGTCTGCCCTCAATTCCTTCATAAGCTATTTAGGCAAGGAGCATTTAAAGACGGATGAAGTGACCTCTCAACTTCTAAATGGCTTCAAAGCTCACCTCAATCTCAAAAGAGAAAAACAGGTGCTTCAATTACAGAAGCAGGGTAAACGAATACCTTCCAATAGGATAGTTTCACTCTATTTGGGAAGCATAAGACATCTCTTCAATGAAGCCAAAAAGAAATACAACGATTATGATAAGAACATCATTCTGATACCTCACTCTCCATTCGAACACATTGAAGTCCCCAAACAGGAAGCTACACGTAAACGAGCATTAACTGCAGAAGTAATTAATCAAATATTAATGTTACCCTATATCTGCAATGCCAATGGTAAGGAAAGAAACTGCCCATTTAATCTAGCTAAAGACTGTTTCATTCTTTCCTTCTGTTTAATGGGAATGAACTCTGTTGATTTACATAGTTGTGATGAAATTGAAGAAAACGTAATCACTTATTATAGAAGTAAAACCACAGGAAGAAGGCTTGATAAAGCAAAGATGAAAGTTAGCATTCTCCCTATCCTATCTTCTCTCATAAAGAAGTACAAAGATTACACAGATAAAAAAGTATTCAGATTCTATCAAATGTACAATACAGCCAACAACTTTAACAGGGCCATTAATGCAGGTTTGAAAGAAATAGGCAAATTGTTAAAAGTAGATGACTTAGAATTCTATGCAGCCCGCCACTCTTGGGCCACCATTGCTCTCAATAAAGTTGGCATTGATAAGTACACAGTACACTCGGCATTAAATCATGTTGATGAGGCAATGAAAGTAACTGATATCTATATTGAAAGAGACTTTATTAATGAAAACCAAGCTAATGCCAAGGTTATAAAATATGTATTTGGAAGGATGTAATTATCGTTCTGCAATTTGTAATGCTGTTCTGTTGTATATATATAATAGGACAGCATTATATATTTTATGTAACAAGCCATGCATTCTTTTACTCTCCTTCCGGTAGTAATTAATTTACTTTCTTTTCCATCTTACGCTACCATAAAGTTACCATTTTGATAATAGCACTATAATAGTACCATTCTCTTCTCTCTTATCAAAAAAGTCTGTTTCGCCGTTCAAATCCCTCGAAAGCTTGATATATGCATGAAAACAAATATTATATTATCTGGTAAGAAAGATAGTTCTATATCAGACCGTCAGGTAAGGGATTGTCCTGATGTCAGCGAAAAAACAATTCCACAGAAAATACCCAGAAGATATCGGGAAGATATCAAGAGATTACAGGAGAGATACGATCTGCATGAAGGCTTGGTCATTAATGTGTCTCTCAAAGATTTCAAGGGCATATGTGAAAGGGATTATCCAAAGATCGAAGCATACTTGGGATTAAGGAAATATCTGCTTACGTACTTTCGGAGTAACCCTGAATATCAACTCACAAAAGACTAAGAGTGGCTTGGATAAAAATACAGCAATAACACAAAAACAATAGATACACAGATGGATACAATAGTAATTAAGAAATCGGAACTCATAGAACAGATCAGAGAGGATTTTAAACTTTGGGAAGAAATGTCACCGGATATCGACGAAGGCTATTTTGACGAAGAGGACGTACAGTCTTATCTGAATTTCCTGATAGAAAGACATCATGCCGAATGGATTGTCATAGATGACACACAGGAAGGAGGTGATGTATGAAAGAGCTTTTCAATATAATCCCCAATTCGACTGGTGACGGATTCAGGATGCAACTCAGTACGGGAGTAATCGATGTCCCGGATGATAACGGAGGCTATATCATTTCCTCAGGTTGTGGTAGCGGTAAAACAGAGTCAATCAAGAGTCTGATCCGACAGAAATATAACTCGGGGATTCTGTATTGTGTCGATACCCGTGACGAACTGGGCAAGATGTATGACTGGATTCTGGCTAACCTGGTGAACAGGGAATTGGGGTATGGTGATATATTGAGAGAAAGTGACGTTATGATCATATCCAGTGACAAGGAGCGTTCATCCTTTCTGAATCAATACAGGGACAATCCCGAGATCCTTATGGAGAAAAAGATTATCCTGATCACACATGTACGTTTCTGGACTGACCTGATCAATTATTTCCTCATTTACCGTCCCCAAGTACCCGTAGATTCATTTGACGGGGATTTCAGGAAACTAATGGTACGACCGGATCTTAGACGGTATATCCTGTTTGACGAGACTCCCACATTTATCAGACCTTTCGTGGAATTCGACCGGACGATACTGGGAGTATTCAGTAAAACCGATGATACGGGCAATATCATTTGTATGTCACCGGAAGAAATCGGGATTTATTACGACCATTTCATCAGGAATACCAAGAATGATCTTTTTAACCAGTCTTACCGGATTAACCGTATTAAGCGTGATGTGGCATTAAACCTGATTCCGCAGTATTATGATTCATGGATGCTCTCGGAGAGTGACAAGGCAGGCATCACATTCTATCCCGTTGACCTGTGTCCTTTGGGAGTCTACATAAATACGCATGTACTGATCTTCGAAGGTGCAGGGGATCTTTTGTTCAAGGACTCCAGAAACTTCAGGCTTCTTGATGTGGACCGGAAATATAACTGTGTGACTGAATTCCGGAAAATAGACTTCGGACTGTTCAGAAGAAATCTCAATCCCCGACGTTTTGACGAGTTTACCAACCGTATAGCCATGCTTATAAACAAACCTACCCTGGTCGTATGCTGGAAGGATATCAACGGGGGTGACGACGGTCCGGGTAAATCAGAATATGCAGAACAACTCAGTGAGGCTTTACTACTAAAGGGTGTCCCCAAGGAACTGTTCACTGTTACTTATTATGGTTCTTCAGATAACAAGAGTACCAATAATTACCGGGATATAGACCAGATTGTAATGTGCGGTGACTGGACCTTGCCGAATATAGAATCAGCCAGAATACGTCGGGCTTATGGAACCACTACCGATACACAGAATCAGAAAGACTGGTTCTTCAGTCAGTTAATCACAAGAATAGGCATAAGAAAACACGACGGTGGTACTTATACGGTATATTATACGGATGACTTCAAGTATGATTTCATAGGTAGAATGTATGCGTACTTCAATGAGAACAGGGTAATCAGTTCGTCACATAGCCGGGAATCATCTGACTGGAAAAACAGGTTGGATAGAATGAATATCCGGAGTAACCTAAAGAACGAAATTATACAACTGGCTATGGCTGATGAGGATATGAGAAATGCTATCGGTATGGACTGGGAATACACCAAAGAGGTCAGCTTTGATTATCTGGAGAATTTGGGGATAAAGAGAAGTGCAAGGGAAAGACGTAGATACAATAAACTGATAAGGGTGTTAGAGAAAATCAAAATAACCTTACTTATCGAGTAGGTAAAGAAGGATTGGGTATAGTGTTCCAGCCTGCCCTTCCTTCTCTAAAACCATACTATAATACCTTACCCGCTTTTTTTCAATGGGCTAGTTAAATTATATAAGGAGTAAAAAAAAGCGGGTAGATATAAATAATAAATAGAATTGATAAATAAAATTGAAAATAGAAATAGTAGATAAATATGAATAATAATTATAAGTTACCCGCTCTTTTTCAATGGGCTAGTTAAATTATATAAGGATCAAAAAAAAGTAAGTAGACAGTTAGTAAATAGAATTGGTAGATAAGAATAAATAACATTATAAGTTACCCGCTTTTTTTCGATAAACTAGTTAAATTATATAAGAAGTAAAAAAAAGGAGGTAGATAAATAATTATAGAATTGATAGATAGAAGCAATAAATATGATAAATCATAGATATACAAGTTTTATAGATTAAATAGACCGCTACGCTGTCTCTCAAAGTGATACAGAAAAAAACTTTAAACATTTTATCTCTCCTTCTCTCATCACTTAGGAAAGAGCACGAAGTGGTCTCTCTCTTGTTTATTTGATTATTTATTTATATTACTTTTATTCCAGTCTATTACCATAAATACTGAACATAGCACCTCCAATGAAAAAGAGTGGTTATGTGTAGAGAGAATGACAATAATAAAAATCCCAAATATGATGATTAACAAAACAGTCAGTTACTACAATAATGCGGATGATTCAAAAAGTAAAATCCGTTATAACCTTGATTATGTCCTGGGTATGATCAGGGATAATCAAGAACTGTTCCAGCAAACGGTAAGACTCAGATCTATGCCGACAGAAGAAGAATACAAGCAGGCGAAGAAGTTGTTACCAATGATTGCTCCCTCTGGCGTATTTGATTACCGGAATGATGATCCGGAAAATCTCAGGGAATATTCCAATGTGTTGGTTCTGGATTTTGACCATTTCCAAAGCCACCTTGATGCCGGAGAATTCAAGAGAAACCTAATTGATAATGCAGACCGTCTTTATATCTATGCACTTTGGTTTTCACCGAGTGGATTAGGAGTAAAAGTGGCAATGATTCATGATAACACAAACCCTATGTATCATAATGAGCTCTTCAGATGTATTAGAGAACAACTCTACCCAGGAGTAGCACAGTTTGATGATAAATGCGGTAATCTTAGCCGGACATTTTTCCTAAGTTCGGATCCGGAGATCTATATCAATCCGCAGCGGGATTCTCTTACCCCTTATCATTTTGAGCATTCCCCGTCAGTGAGGGCAACTCCTATAAAAAGCTATAATCAGGGCTACATAAGCAATAGTTTTACTCATACCTTGGCAGAAATAATCCAGAATAATTGTTTTCAGATACAATGGAAAGACAAGACACTGATCAATTACATAGATAAGAAGTGGCGCCTGGAATATCCTGAATCCTACGAGGACGGTCACAGGCATCAGTCTATCCTGTCAAGAGCTAAATGGTTATGCAAGTATGGTGTGCTCTATGAAAATGCATTGGCATATCTCACCGGAACATTTGGCTTGCATGGGATTGATAAAGCTGATATAGAAGCTATGGTTATCAATAATTATAATGCCAACAGAGGAGACTTCGGAAAGGACAGAATGAGGTTGTACCAGAAAAAAGAAGAGGGCAGGAATTATAGGAATCAAAAGCTGAAAGGAAACGGATAACAGCAAAAAAGAAACTAAGAAAAGAAGTAAACTACAACTGGGCTCTCAATACGCTATCGCGGAAGCGTATACCTGCAGACCTATTCCCTTTAAATTATCAATGCTCCATATACCTTCATATGTGTCAACTCTTCAACGTAAACTCAGATAATTTTATAGCATACCCCAAAGAATCCCACTCAACATATATCTCAGAATCATCTTTATGTTCAGTGATCATAATACTACAAGATGGATTGATATCTGATAAAAAAGAATAGGCGCTAATAGGCAATTGATATGTTTTATCCACTCCAGCCTCTGTTAGAATAAGCAGGAAATCTGACCTGGTTATAATAACATCTTTTATTGTATATTCATTATTACGATTACTAATACCTAAAAAATTCTCTAAAGCATTTTTATAAATGGTTTCCCCTATACCTTTGTCAAACTTAGTAAATATACGACTCCAGATTTTTTCGTTTATTCCCTTAGGCTCGGACAAGTTTACTTGATACATTGATAATGGAAGTTTATGAAGATTTCCTGTATCCGGATTGGGAGTAATTTTTAATATTCGGTCATCAGAGTCGTAGTCATAAAGATAATGGCAAAATTCCTTTTTTTTATTAACCATTTTGCTAGTCTGTAAAATTGGGTAATCTTCCTCTGTATCTATTGTCCAAAACTGAAAGACACACATATCTTGGGCTTTAAACGTGTTTGTATCTTTTCCTGTTTCAAGTTGAAGTAATATGTAATATCCATTGGTAGCAGTATTAAAGTTGTTTTCAACCATCAACCATGCCTGGACTCCTTCTTGATAGCTTGTCTTAGGGATTATCCAGTAGCTTCTGGCGGGCCAATTTAAAAGTTGAAAGCATTTTATGGCAGTATTGATAAATTTTGGATCTGTATAATAACGCAATATCAAGGTCCCATTATATAACAACCACCATATGTTTTTATTATCTTTATTTCGCTCCGCTAATGATTTTAGATTACAAGCTGCTTGATGTGCCATATTATTCTCAGGATATAGCGTATACAAGAAACTGTCCAAACGATCCAGAAACTTATATAGTATTTGTTCCGTAGCCCTCCCATATGGATCATAGCCCTTCGCTTTTATATAAAACAATACTGCCATCCCCCAATAAACATCCGGTTCGTCCCTTCTAAAATCTTTAAGTATTGGCACAAATTCCTTGTTAAACTTATCGGAATTATAGACATATATATCATCTATCAAAGATATAAGCACATTTTCTATCCACTCCGGATGTTTGGTATTCATTTCGGGGAGGATGGCATTATGGAAAAGTTTAGTGATATAGCAAACCCGTCCAATAAAATAAGGTATATCATCTGTGATATGGAACTCTTTTAACAGTTTTCTCCAGACATCATGTACCACCCTAAAAGAAACCTTTCCTTCCATGACACGATAAATGGTCATTTTCCCTTTGTATGCAAGTCTTTTTGCCAGAGCAGAAGGAGACGGAGCAAATATTCTATTCTCTATCAAACATTGTAGTATTTCAAGTTCGTCATTCATAAAACAGTATCATTTTAGGGTGATTTTGAGACTTTCTTATCTTCTCCATAAAAAACGTTCTCAAAATCCTTTTATAAGAAAACATATAACTTTATGTTTGCATCAAACAATTGGTAAAGGTAAAAAAATACTCAAATAAGAGCGTCATGTTCAAAACAAAAATGTATATTTGCAACATCTGGTTAGAGAAATGACCGGTGTAGTGAAAGCGTTTTTGCCACACATCCTGAAAAACGAAATCGCCAATTTCAAAATCAGAAGGATTACGGACATGACGCTCATCTGTTTTGTATATGTTGTTTAGCTTGTGCTATATCTTCATACCAGAACGGCGTGAGAGTATTGTTTTTATTCATTTCTGATTAGGCGTTTGGCGATGCCTGTTTTTCGATGAATAGCAGACAAGTCCTCACGCCTTTGCTTTTATACGAATCTAATGCTGAATTCCGGGGACTTATAAGCGTATAATAGTTGATATATTATGGCTTTACAATCACTTACCTCTATCTTTAAAAGCAATCAGTCGGTGTTAGGAACAAAGTTACAAGGATTAAAATTACCTTCTGATTCTTCACGCATTCAGGGTATTATCAATGATTATCTGAATGAAATGTTTAACAATGAGGGAGATTTTAGACAGGGGCTTACACAGTCAGAAGATTATATACTACAAGCTGCCCTTTCTTTGTTAAATGCTCAGCAGTCTATTACAAAAGAAATAACTCCGGATATTATTCTTCAAGAACCTAAGCCTAAAACACAATCACCAATAATTCAAACAGGCTTGAAGAAAGAACAATATCCCGTGACCTTGACTGGTACTGCCATAGGTGGCGGAATTGGCGGTATATTACTGGGTACATGGGGAGCAGTATTCGGAGCAATAGCAGGTACGGCGATTGTATTATATTATGCCTCTTCTGGATCGCAATCTATTTCTAAGATGCTTCCTGAGACCCTTGAAAAAACTAAAGTAGTACAGTCTCAACTGAATGTTGACTTGTTTCTCTCCATTATAAAAAGCATTTGTGAGAGCGTTGACTCTTTGATTGATACATTCAGAGCACAAATTAATAAAGTGGTATATAAATATGAAAACCAGGAGAAACCGACATTGGAAAAAGAATACCGTTTTTTACTGGAAAGCGTGCAATCCTTGATCGGGTATAAACGTGCCCATAACGAAGATGAAAAATTCTTGCGAAAAATTCAAGAACGCATTGAAGATATAGCAGAGGTACTGGATAATTATAATTTGACTGTTGAGGAGTATACAGAAGAACATAAAAACTGGTTTGATCTAATAGAAAATCCTAATACAACAAAACTTACCCAAGTATTGCCTGCTATTGTAAAAGAGAATAATGTTGTATTGAAAGGAAGAATTTTTATACCGGAAATTTTAAAATAAATATGGAAACTTATGTACAATGCCCTTATTTAATGACAATTGTGGACTACTACTTGATGTTAATCAGAACGATATCTGTATCGGAGATTTATTAATAAAATCAAATAAAAAAGATCAGGAGATATAATAATGAATACTTCAAATCAAAATATAAGAACGCACATCCTGCAAATGATAAAACAATGTTCTTCTTTTTCAAATTTAGAAGAAAGTAATAGTGTGGGATATGCTGGATTGAATCAGGATGAACTCAAAGAATTATTATACGAGACTTTTCATTCCCACTGCGGATTGGATAAAGTGGAATTTTTATCTTCAACCCCTATTAGCCAAGTAATAAATATAATAATTAGGAAAATGCCTGTTGGCATAATTAATGGTAGAACATATCAAATTTCTGATGAAACCAGTTGTTCTTATTCACAATCATGTGATTTTTCTGAACCAGCCAGTTCTTTTTCCACTTCCACTACGGACAACAACATAAATATGGATAAAAGACAAATTGAATATATAGTCGGTATTGACTTGGGACATGGTGAAACTTCTGCAGCTATTTGCCCACTACAATGGGATACACCTGTTGAACAATTAGATCCAGCCAAAGACCTTGAGATGGGTGGAAATAAAAAAGTAATCCCTTCTGCCATTACGGTTTTGGATAGCGGAGCAGCCTATATCGGAGACTCGGCTTTTAATCCCGAAATTCTAAAACAGGCAAATGTCAATGTTTGTTTTAAAAAAGCTCCCAAGGATATAAATGGAAAAGCAGAAAAGTTGATGATACGCTATATGCAAGAAGTATATCGCCGTATTCGTGAAAACAATTCCGCCATGTTGACTGACAATAATCATCTGATCTATATTGCAACTCCTTCCGGCTGGGATAAAACCACACAGGATTTATACCTGCAAATGGCCAAACGGGCAGGGTTACCTATTGACGGACTGACTAAAGAATCCAGGGCCGCATTTGTCCGGGCCCATCATGATGTAACATCCGGAATAGGAAAAAGTGTAGAAAAAGGAGTGGTTGTATTTGATATGGGATCAAGTACCTTAGATTTCACCTATATGGGGGCGGACGGGAACATAATAGACCACGGCTATGATTGCGGAGCATCATTCATCGAAAAAACGATTTTTAAGGAATGCGAAGATAAATATCCTGTTATCCACCGCTTCGAAGACAGTTACCCCCGTTTAGTACCATTTCTTCTCTTCGAGGCGCGAAAGGTTAAGGAGCAGGTCTATTTTGACTCGTCTTTGAGAGTTAAAAAGACGATAAATTTTGAGGATTTCATTGATGACGAAGCCTTTGAAGACGACCGTTTCAAGATCATGTTTCAACCGGGAGAACTCAATTCCCTCCTGGAACAAACAGGCTATATAAAAGATATAGAGAACGCAGCTTATGATTTTGTTACTAACCATATCAATAACGCTCCCATTCATGGCGTTTTTTTAACCGGAGGAGCATCACGAATGGACTTTATCAAACCGCTTGTGAGCAGGTGTTGGAACATACCGGAATCGCAAATATATAAAGACCAGGATCCTTCTTTGACAATTTCCCAGGGGGTAGCCGAAGTTGCCCGTATGGATTTACGGACAGAAGGAATAGACGATGGGTTGGAAGAAACGATAGACAGGCTTCAAAACAGTGATATTATTTATGATTCTTTCATGGAAAAATTTGCTTATGCCCTTTGGAACCGTATAACAGATGAAATAGGTGCTACAGCTACCGCATTTAAAGACTCGGAAGAAGACTATTCACTTTATGATTTACAAACTTCTATAACTGACAACGTTCAACAGGGAATAAAGGAAGTAACTCCTAATATCATTTCGTTTATGCAAGAAACAATATTGGAAAATACAGGCGAGATACAACGAAAAGTGGAAAATATCATTGCTCATTACTCGAATCAGGGAATAAATATTCCCAGACCAAATCTGAATATCAGAACATTTGATGCCGGTAATATTAACTTAAATGATATTTTAAATTCTATTTCAGAAAAAATAGCTTCTGAAAGTACCAATTGGGCGGGTGCTATTACCGGAGCAGCTATTGGTGGAGCCATTGCCATCTTGTTGGGCGGACCTCTGGCATGGCTTGTGGGCGGAGCGACATTCCTCGGAGAGATATTTTTTGGCAAATCCGACGAAGAGAAGAAACAGGCAGCCATGCAAAAGAAGCTGGGACAGAAGGACAGGCTTAATGTTTACAATTCAATTAGTGAAGAATGGGAGAATATTCAAGAAAATATCCGCCAGTCAATTTATAAATCCATTTCACGAAACAAAGCAATAAAGCAATCTGTCAGTCAGACTACTTTTCAACTATTACAAGGCTATAAAGAAAGTTTAAAAAAGGCACGAATCTTAATTGATTAGGAATATGGAAAATCAAATGCAAACATTAGAACCGGCTGCTAAAGTATTAGCTGCCACAGCATTGTCCCAATCACTATCTTTTTGTACAGAGCGTAAATATTTGGAGAAGATTGGAGACAAAAGTTTGAATGACATCTTTTCATTGGAAGCGATTCCTAGTACATTGAGGGAAGAAGCAGCTTGGATTGAAATCAGACAAATAGGCAAACCACTGGAAGAGTCGGCTGAAAGTTGTTTTACTGCCATACAAAAGATTCTGTACTCATGCTTTTTACCCAAAGAGACACAATTATTATTTTTGATTGTGGGTAATGGAGTCGAAACTAAATTATATCTGGGACTACGTGCCACAGGAGAGAATATACATTCCAAAAGCATAGTCAAATACTTGAATGAGTTTATAAAAGGTACATGGCCGGGATTGCAGACTTTAATTATATCAGAAGCAGATGCAAACCTGGCAAGGTTTAAGAAAGATGTATCAAATGATATTTTCGAAAATATTTATGCCTTGACCGGAATTCCATCTATGGAAGGTCAATATAAAAACCTGTACCCGGCTACGATAGACAAACTCATGGCTGGAATGAGTAAAAGTAAACATTATGCGTATCTGGTTGTTGCAGACCCTATTGAGTCAAACGATGCCGATTTCATGCTTTATCAATGCAGAGAGATGAATGGTCAAGCGGAATCATTAAAATCCATGAATGTGACAGAAAGTTTATCCAGAGGGACATCCGATTCCCATTCGACTTCCAACAGTTATACACATGGAACAAGCGAAAGTGTTCAGAAGCGGGATTTCTCAAAACTTGGCAAACTGGCATTGAAAGCTACAGGATTAGGCCTGGCCGCATCCGTGTTTCCGGCAGCAGGATCTTTACTCGACGGATTGTCCGATGCAACCGGAGCATTGTTACCTACAGCTGCAAATATGCTGGGAGCAACTGTAGGTTTAGCAGGAATAGGCAATATATTAACAGGTACAGCACCAACAAGGTCAACAAGCACATCCGAATCAACTACAAAAGGAACTACAGATACTTACGGAACGAATGAAAGTCAATCTCAAAGTTTAAGTAGAAATATTGTAAACAAGCACATTGAGGCTGTATCAGAACATTTGTTCTATCATTCAAAACGATTGGAAACAGGAAAAGCTATCGGTTTGTGGAAAGTCGGAACGTATCTTATGGCAGAAAAGAGATCGGATATTCAAGGAGCTGCTTTACAATTACGTTCAATATTAAGCGGACAGGAATCTATTTTTGAACCAATTCGTGTACATGACATTTCCGGTATTTTGGATGAAGAGGACAGAAATAATGGAAAGACTTTACGTGAAATGAGTTTAGCCCATCTGAATGCACCTACTTTGATGATTAATACCCGAAAAGGGAAACGTTTCGACCATCCTTTAGGTGAGCACTATAAGGAATTAAAGACTGTGCTTACAACAAAAGAACTTTCTTATTTAATAAATTTTCCACTTCGCTCTGTTCCAGGGATTAGCGTGATAGACAGTTCACCGGAGTTTAGTTTGAATCAGCCTGAAATCAATCCTGATGAAAGAACAATTGATTTTGGGAAACTGTTGTATGGTGGTTCTGAAACTGAAATTTCTTATAAATTGCCAATAAATCTTCTCTCCAAACACATCTTGCTATCAGGCATTAATGGGACTGGAAAAACAAACACAGTGCAAGCCATATTGAACAACCTGTCTGACAATGTTCCTTTTTTAGTTATAGAACCTGCAAAAACCGAGTATGTGGATTGGGCTGTTGAATATAATAAACAACATCCTGATAATCCTATTTCTATTTTTATCCCCGGATGTAAGTCTTATAAAGATAAGAGAAGCCGAGAAGAAATACTACTAAAACAATTAAAAATTAATCCTTTTGAAATAGTTTGGCTGAATAAGGAGCAAGAGCCTAATGTCCTGACGCATATAGACAGGTTAAAATCAACATTTGCTGCGGCATTCCCTATGTATGATATACTACCTGTATTAATGGAAGATTTGATATACACTGTGTATCAGAACAAGACTACGGATTGGCTTAATGAAACTCCGGTTTATAACCAGACACTTTCTCCTACATTGAATAGTATGAGTTTGGCTGTAGATTCAGTAATAGGAAACCGCCAATACGAGGAGCGAGTGGAACGGAATATGAAAGCCTGTCTGAATACTCGTATAGACAGCTTGAAACGTGGTTGGAAAGGTGAAATGTTGAATACTGTCCATTCCACGTCTTGGCATGAGTTGTTTGAAAAACCTTGTATCATTAACCTTTCTTATGTAGGGGATGATGTGGACAAGTCTTTCTTTATGGCGTTGATACTGCAATTCCTTTATGAATATTGTACGGCGAAAGCAGAGATAGGACTGGTTGATTTTAATGATAATGGTTGTAAACATCTGACGGTAGTGGAAGAAGCCCATCGGGTTATGATGAAATGGGAAAACCCGGAATTGCCGCAATATAAGTCAGCCATGATGTTCAGCAATATGTTATCCGAAATTAGGGCTTATGGAGAAGGACTGTTATTGGTAGATCAAGTTCCTACACGTCTGATTCCTGATGCAATTAAGAATACCAATATAAAAATAACACATCGCTTGGTTGCTGAGGATGACTGTAAGGCTATTGGGGAATCCATGGGTATTAATAAAGAACAACGTATGATTATTCCCAAGCTAATGGTAGGACAATGTATTGTTTCTACATCTTTATCCCCAGATGAACATTGGATTAAAGTCAAAAAAGTCAAGTAAGAACATGATAGAAGAATTTAGTGAAATAAGAGAAATATCCAGCTCGGAAAGAATGGAAATTTCTGAAGGGCTGAATAAGTTGCAAACTGAATATCTGAAGGAGTTGAATATTCCTTCAGATGTTTGGAATGACATGTCAAAAGAAGCACAATCCCAACAATTAGGTTTTATCTTGGAGCGTTTTAATGAGATTGACACTTCTAAAAACGTTAACAGAGAAGCGATTTTCTCTGAAATATATTCTTCGGGAATAATGGAAACCTATAAACAGTTGGAAGCACCGCAAGATTATATACAGATTGAACAAATCTCCGATATGTTTTCCGAATGTGAAGAACTTAAATACGGGAATTGGCAAAATCTGGAATTATCAGAAAAAGCAGATGTGCTTAATCAGTTGGAAGCAAAGATTGCAGAAATAGAACATAGGCAACCATGCCCAATTAGAGTACAAGAAATGCCTTCACATTTGTTTGGAGGATTTAATCCAGAATCCAAAACTATTGATATAAATAAATCTTACATCGAACAATCTGGTTATGACCATAATATGTTCAGGGAAGTATTGGACACATTAGTCCATGAAGGACGGCACGCTTATCAAGATTATAATGTAAATGTTTGCGAAATACATCCTCGCCATAGCGAAGTTGCAAGTTGGACAGAGACAATGGAAGGTGGTAAATGGGGGTATCATGGTGATACAAGTACTGTACTCGGACAACGTTTGTATGAACAGCAATCTATTGAAATAGATGCACGTAACTTCGCTATGGACGTATTGGACAAGTTTGAACAAAAACAAATAGAATGATGGAAAAGGATTATATATATAATGTATTGTTGGAAAGAGGGTATAATACTTATACAGCCCGTTTGGTTGCCGAAGAATTGTTAAAATTGCACAAGCCACTTAGTGATTATCTGGCATACTGGCTTGGTAATGAATCGTGTAGAAAAGATTTTGCGACCAATGGCTATTCTATTTTGCAACTACAAATGGAACGTCAAATGACTTATCCGGCGGCCTTATTGACAATGGAATGGCTGATGAATGAACCGGAAATAGCTCTCAAAAGTCTAAAACGTAAAATCAGATAATTAACAATAAAATTGAAGTAACTATGGCGACTTTTGTTTTAACAGCCCGACATGATATTGACAGATTGGGAGGGTTACATATTGACAGGGGACAACAATACACGATCAACATTAATATGATGGGAATAACTCCATATAATTTATTCAACAATAGCAGATGTAGGGACGCCCTCATACAACAATTCCGTATGAATGGGATAGACGTACCAAGTAGTGACACCGGAATATATAGCAAAGGAACTTGGAATATCAAAATGCTATGACACCCCCTGTCCATTGAGAATAAACTACCAAAGTAATCACTCCAGTTTCTGCGAATATCATGTTCAGAGGAAAAACAATTTTTAGGTGTACTCAATGTGGTAAAATTTTCGTAGCAACAGATATTGAGTATCATGCAACCATCTATTCTTGTCCTCAGCCTTGTAAACGTTGTGGTGGAATAAGAACTTTGCCGGTTTTGCATACCATATTCATTTCTGTTTATGAAAAGCTCTGGGAAGACATGAAAAAAAAGAATTAGATACACATTCTTAAGATATTCATAAGCCATAAACAAAAAAAGCAATAATACTCACACAAAAAGAGTACCTGAAACCAAAAGTATCCTGCTACTTGAATTACCATATATCAAGAAGTAAAGGGAATACAATGGCGGAAGGTACTTTTTATTTTTTCTTCTCACCTTAAAAAATGACAAAACTCTCTTAGGATCCCGCCAATTTCTAACTAATGATGAAAAAACAGCATATCTGCTATGTGGAGTATTATGAATTTATTCTTTGGTGGTCCTCCTGAGGAATCACTGAAGCGTCAGGTTGGAGAAAAGGCTTCTGGTCCTGATGTTAGCGAAAAAACAGGAAGCAGGCACAATGAGAAGTACGAACAGGATATTACAGCACTCAAGGAGAGGTTCGGAAACTCTTTTATAACCGGACTCTGTATCAAGATTACACTAAAGGAAGCACTGGGGATGATGCCACGTAACCGAAAAAGGGTTGACGCATATTATGGGCTGACCAGGTATCTGCAAGAAGAGTTCGGAATTACACTAACCATTTATTCACAAAAAACTAAACCAAACGACCATGAAAAAGATAATTTATAAAGGTACGATAGAAGAGAATGACTATAACCGTGTGAAAGACATAGACAGTGAGAACTATATAACCCCGAACGGAAAAACGGTCCTGCCGAAATTAACACAGATGCCGTTACGGGATCTCGCTATCCTAAATTTCACCAGTGAGAACGAACTGAAGAAATACTATACGGGCAATGAGGAGTACTTTTCATATTCCGTTGTAGAACTGATGCTTGATACAAGGATACAGGCCAGAAACTTGAGCAGACACAAAGTCAGCAGTTTTGAGGATGCATTGTATCTGCTTTATACCTATTCAGAGGAGATACCACAAGCAGACGATCCCAAATATCTGTCCATTCTTATTGCAGCCGACATATTGAATGTAGAGGAGGAGGATATCATAGAAGAGGCAAGAAGGGATAATAAGTTGTATTCGGACGAAGACAAGAACCTGTTTGTACCGGTCCGATGGATTGGGGACTGGTATAATGATGCTCTGGCTACTTTGGGGGTATCGAGTGTCATCTATATACAAACTGGGGAAACGGGGAAAGTTAAAATATTAATTGAAAGAGACCTGGAGTAATATGAAGAAGAAAGTATTTATAACGGGCAAGGTGTATGATTTGGGTACACTGGGAGTCAATGAGGTTGAAAATGAAGTTCAGGCGGATCTGGATAAGGTCTTTAATGCTGGTGGAGTCAGATTCCAAATGAGAGAAGTATCTG
The DNA here is from genome assembly GCF_964240755.1 of Bacteroides sp. HPS0048. Lineage (NCBI taxonomy): Bacteria > Pseudomonadati > Bacteroidota > Bacteroidia > Bacteroidales > Bacteroidaceae > Bacteroides > Bacteroides sp. HPS0048. The sequence continues at coordinate 83,857 of NZ_CAXSVC010000002.1, read as the reverse complement.
GGAAAACATTGGAACTGACATTTCTCCGTAAATACAGGGAGAGGGAAATAGACTGGCTGAATTATGATCCAAAGCTGATCTATAATATTGATGCTAACATAATCACAGGGCATAGTTTTAATGGTTTCAGGATACCGGATTACTGGGGAGGCGTTCCTTTCGGATATACGTTTTCCATGCCGAAGAGAGAATTTATAAAGTGCTATAGAAATTCGGCTATACTACTTGGGGCGGATCAGGTAAAGAAAGTTAAGATCACAGCACAACCGGAGAAGGTGATTATAAAGTTGATGTTTTAAGAGAAAGAGAGAAGATAGTTAGAAGCTGTCTTCTCTCTTTATTTTTTGTTTTTATAAAGGTACTAAGAAATGCAAAATTATCAACAAATATACCGTGGCAAATAGCAAACCCTTAAAAGTCATAGCGGCAGCTTTCATAACAGTTTATGACTAGAAATAAATTAAATCAACCTTAAATTCTCTTTATTGCAAATGAAATATTTCAAAATAGAAACTTAAACAATAAACTAGCAGAAATGAGTATTACAACTCTTTCTTAACTTCAATATATTTATTAATTTTGTATAGACTGTAAATATTATGTATACTAGTATATAGTGTTATGGAAAAATGCACAATAACAGGATACATCGTTTTTATGAACTTTATCCATGTAGGTATAACTTTGCAACATAATAAGGAACGTAAATATGACAGAAAAAAGAACTATTGGAAAACTTATCGAAAAAGAGGTTCGCAAGCAACAACTTTCAATTGTTGAATTTGCAGATAGAATTTGCTGTAAAAGGAATAACGTGTATAATTTGTTCACTCGTAATAATATGGATATTCAACAACTTGCATTAATATCCAAAGTATTAGGACGTAATTTTTTCAAAGAATTAGCTGAAGACTTAGAGCTTGCCAATGAGACGGATGAGTCAGAAGAAGATATTCAAAACAGAAAAGCCGTCTCTCAGTTTATGGAAGTAGCCCCAAGAGCATTACGAAAATTGAATGCCTCCCCCATCATTGTATTTAGTGTCAGTGAGAATGGAAAATACGAAGGATGTCCCGTCCCAGACTTTATGCTTCCCGATTATGCTATCTCTTTTACAATTGGAGAGACCTTTCAAGAACGTGCAAAAGATTTCTATCATCCAAGACTTATCTCTATTGAAAGTTTCCAAAACAAAGAAGGCATTGCAATTGAGATCTCGACAAATCATCTGCATGACTCCCGTATCATAAATATAAAGTTAGACTATAAATCAGAAGATGAATGGTATGATACTTTAAAATTCGCTCTTGAAGTCTATAATTCATTTAGAAAATAAAGTTAGAACCGTTATGAAAGTAGATATTGATATATACACAGAGGTCAAAGATTGTACCTATAAAGATGAACACTATTCTGTTCGTGATAATGGAGCAGTCTTTCGTCACGCCAAAGATGGACACAAGCCAAGAAAACTGGATGAACAATGGCTCTTTGGTACTAAGAATGAAAAAACAGGATATATGACTATAGGAGGGCATCGAGTCCACATAATTGTTGCAACAGCGTTCCATGGTAGTCATGATTCAAAAAGAGACATAGTAGACCATATTGATACTAACAGATGTAACAACCGACCAGAAAATTTGAGATGGCTCACAAGGTTAGAGAATGCATTGAACAACCCCGCTACACGAAAAAAAATAGAATACCTATGTGACGGTGATATTCAAAAATTCATCGATAATCCAAGTTGCTTGAGAGATCTTACAGGTACAAATCAAGATGTAATGTGGATGAGAACGGTTACACAGGAAGAGGCCAAAGCAGCTTATGAACGGGTTATGAAATGGGCTGAAAAACCGAGCAAGCCGTATTCCAGTGCAGGTAATATGGGAGAATGGATATTTGCCCAACCTGATTCTCCGATAATTCAAGATACATATAGGCAAGTTCTGTTCCCCGCTCTTTCACCTGATACAGCCTTGCAACGTAAATGGGAAATACCCACTGAATTCCCACTTTGCCCTATCCAAATCAGTGAGACTCCACTTACTTCATATATTGATAACCTTTGTGTTGGGAAAGTTATAACGAGAAATCAATATACTACTCAAATTATAGATGATTTTGCTCTATGTAATGAAAATCTAATAATGGTAATATGTCATAGCCTGTCAGAGGATATAAAGAAATACACCTCTGTTTCTATAACTTTTGAGGATGGTAAATATATCCATGAAGGGCGTACATATTTTGAAGAACGTGGAGCACAAAAGGCTCTCACAATAGCCAAAGGCTTGGAGTGGGATGGACCGGACGGAATTGACGATTATTATTAATATTTATTGTATACATTATGATTGTACCATCAATGACGGAGCAAGAAATCCGTGAAGAACTATTGAAAGATTTAGCAGACTTAGATAAACCAATGGAACGATTTCGTAAGAATTTCAGATCTAAAGTTTTGAAGTCTTATAAGTTTCCAATAAAAACTTCGTATGACTGTAAGAGTGTCAAAAGAAAAAATCTTTTTGTCGTAACTTTTACCGCTGATAAAAGAGGACAGCATGATAATCCCAACATAAGTATGTACTGTATATATGAACGTAAGGAAGGGAAATACGCAGCTGTTTATCAACCTATAACACATAAAATAACAATATATGCCCCCCATTTCTTCAGAAGATACCAAGAGCGTATCCTTAAAGATTATAATTTACCAATGCTTGAAATTATCAAAGAATACTTCAGAAACTGTTGGGGATTAACCAGTGTTGAGATTGATGAGAATTTGGAAACAACCTACCAATGTTTTGAAGGACATTACAATGATGAAGTGATTGATTTTGTATCAGTAACGGCAGGAGGTTACTGTTTTGGAGAGAAGCATGGAAATGTCTCTATTATAAAGACTATTATTTCGGAAGAGATGCTATCTGAAAAACAAAAGACATTTTTCTATGACTTAAAAAAACTATGTGATAATATTCAGATAGATTACAGTAGCAAAGGAATAAAGTATACAATATCTCCAATTGATAAATGAAATCACTATGGTTGGAAGGAGATAGTTGCAGTAGGTAATTCTATAAGTAACTGGACTTTAATAGAATACGTGCATAAAATTCCTCTGCTTAGTGATAGAGGATTATTTATTGATACTAACATCATAACTGGGCATGGATTCGATGGTTTTAAAGTTCCCGTCTATTAGGGAGGAGTTCCGTAATGGCTATCCATTCTTTATGCCAAAGGAGGAATTTATTAATTGCTACAAGAAGTCAGCGATTAAACTTGGAGGAAGCAGGTTGAAATTTGCAGAAGTTGGAATAATGCCAGATAAAATCATATTGGGGTTGGTATTTTAAGTGAATGAAGAAAGGAGGATAGTTTAAAAGCGATCTTTCTTTTTTTATCTTTGTAGGCAGTACTATATGTAGTTTTCAATAATGAGAATAATAACAGTACTATTCAACAGACAATACAATATAACAATATGAATACCGATAGATTGATACCGATGGATTATATTGAGTTGCAGTTTAATCAGTATCTAAAATTATCCAATAACAAAAGAATTATATTTTCAGGTAGAAATCCTCATATTTATTGTAGAAAAACTATTATCGAATAAAAAGTTGCATAAAGAAAAAATCACATATTTAATGGTTTACACGAATAATTAGTCACTCCACACAGGACGAATAGGGTTTAATGAATAAGCACCTCCATGACAATGGGCAAATGAACAATAATCATTAGCAAAACTAAACCATATAGCCATGTTGCTACCTTTGTCAGAAATATCTCCAGTCCAATAAAATCCTATCGGTTCTTCAATATATATTACCTTATTATTTAGCGCACAATAATGACTGGATTCTGTATAAGGCAAAAAGATACTGTTACCATTAGCCCCGGTAAACAGCATACCATAAACACCATTTTTTATAATTTCCTTTCGGGTACATTTATGCTCCAATTCACTTACTTCAGCATCTGTTGGCATGCGCCAATGCCCTCCTTTTCTCACAGTAGCAGCATCATAAGACGTTCCACTTATATGTTGAAGTGGAAGATTATTGTCATATATATAATCAAATATATCATAATGTTCGGGATTACGTGGAGCTGTTTCTGCCCATGCAAAAAAGTCACCTATTTCTTCCGGAACTGATGCTCCTAAATTCTGTGGTGCCCACTTCACACTTAATCCTAAATCCACAGCATCATTACCGCCCCAAACAGCCTCTTTGATAACTTTACCTGCCTCATTATATAAAACAGCTTTCAACATATCATTATCCATCGACGGTGTCCATGTTACTGTTACTATTCCGTTCTCTGCTATCCCGTATTTTGATGATAACCTACCTTCTGACTCAAAAGTCACAAACTGCGGCAATATCGTTGGAGAAGACTTACCTAACAAATAATCAGTATCATATACTTCAAACGAAACAGTAATGGGACAGTCTTTCACAATTTCATTAGAACTGGCTTTATATATATGAATATCAGTAGGAGAACAAAACAGGTCTTTCTCAAAAACATTAAGAGAACCGGTCGTTAAATGTTCCACTTCATAATTCATAAACATTAAACTAAGCCCGGATTCAATATCCATTCCCGTAAAATTTCTCAATGCCCATGCACAATAATCGTTTGAAGGATCAAGCAGTGTCTTTCTGAAACCTCCTTTCAATTGACTTCCAATGTAAGGTTTTATGTCGAATGAAGGACCAAGCAAATCATATAAGGTAACGTGAATTCTCGGATAAAGCCATGCCTTTGCCGTAATACTTCCTTTTCCTTCAATAGTTGGATAAATGGCTTTTTCATCGGATGTTATCTCTTTAACAGGTGAAATCCCATCGTTCTGTGACCATTTAATGCCTACATTTGCAGTGCCTGTATTTTGTACTCCCATATAAGCTGATATTTCCCCATTGGCTTCAATAGAAGCCCCTCTGTATAAATCCGCACTAAGAGTTACACAAATCGGTACACCATTGACATTGAACCATACAAGAATCGGGCGAAACACATTATGCTTACATAATTCATCTTCATTTTCTTGATATTGGATCTTACCAGCAATATCTGCGCGAAGTATAAAATTAGAATAAACATTTCCTTCTACCATTGCACTGACTTCAAGAGCTTTACTTTTATATTGTTTATAAGCATTATTTATTACTTCATTGACAGTCCGTCCACCAAAACTCAAATACATTGTCAAATCTATATTAATACCATAATTTGCTTTCTGCATATATACTTTTGAATTTTCGTCTTTATAAAATGTCATTCCGTCAAAATCTTTTTCCCAATCCCATAAATCGCCAGTTATATGACTTCCCTCACGTGAGACTGTGCGTGTTTGTGCCTTTCCATTTTCGTCACGATATACTATTTTAACCGGAGTATATACATTGTTTGAGGGGTATGCCCTGCTCTTTCCATGGTCAGATGTGGTCAATACAAAATCTGTATTAGCAAATATATCACACATGCTTCCAGGAGTAGCTGTTATAGAAATGTTTTCTCCCTTTTTTTCTACACTTTGAACTATAACTATGTATCCGATAGTATCCGCATCAACAGTCAGAATACTTCCCGGGCGTATTTTTTCTGTAGACATATTTGAGGTGAATGTATACCTTCCCTTATCGGGATCACACTCTACAAGTCGGGTTGTTTCCTGATCAATATTAACATAATCAGGATTTACCAATTCTGTTTCATACTCTTCTTCTGAAGGTAGTGACATATTATCAGGCAAATTATCCTCTTCACTACACGCTATAAACAATATAATTAATAATGTATAGTATACTTTTTTCATATAAATATCGATTAAAATCAAATAAACTACATCTGAATAATCAACATGACAAAATTGAAAACCGTGCCAAGTTATCAAAATAATTTTTATTTTGCAAGAAATTATTTAAGATATTCCACGGCTTCATTTAAGAAATCTTGTTCATTGCTTGTTATTGCATTAAAAAATTTTATATTTCTGTCAGCTCCCCAATACTTCAAATGCAACTTTGCTAATTGATTAGCGGTTTCTTGCCATGCTTCCTTAAAACTATCTGACCTTAATTCATTTCCACACAAATATTGTTCAAATAAGAAAATTTTGCGAGGTTCAGCATTATTAATAAGGTATAAAATAGGATTGGGAACAGGAAAACCGTCCTTTTTTAATAGTTCTAAAATTAAGTATTCTGTTCTATTAATAATCTTTGCAACCATAATATCTTTATCTCGCTCTACTTTAAAGCACTGATAATCGTTTGCAAAAATCGTTCCTTGAAATTGAGATATACGAAAACTTTTTTTTCAACTAAACTTTCATCATCTCATTCCGTCCCTGTTATATTTTTTTTACAATCGATGTATAATCTTCACGAGTAAACATCTTTAAGCCTCCTTTTTGTATTCATTTATAACGCGAATAATTTATATTGAATTATATATTGCAGGGACACAATTCCCTTTTATTAGCTATTATAACATTGTAGCAATCTGATTTTCCAAAGCCTTCTTAATAAAAGCATTAATGGAAACACCCGTCTGTTTAGCTAATGTAGCAATACGACTATGAATCTCCGGTGTAATACGGATATTAAGCGATCCGGAATAGCTTTTATGTGGTTCAATACCCTCTGCCTTGCAATATTCCAAATAATCATCTACCGCTTCATGGAAAGCCGAAGTTAATTCCTTAACACTTTCTCCTTCAAAATTAACTAGTCCGTCAATTCCCTCTATCTTTCCAAAGAAAACACTATCCTTTTCGCTAAAATTGACTGACCCCATATAGCCTTTGTAAGTTAATGTATTCATAATCATCCTCCTTTATTTAATAAATCCAGCTTCTTTCAGATCATTATACACTTGTTTCATTGCGTAACCTTTGATGATATTTCCCGGATGTGGTTTATGTATCATAATGGGACGCCCCAATTGATTTTTGAATATTACCCTTGATCCGGAAGTTTTACCCTTATTGGATCTTTCATAGCCGAAACAACCAAGCAGCTTCTCCATTTCATCAAAGGTAAAATCCGTAGGCAATGAGCTAAAAACGCTCTATTAGTTCCTGAGGTACCGGAGCGTTCCTCATTATATCCGGATAAAAACGGTTCGTCTCAATGGTGGTGCAAAGGACGGACTTCCTCATGACTGGATGATCCAGATATTCCAGAAAACGGGCGGGATTCTTGGATTGGAAGAGATACCAGTTATCAAAACCGTCACAATAGTCCAGTACCTGCTCAATCCACTCTGCCGGGACATTAGCTGCCCATTCATCCGTACTGCTGCCTACAAAGATAAAGTTGCCTTCACCTAAACTCTCTAAATTCAAAGAATAGGGGCTCAGATACCATTTATTCTTGATATACGCAATCCCAATATTTATTGCTGTAAGTATCAATGATATTACTGAAGTTACAATGGCAATCCAACACGTTCTTGAGAGTATGTATTTTCAAGTCCTCTTCTATTTTCTTGTTTGAATGTTCTTTTGTGTAACCTCCATTTTGGATATACTTTATTTCCAAATCTGTTATTTCTGGCAAATCTAAATCTTCCTTTTAAATTTGATTAGTTCATCTGATTATAACCTTCTTTGTAGAAATTCGGTTTCCCAATTTTCATGTCCTCCTCCTTTAAACAAAGCTTTGCAAATTAAGTCCATTGTTAGTCTTTTGTCATCTTCTCCATTATTTCTGATCTTGGTAAAGATACGAGATAATAAACCATATAAGATTTTATCCAATTTTTCATCATGCGTCGTAATCACCCTTATTCATATAGCTCACTTATTTTTTCAAACCAGCCTTTTATTTCTTCAAAAGCATTTAGTTGCACCAGCATTTCTTTTGTTAATTGTTTTGCTAAACATCCATTTACAATAGACTTAACTTCTCCTTGTTTTAATCCTGTTTTGGAAGCAAAGAATGTAGGCAGGTCTTCGTTATCCCAATCTGAAATGGAATTACAATCTACTGTTTTGAAATATTCATTGTAGATTTCTTTTGGAATGTAGTTCTCAAGTTCTCTTTTTTTTGTTAATACGGCAAAAGATTTATCTGGACGGCTATTAATCTTCTCAGCTTGTTCTTTATATTGTTCAGTGTTCCTCCCTGAGCTTGAATCTCTATCATAGATATGAAACTCTATGACATTTGAATCTTTTAGATAATATCTTTCTACCCAATTTTTCAGATTGCCTCCTATCATGGGAATAATACTTATCTGTTTTTCTTCTAAATCAATAATAGACTTTAATTCAGGAATATTTTGATTAATATTCTTCAAGAATCTGATATCATACTCTCCCTCTACGCATATAACAAGTTTTGTTAAGTATGGCATTATTCCTAACGTTTCACGTATATCTGACAATTTATTATTTTCTTCAGAAACAATATTAGGTTTCCCAAATGAATCTTTTTTGATGAGAATAAGACTCTCATTTTTTGCTATTTTTGCAATCTCTGGGCTGTGAGTAGTAATAATCACTTGTCGGTTTTCATCATTAGCAAGTTTAATTAGCGAATCTATTAATATTTTCTGATATTCTGGATGCTGAGAGGTTTCAGGCTCTTCAAGAGCATATATGACCCCTTTTGAACTTCCAGCTCTTTCTTCTGCCTCTGCTCTAAAATAATTGAGTAGTATTAATCTCCTAACGCCACTTCCTCTTTTGTTCATTGGAATCCCTTCATCACCAGTAAATGAAAAGCTAAAAAGAGTATCCCAATTTTTGTTTTTAACGTTAGGATAGAGCGTTTGGCTATTTCGGGATCCATTTCAGACAGTTTTTCTATTGTTCGCTTTCCTTTTTCAATGGCTCTCCGTTCTATTTCTTCAACTACGGATTTTAATTGAACTTCAACCTCTGCAATAGCTTGTTTGGTTATAACTTTTAAGGGATCTTGAACTTCTTTATCTGAATCTTTATTTTGCCTATCTGATTGAAATATGGCAAAATAAGGAAATTCAGAGCTTATGCTATCATATATTCTTTTTATATCTTCTTTATCTATTGGAATAAGGGTTAATTGTTTTTCTTTATTCTGAATAGAGTTATATATCGCTTTTCTGAAATCTGATAGAACTCTTTTATCTGGAACATTTGCATCAAGCCCCTTTGCTGTACATATTTTCTTTAAATCTGTTATTTTCAATGCAACAAGAGGTTCTTCTGAAAATTCTTTTAAATAATTGGCAACAATATAACTCGTTAAACTTTTTGCAGTTAATGATTTCGAGCAATCCCATATTTTTCTTATTTCGAGTAAACCATCTTCATTCAATAAATATTCTGCTTCCAATGATGTTTTTCTTTCTGGATCTATAAGATATTCTTTACTCTTATCAATTTGAAATGCTACACCAATAACAATTTGCGGAGCTGCCCCAACCCTTAAATCTTCCATTTCGATTTTCACTGTTTCATTATTGAAAAAAATTTCAAGTGCTTCTAATATCGTTGATTTACCAACATCATTTTTCCCAATAATAACATTTAGATTATTGTTAAATGGAATCGTTATTTTTTCGTATCCACGAAAGTTCTCAAGGTATAGTTTTTTTAGAATCATGATATTATTCTGTTGATTAGTGTTTCTGTATTAGAAAATGACATAGCGAAAGTAACTCTATTTCTGGAAGTTTCAAACAATTTTATAGACTTTCTTAATTTGAAAGACCTGTTTAGATGCTAAATTTTATCATTTGTCTTCAATTAGCAGGGCTTTTGTCTTCAACACGATAAACTATTCGTTCTGGGAGGAAAAATGTTGTAAAAAGTATAGAGTGGTTCAGAAACAGAAAAAATGTCAGAATTTAGAGAACAAATTAAAGGGAGGAATACAAAAATATCTTTTCTGATTTGTCAATGAAAACAAAACAATAGCCACGCCCACCTATCGGATATAGGTATATAAAAAGAAATAAGGAAACTAAGCAATTAAGTTCAGTCTCCTTTTTTTCTTCTATAATTTGAATCCTTCAGGCAGAATGAGTTCTATTTTCTTCCGTATTCCACTGCCATACCGATATTCCTCCAATTGTTTCTGGCATAGGGAAGACTCAGTAAAGCCCGATTGAGTGATTAACCGTTTCCTTCCTTCAAGCACCCAGTTCATAATTCCGGGTAACTCTGTAGAAACAATCTTCTCGGCCAGTTTCGGATCCACTTCCGACTTGGGTATCTGGACTTTGAAAGGTATAATCTGAAACCTCCTGAAATATCCGTTAGATTTGTCGTTGGTCCTTGGAAGCTCGTTCAGGCAGAAAAGCATCTTGGCATAATCAGTCAGTGTCGCCACATCCTTGTACAACTGTCTTGTGCTGATAGGTTCTCCACTGGAGATACGTTTGAATATATCTCCAGAGAAAGCATTCGGAGCAACATCAGAACAGGTATTCAGCAATTTTCCTGATAAGTTAGCCCTGCTTCTGTCCCCATTCTCACCACACATGTCCGACAAAGATTCATGGGAGATATTCTCCTTGCCTAAAAGAGCCTCGACAATATCCACAAACACCGATTTCCCATTTTTCCCGGAGCCATAGAGGAACAGGCACTTCTCCAGTTTCAATGGAGTAAAGATCCAACCGATATATTCAGCCAACACCTTTTGAGCGTCCTTGTCCGGTAATACTCTGTCCAGATACTTCATGAACATCGGGCACGTCGCATTTGGGTCGTAGGGATAAGGAAGAACATACCTGAAATAATCCAGAGAAGAATGTTGCCCCAGACTTCCGTTTTTAAGATCAAGCGTACCGTTCAGAAAGTTAATTTTCTCCTTGTTCTGTTCTACCGTCAATCCCATAACCGTGTATGGAAACTGCTTGAACAACCCTTCCACCACTTCCCTTTGCGATGCCTCTACCATATTATTTGTCATCATTCCCAAAGCTTCCCTGAGAAATATTTTCAAATCAAAGTCATCAATACTAACCCAATGGTTTCCGGTGTAACAATAAACACACTGGTCCCTGAAAGTTTGGAAAGGATGACCAATACTGATTGCTGTCTGCTGTATCTTGTAACAGATTTCAGCATTCGCCCCCTTCTTATTGGTTGGAGTAATTGATTGGGGAATGGCATTGAGTATATCCCCCAATAGTTTTCTGTAGTCCATAATCTTAAAGTTTTCTATATTTACTACCGATTTTACCTCTGTCATCAGCCCACTTATAGGCTTTCCTTATCTCACGCCTAAGTTCAGGTTCAGGGAAATCTGGAGCTATATATTTTGAGAGGTTCACATAAGCTACTGTTTCAGGAACTCCCTATTCAGCCAATTCTCTGACCCTTTTAATTAAATATGGCACATCGAAAATAAAACGATAAAACAAGGATCATAATTTAAATAAAAATCTTCTATATTTGCAGATACACAAAATAAGTAGTATAAATTTTTCCGACATGAAAAAAGCAAAACTTTTTTGGTTGCAACAATACTTGGCTGCAGCCTATTATTTAACTCCTGTATAGGTTCATTCGGCTTATTTAATCGTTTAAACACATGGAACCAGTCTATTGGAAACAAATTCGTAAATGAACTTGTGCTTTTAGCTTTTAACATTGTTCCAGTTTATGGGGTAGCTTACTTTGCCGACGTTTTAGTAATCAACTCTATTGAATTCTGGAGTGGTTCCAATCCCATGGCTAATGTAGGAGATATAAAGAAAGTAAAAGGAGAAAACGGTAACTATATGGTAAAAACATTGGAGCACCCCCCAAAAAATATACATAAAGGAAATGAGACCCGACTTTGTCTTATCTCCTTTTGTCACCATCATTGCCAACTATGATATCCATTTCTAGCTGTATAAATTTAATGCGATGAGTAAATTGCCCATATAGATACTGTCTATATTCTTATTCACCTGTTTATCTTGCCAGTAACAAACACTTCACGTTAAATATATAATTTACACAATAAGATGAAAAAGAAATGTATTATAAAAGCAGAAAGAACCGAGACCTATTATCTAAAGTTGGTCGAAGAAAAACAGCTTGAACTCATTTGGCATCCGGACCGGAGAGAAAAATGTGGGATTCAGGTTACAGTAAAAGATCATTCGAGTATTGTATATTCATATCGGGAAGACACTCCTATGAGTTTCTTTAGAGAACTGAATATGTTCTACCTTCTCTTAGGTGATTTACAGGAAGACTGGAGTGACGATAGTTGGAAGCCATATGCTATTAAAACTGTCAAATACTTGCGTATGCTGCCTGTAGAGATACAAAGAAAGAATTTGGAAGCTTATCATCGTGCCGTGTCAGACTTGTATGAAAGAATGGGCAATGAACATAAAGCCCGATTGCATTATGAACAGGCATTAATGTATTTTACCGACCCCGAATTTTCTTTTGATTCGGAAAATATAATGAACCTCTTGGATAAATTTCAAGATAGTCCCCAGGCACAGCTTGATATATGTATGTACATCTTGGGATTTATAACGACTGATGGTGTTTGGATAGAACGTGAATATTATGGTTTTTGGCAAAGAGAACATTACGAGTTGGTAGAAAATATATTGAAACACGACGTGTTGCAATATGTCGAGGAAGAAGAGGAACAACCGATTTACGCTTTAATCATATCATGTCTGAAAGGTATCTATTACAAACGGACACAACGTTTCGTTTTAGCAGAAAAATATTTCATGGAAGCTATTGGACTTTGTTCAGCTTTGCCTTATGAGGAGTTTTTTATTAATCCATTGATGATTTATACGCTATTAGGACGGACATATATCGGCATGAATGATATGGAAAAGGCGGATTCCTGTTTTAAAAAGGCTTTGGATATTGATGGTTCGGATGCAGATATATTAAAGCCTCTTATCCTTACGTATTATGGCACCTCAATGGAAGATGAGGATTTTACTGAATTAGATAATGCATACGTTAGTGTTTTCACTGAAACTTGTCAAGGAAATATAGCTTTTTCTCCTTTTGTAAAGAAAGCAATAGATGTTTTTTTTACTCCACCGAAAATTTATAATGAGGATGAAGAAGAAAATTATGATGAAGAACAGGATGAGCGAGAATACGCCTTTGATGACTGGTACGAAATAGCTGAAAGCGGTGATGTGGAAGCCCAATTAATAGTAGGACATTGTTATTTTACAGGTACTGCGGTTACTCAGAATTATCGTATAGCCCGTGAATGGTTCTACTTGGCAGCATTACAAAAGGATGCTATCTCCCAGTGTAATTTGGGCTTTATGTATGAGCATGGATATGGAACGGAAATCAATAAAGAGGAAGCCCAAAAATGGTATTGGAAGTCTGCTCATGAAGCTACGTGGAGACCGAATTTGAAAAATTTTGTTTTAAAATGATACGTTATATCAGGGACGAACAGCATAATACGCTGCTAATGAATGAAATTTCCAAGGTAAAGCACACCTTATGGATGGGAACTGCCGATTTGAAAGATTTATATATCAAGCAAGGAAAATCCTCTATGCCTTTTCTCTCATTGTTAGAACAGGAAATCAAGCAAGGAGTTTCAATAAGACTTTTACATGCTAAAGAACCAGGAGAAAACTTCAAGAACGATTTTGACAAGTATCCTTTGCTATGGGAAGGGTTGGAGCGTTCCTTATGTCCTCGTATCCATTTCAAAATACTGATATTTGATTTACATACCGTTTACATCGGTTCTGCCAATCTTACAGGAGCAGCATTAGGTATGAAAAGTAAAAAGAATCGAAATTTTGAAGCTGGCATATTTACGGATGAACCGGAATTGGTAGAAAATGCTATAGCACAATTTGATAAAGTCTGGATTGGCAAGTACTGCAAAGACTGTGGTAGAAAGAATGTCTGTAAAGATAGGATACGACTATATTAACTCTCAAAAAAGTATTATAAAAATGAATACAGAATTTTATAGAAATCCGGGAAATCTAAGGATAGAAGCAGTACGTTCAGTTCATAACAGGGCGATACTGCCCTCTTTTTTTCTTCTTGACAGGTATAAAATTATCAAAGCTTAAGGTGAGACAGTCAGCAGGGATAGTAATCGCGTATCAACAGTTATTCATCGGAAAGTAATTATTCCGAAGAAAGAAATGACTCTCACAGGTATATAATAGCCTGCTATCATAAAAATGGGAATAATTATTTCCATGCGCTAACATCTAATATCATATATTACACAGATAATTTCGTATATAATGATAAAGGATTCAGTTTTGCTAAAGGGAAGTAATGGACAGACTTATCTACCATAGACGCTTCCCGATTGCAAGTATATCCCGCATCAGGAAGGTATTTAGGAGAATATTGCCCATGAATTACAATGATTCAACCCTTAGGAATGATAACTTACAGGTTAACCGAAGGCAGGATATATAATAAATATACTACAACTATTATTATAATAATCACTCACACGGCGTTTGCCTACAACTAACGAATACAATATTTTAATGCATTTTTTTTTCATAAAATCAGCAATATTACTTAAATAGGATATGTTTTAGAGTAAAAAAATATTACATCCTGTTGACTGGTTAAAGGGTAGTTTGAATGCAGAGAAATATTGCAGAGTCCGGTTGCTCATAAAACAAAAGGGAGTAGATGAAAATGGAACCTCAGTGAGTATCGAGAGAAATTAGTTTCGATAGTTATCTTAGGTGTTTTCAAGCAGACGATGCCGGGCAAATGAAAGCAGAGACCTGTACATTCGAAGTAGTGTTAGTGATCATGTACTATAAACATATCAGTGAAAAATTGACATATATTCGGAGAGCGTCACACGAAAGGGGGGGACAAATTATACACACCTCTTTATTTTTTATATCTTTCTGATTATATGCAACTTACGCAATCCGTAATATTTGTCCCCTTTGAATTTGTCCCCACCTTCACTGACAACAGGACACATGAAATAATATCACTATCTGTGAGTGTTACTGTAATCTTTTATCACCCATGTACGTCATGTGCTATACGGGCACGATAGACCCTTTTCCTGATCGCACTTCTCGAAATGCCATAATTCCTCTCAATATCTTTGTAGGTACATTCCTTTGCTTGGACCTTATTGTAGAAGCCCATGATCTCCTCAAGACTATATTTAGATTTCCGACCCGGACCAACTTTATTGTCACCGCTCTCTTCAGACGGTTCTGTCGGTTCACCGAGATCGTTACTGCCGCCTTTTCCAACGTAGCGGAATTGATCTATTTTTGTACCGGCAAACTCCAATATGGAAACGGCTTCCTTGTTGCCATGCTTCAGTTTCATGAAGCCGAGTACACGCTTGTCAGAACCCTGTTTGCAATATGTAAGATACAGAAAATTGTTCGTAAAACAAACATTCTTCTTGTCCCCTCTTACACTTGCCGGTGTCAAAGGACTGCTCAGTTTCCAGTCTGACCTGGCATGATAAACCTTAAGAGGTGTCAGAGGGCTACCCTTTTCCAGGCCTTGCTGGCGGAGACAGTCCAAATCCGCACAGAACTGCCTCATGGCTTTAACACCCGCACGTTCTTCAAGCTTGGTATAGTTATCAATGATGGCAACCACTCCCGAACCACCGGCCTTTTCCATCTCTTTCTTAATGACAGTGATAATATGGGCAGGAGTGATCCGGCTGCCGGCATATAATTTGAGGGTGGACAGATTGTCAATAACGGAGCCATAATATTCCCTTATCTCATGGTTACTCTGCTCAAGAGAGAACATGACAACCGGCATCGGGGGGATGTCATGCCATTCTGAAGACAGGTTCACGTCACAACGGCCTCGCGCCAGAGCCATAGCAACCTGCATGACGAATACTGATTTGCCACAGTCGGTCGGACCGACAAGGCCGGTATCATAACCTTCACGCAGCCAGGAGAATCCAAGGTTCCTTTCCCCGCTGACATGAACGGTACCGTTCTTCAAAGCTTCGTGGTAACTTTCAGGCATGCCGTCCATATGGAGATCGACAAGGGGCTGACTGGCTTTTGCCGCATCCCTCTCCTTGCGAAGTTCCGTACGCTTTTCCAGTATCTCAATGTCAGCATTTTTCTTGATTTCAATCTCTTTCATATGATGTTCGTGAACTTGTTCATTTTCCTCCATACGATGGGCGTGCTCCCGATCCTCCTCCTGCATCTTACATTCAGAAGTACACTTGATTTCCCCCTGTCTGTTCTCAGACGCATTATTCCGCTCCTTACCCTTACCGTGAGATTTGACGGACGTAACAGCATAACAAACAGGAACTACAACAGCCAGTATGCAACCTGATCCTATGAAGGCATATTTGATGCTCTTTCCGGCACCCAGCTTTCCAATGGTTTCAATAATCCTGACCGGATCTAATATTTTCATCATATGCATATATATTATGTTTTTGGTTAGTGTGTGCAAAAATAAGCATTTACAGGCCTCGATATACCACCTGATAGAAACGATAGAAGCATTTGGGCACATGATAGAAGCATTTATCAAGATGATAGAAACAATATTCCGAACGATAGAAAGTGAATAGGACAGGATATACCCAAAACTGTGCATACCGGGATAAAGGGTATGGCATCAGGGAGGGAAATGGAGAACCGACGGACAGGATCCGCAGGCATCAGGATAAACGCTCCCCTATAAAAAAGAGGAACGGCCATTCCTTTCAGCAACCGGCAGAAATAAAAGGGGGATCAAAAAACAATCAGCTGCATTCAAACAGTTCATCCAACAGGCCATCAACCGTTTTTTTGTCCGCAAAATTCAATTTGGAAGCCATGTCACTAAGATTATCGGAAGGACGCCAGCCCTCTCCTTTGACTATAAAGAACTTTTTAGTTTTGGAGTAGACATCGTTGCTGGTGGCATCTTTACAATCCGGATCATGAATATCCTTACGGGTCAAACGTTTTATCAGATAAGCAAGCTCCTTCTTTTTCTTCTCCCAGCATACGGGCGATGTCTCCGCAGGCTTGTCCTTACCGGAAAGACGAAAATGGAAAACGGAATAATCGGTATCAAGTGAAATAAAGCCGTCCCTTATCAATGCATTATAAAGGAGACGGATCTTCCTCTCATCCAATGACAGGTTGGGGAAATAGTCTTTCTTACTGATTGAAGTACTACGGGAAGAGGGGGCTGCAGGATCCGGTTGTGGGCCGGACGGAGAGACAGGCTCCTGCGGAGAAGGCGGATCCATTGAAAAGAGAGACTGCTCCTTTATATTTTTTCTGGCACAATAATCACGGTATTCGGTCTGTATCTCATAGAGAAAAGACGAATGGCACAAATCATCATATAACCTGTCATTCATCTTACAATCCAGGGAACGGAGCATATCAAACACAAAATCAGAGAATTGGGGAGACTCATCATCATAAAGGTAATAATGCGCAGAATAGATCAGGGAGATGAAATCAAGATATTTGTCATAAACAGGAAAACTGATAATACAACGGATAAACTCCGGGAATAACGCGGATAAAGGAAGAAGCGTTTTATGCGTTAGACTGTAATCACGCCAACGGACATAATTGGAGGAAGACTTCAGGGGCAGTCTCTTACTGACGATCAGAAAACCGCTTATATGGGATTGCAGGGCATGACGCTCACCGTGCCTTAAAGACTGCCATTTCTTCACGCCCAACAAGGCGGAGCCCAAGGCCAGATAGACGGAAACAAAAGTTACGCCCTTGCCTAAAGCACCCGGAACATGCATGGACATCTTCGCTGCGGTTTTCCATAAAGTTTCATTACCCAATCCATCAGCAGCCAGCCGCAAATAATTGTCACCTTTCTCTGAATCCTGGCTCATATAAGAGGTGACCAGAAGGGCAAACAACTTTTCAAAGAAAGACAGGACGTATTGCTCAGAAGCCGGGTGGTCCTCCTTCCGGAGAACAAGCAGATAATCACGAAGCCTTTTTTTAGACCATGATTCTTCTATGATCTTGTGTCGAAATTGATCCATTGGTATCTATGTTATAGATATTTACACTGCAAAGATACGACAGAAAAAAAATATTTGCCACATTTCAGAGGATAAAATGTACGAAGAATATTACAAAAAACATATTGTTTTTTTAATAACAGAAAAAATCCATTTCCCTCAAAATGCATACAAAGCATAACTGACTTCAAGGAAGAATGTAAATATGCAAATTATATAGTAAGTGGTTGAGAATACGGCTATAATCAGCTCCTTGCTTGGCTCATGTAAGGAACGTAATGTTACCCCCAGAGAGTGGCTGAATGATGTGATCGGCAGACTCCCTTATTATCCAGCTCCCAAATCAGACAGAGACCTGAAGGAGCTGCTGCCGGATGTATGGAGAAAATAATCGGGACAGTTCCGGGAAAATGCAGGAAAAAACGGGAAAAAACGAGACTGCCACTAAAAAATCAAATACACAAGATGTAGTTGAGCAGTTGCTCACGAAATAAGCCTGAGTACTTATCTTTTATATAATGGCTCTAGCTGTAACATAAACATAAACTGTAACTTACAAGACATTTTCCTTTGATTATTAAAGCATTACATGCAACTGTAACCTATTATTTATTCCCAAATTGTATAGATTGCACTCTATTAGAGTATGCCTTCCATATGCTTCACATAACAGGTTACACGACAATAATCCCAAAGAATATAAAGAGAAGCAAGCTTTGATATCTTGCCTAATATAGTATTTGCCTTTAGCCATTTCAAACACAAAATCTACACAGATCAGCTTTATCACATGATACAATAACAACATGCATCCCGGAAATTCTGTGAAAATTCAGCATATCCGATCCGGAATGAACATTGAAGGAAAAGATAATACTGGTAGCTTATCCTTGTCAATATTGTAACCCATTTACAAAAACATAAATAGGTTACAAGAGAAAGAAGGACGCTTCCTGTAGGAATGGGTATCAGCAGAGCAATGGTGACAGGTTACACTGAGGCTCTTCCTGGTTGATACATTGCAGGTACTTATTGACAGTTTTTCTGCACAAACCCAAGGCTTTGGCTATTTCCCCCTGTTTTAGCCCTTCTTTCTACAGTTGCTTCATACGCTGTAATATCCCAGATGTTACCTTTCTGCGTTTGTTCGGTTTCACAGCAGAACCAGTTACCTCCTCCACCGTTTCAGGCTTCTCATCCTGGAGAACCGACTCACTTGAAGCAATAGAGGTTCCGGTGACTTCAAAGATATCTTGCTTGAGATCGGGAGAAGTAACGGGAATTTTCTGGGATTTCACAGGTAAGGGTAAAGCATCCTTTTCATTCATCCTACCGACAAAGTGAAGAAACAGCCCACCCTCTTTGCTGATCTTAAGAACAGGCACCTCTTCATTTTTCTCCCCGCTCCTTGATTTGACAACCTTAAGGAAACGGTATTCTCCTCCCTTCCGACACGGGCACAAGGCTACGATCGTATGGGCTATATTCTTGAGTTCCTTCGTACCTATAATATCCTCCGAGTATACAGGTTTCCATGGTTTGTCTGTCTTAACGAAGCTCAGAACAAAGACAGTCAGGCAATGACCTCCCTGCCGATAGTTTACTATAATACTTTTCAGGGATTTATAAAACTTCTGCATACGATGGGGGTTGTCGCTTCCGTTATAACATCCGGGATGGTCAATGATGATCGTGCGATCTTCCCTGTATTTACTTTCTTCCGCACGCTGACGGATGTACTTTTCCAAGTCATCAATGGATGATATCTCTCCGGAAGGAACCACGGTAAAAGTGTCGGGATAGTTGACGTCTCCTCTACCATAACGTTCATACAGTTCGTCCTCACCGTTTTCTCCGTCAAGGTACTCCACCCTCTGCTTCGTGGCGTCCCACTTATCACCCAATATGCTCTTAACTATCGCATAGGGCGCGGATTCTTTACCCCCAGCCATCGCCAGCCCCATTTCTACAGAGAAAATGGATTTTCCCATACCTGTCTGCGCACAGATTACATGGAGTTCTCCCGGAGCGAAAAGACCTCGTTGGTGGGACGCTGCGCTTTGTCCCTTGTTACGTCTGAAAATATCATTCAGTGTTATGGATTTGACGTTTCTAGAGGGTTGCTGGGAAGGCTGAACCTCCTTTTCTTTCTTTGGGAAACGGGTCTTGATAATATTAAAGAATTTTATACCCTCTCTGATTAATTTTAGGCATGCCATTACCAAAAGCAACAATATCTGTTATTTTTTTTATTGTATTATTTTTCATAAGTCTTCATTTTTAAGTTAAATTCAGTTCCTATGTGCATAAAAAATGTAGGGGCTTAAAAAATAGGGCGCGAATATACTACTTTATTTTGAATCAGACTGTATATATGAAGAAAAATGCAGTCATTAACATATTTTACACTAGCCCCGTATGCTTTTGTTACAATCTCTCGTAAAATTTGTGCATTATCTCAATAGGGGCTTCTGCGAATTATACATCTTTTTATCGTTTTACCGTTAGGGAGAATAGATTGTTTCCCATTGTCTCCAAGGAATCTGCTTCTAGGTATAATTGTTATATCATAGAATAATACTTCTCGGAAATAGGTTACAACTCCCATGTAATATATCTTATGTAACCCTTCTTGAGAATTTGTTGATTCGTGTGTTGTTGATAGGAAGGATTACAAAAAAGGCAGCCTAATAAGCTACCTTTCATTTACCTTCAATCCAATTATTTACTTACATCCCAATCAAAAGAATAGACATAACCATTGATAGGTATATTTATAGTTAGAATCTTTCCCTTTTTTCTTTTAATGTTCATATATCCTATTATACCCTCATTGGGATGTACTGTTGTTTTCTTCAGATATCCTTGCCTTTTTATTTCCCTATCATTATCCATCATTTTACCCAATGTTTGTAGTTGATAAGATGATGCCATATTAGCTTGAAAAGCCGCATTTGCATCATAATGGTTGGTCACTGTTGTATAAGCGGTACCATTTGACGAATACGATGTGGAATAAGATGTAGAATATCCGGCACTTCCTGCACTAAGCCCAGAAGAAAAGCCATATAAGGCCATAGCCCAGTTTTGAGACTTTCTTATCTTTTTCTGAAATGCTTCATTTGTGTATACCATTAATTGATAATTATCTCCTTTATTAGTCAGCAAATGAGAAGTAACATCGTCCGGCGTAAATATGACCGACGAATCACACTGATTCTTGATGAAAATATCAACCCGATAATATTTTCCATAATCATCCTTCGTTTCATAAGTCGTAAGGCCAACAATAAAGCCATTCACATTTCTATATGCCCAAAGATTTCCATCATTATATTCTGTCATAACCGTAGAATCATTTTCTGATAGAATTAAAGTTTGTGCTTTGGATATTATTGAAATACACACAAAAAGAAATAAACATATATATTTCATACCTTCAATATAATTTAGATAAGTTACATCATAAGATGAGATTAAAATATAAATACGAAACTATAAATAATATGTGAAATATCCAAAAATAATTTAGCTGTAAAAAATAATAGAGAAGTAATCTACAAATACTAGCGTATTATATTTCCTTTTTCATTACCACATAATCAAATTACAGCTTATTCCTACCCCAACATGCCAACCGCCCGGATAACAAAATTCTACCTGTAAGCCTAACCCACAAAACTTCTTCTTCGGGATGATGATATTGTCATTCCTCACAGTCTGATACATGGTTTTAGGAAACACTATCAAGCGGTACTGTCTCGGACGACATCCACTTACCATACACATTAAAGACTGTCTTCATAATAAGCCTGTGTACATTGAACTGCCGTGTCGCCTATACACATCAGGCTCACTGTCTGCATATCCTTTCGTGACCTCATTCCGGACAAGCATTCTCCAGCAACTCCATACAAAATGGAAAGTATAAAAAAAATCCCTGGCCAAACTGATCGGTGTAAGTCCTTCACGCTTCAGTGACTATATTTCCGGTAAATGCGAACCTACCTTAAAAGTAGCCCGTGAGAGCAGTTGGTAATTGAATATTGATGCCAGTATCGTATTAGGAGTATAATCCCGATAGTTCCGAAATTTCCGACATCTACATACATAATATTGACGGCATTTTTATTTCTTGGGGTTAGCCGAAGGCGAAGAGTAAGTGAACGGAGTGAGTAATGACATACATAACTCCTGGAAGGAGATAAAAGTGTTATAAAAAAGTTTGCAAATCGTGTACACTTTATAATAGAAGTACATTTTTTGTAGTATATTTTATAACATCTACATTATCCTACCGGTTATGTATTACACACTCTCTACTATCGTATACTCTCTGTCTCTGACTTACCCGATGAAGAAAAAAAGAAGCTAAGTCATTCCTTAGCCTCTCTCTTTATAAAGATTTTCTATTACCCAAAACTCATGTCCCCATTGATTATCATATAATAACAGATCATAAACTTTCTCATTTCATATTATACCTTCTAATTAATTTATAAACGGTTGATTTGTAAAACCTGCCTCCTTTAGAAGTTACGAATCCTTCTTTATTAAGAATATCCGCTATCTCCTGCAGGGTATGTGCCTCTTTTACTAATGTACGCAACATGGCGACAGCTCTCCTGTTATTGGGATTGTTATCCGCTTTCTCCCTGCAGGTTCTGATACTGTTCTGAATTGCCTGTTCATGTTTATCCATTAAGTGTTCCGGATTACCCAGCCTGAATCCTCTTGCCTTCTTTGCCTGTAGGGCGGATTTTGTTCTTACCGCTATCAGTTCCGCTTCGTATTGTGAGATTGCCGACAGGATATGTAGCACTATTTTATTGGCTTGTGGGAAATCACAAAACACGATCTCCACATCATTCTCCAGAAGATTTGACAGGAAGGAAACATTTCTTGCCAACCGGTCCAGTTTGGCAACGATCAGTGTCGCTTCTGTTTTTCTGCAAAGGCTTAATGCCTCTTTAAGTTTGGGCCTTTCCTTTTTTCGGCCCGATTCAATTTCGACATATTCAGCAATTGGAGTTTTGTCACGAAGATATTTCTGTATAATCTCCCTTTGTGCTTCAAGTCCCAGTCCTGAATATCCTTGTTTCTGTGTGCTTACCCGAAGATAAGCAATATATTGATTGTTCATTGATTTTAAATTTTAATAGTTTTAACAGTGGTTCCGCTGACTAGATGGTCGTCTAATCTATGGAACTATTCATATTATTACATAAAAAAGACTTTCCGTGAGATTTTGAGTTCCTATAAACCCTGTTCTTTCACAGAAAGCCGTATTTTTAGATTCTGAATTTCTCAGAGATTCCCTAATACCCTATAATATCGTATGTATCAGAAATCCTCTTCTCATAGTCGTCCGTTTTCTCTACATTCTCGTCTATCACAGAAATGAGCATATCAAAGTAAACGTCTTCTATTATTTTTCTTTCTCCTTCAGAGTCAGGGATAAGATGTACTTTAAAGAGATCCTTTCCTTCATCGAGAATGATTCGTACCATTCCCGTATGCTTGAATCCCTGCACATGAAATTCCAGTCCGCCTTTGACCGGTTTTATCGTATCCATATCTACTCCCCATGACATTACTATAACGGGTTGTGTCTTTAGGATTGACCATATATACCCTGCCAGTTTCAGATCATAATTTTTGTTTTCCATATTCGATTTTATTTAAGTTGTAATATTCTGTATATATTCTCTGATAGTCTTCCATGTCCAGTTGTGGGAAAACGGAGTGATACATATAATAGAGGTCTTCCGCACTCCATAACTCCCCCTGATCGAGTAGGGCAAATATTTCATCCGTCGCTTCATCGAATTCATCATAGATACCTCTTCGTCTTCCCGGTATTTCAGCCTGGTGTGGATAAGTGTCAGTACAATTCTCAATAATATGTTCTACCAGTGACAGGCAGTTCACAAGGTCTTTCTTTATTGTAAATTCATGGTCTGTATGCGGTTCGTAATATCCACAGCTGAGATTGATACAACTGATTTGAAGCCCCCGTTCCTTTAGTTCCTGCACATCCGTCATCATTCCATGTGTTTCCCTGTATCCGAACTTTTTATATCCGGCAGCTTGAAGGAACTCGGGAGAACATAGTGAGATCCAGCCTATTTCATTAATAATATCCTGATATCCCCGTCTGTCAGGCTGTATAACAAATCGGCAGTCATTGAAAAAATCCATCACCGCTTTCCCTGAACCGACACATCCCACCTCTTCACTGACAAAGAATGCCAGTTTTAAGGTATCATACTTTTTCAGACATTTGAGCGCTATCCAGATTCCGTTCTTGTCATCGGCTCCGAGTCCTTCCTGTCTTTTGTTGCGGGAGCTGTAACCGAATATGATTTCCCCTGTTTCGACAGTCGTGAAGTCTTTTGAATGTAACCTCTGCACCTGGTCAAGATGTGCTACGATACAAGGGTATGATTCCGCCTCTCCCTTTGTTATGTACAAGTTCCCGGTGATGTCCGCTTCGATTTTGGTATCGGTAATTCTCTTGGTATAATTCCATATAAACTTTATCATTGCCCGTTCTTTTTCGCTCGGGCTATAAACCTTGTATAATTTCTTAAGCAATTCCATAATTCTTATTTTTTGTGGGTTAAACATTTATTTCATTCATCTCGTATGCATAAGGCAGTCCTGTTTCTTCATCTATCCCGTCATAAAGTTTGCCGTTCAATTTATGAAGTTCTTCCGCTTCCAGCAGTCTTTGTGCTGACTCTACGGATATTGTCTTTCTTTCATATTCACAAAGGATATTGTTCCATACCCGGTATATGATTATGTCTTCTGTATGCTCATAGTATTCCTCATCATAGTCGGAATAATGCCAGTTTTCCTTTTTGTACTCCTGTTCCGCTTTCTTCCGGCATTCTTCACAGCAATAGTCCTCTTCCGTTATTTCTGAATAGTATTTATCCTCTTTCAGAAAATCCTCTTCACATTCGGAGCATGATAGTACGTCGGAGTCATGGTGGTATTCTTCCAGTTTTTCTATCCATGTAAATTCTCCCAGATTCTCTACATCACAATAATATTCCTGCCCATGATAATATACGGTGGTGGTTTCACGACAATTGTATTCATGGAAATCATCGTATTCCCCCTCACCATTCAAAGAACCGTCAGTAATATCAAGTGCGATGTCGCCACTTCCGTAATTGTCCGCTGTCCTCCCGGATTGATTGTACCATTTGAATGAATCCTGATAGCTTAGGGTATCGTCATAGTCCAGGTCACATTCTATCCTGAATTTCCTGTCTGACAATGAATTCTCCTCCAGGTCAACAAAAGCTCTTGAATCACCACATCCGGCACCAACTTTCTTGTAACCGTCAATGTGTCCTCCCTTTATCAGAGCATCTATTAAAGCACGTTTGAGGGTGTTGTTCTCATCGGTAGCGTATTGTCTTTCCGCCAGTCTCCATATTTTTCCATTCTGGTCTGTAACCCTGTTGTAGATGACACACCTTGCTGTCACCTTTCCTTCTTCATTGATCAGGTATGCCGCGCTTGCATCGACTGAATTCGTATAGAAATAATGCAGTTTCCTGTCTACCATGCAGGAATGAAAATCTCCTTTACAGCAGTCTGATGAATAGATTCTCTCAAAGTCTTTGTCAACATGCAGTTTATTCTTCGGTAACCTGCCGTGAGTATACCCTTGCCAGTCCGCCGAGAATTCCTCGCACAGATAAGTCACTATCTGTTCAGGGAGGGTTCTGCCGAATTCTGTTTCCAGTATGAGCGAGCGGTAGAGTTTTCCCGCTTTCATTTTAAACACCTTTCCTCCGTTTTCATGGTTAATGTAGCGGATTGATCTGGTATCCCCGTCTTTACACAGCCCTTTCAGTTCGTCCGTTTCAAAGTTCCTGGAGTAAAAGAAGTCTCCGTCCAGCTCCAAGACATAACGTAATGACATATCTGAGTGCCCGCTTATAATTATTGTCCGGGTAATGGTCTTCTTCAATTCCGCCATTGAGGAAATATGAAGCAGCGTATAATTGTTTGTCTCTATTGCTTCATGCAGTAATCTCTTGTTCCTGATATATGCCAGCAGTATCTTGTTTTTTCTGCTGCATACCCCGTTTCCATGCTTGATAATTCCAAACATGTCCTTGAATTCTTCATAATTTTTAAATTTGTAGTATAACATAATCTTTCTTGTTTTAAAATGTTGGTAAATAAAAAAGGAGGACACCACGTTGATTGTGATATCCTCCTCAGATATAATTCCGGTATGTTTCAACCGTCTCTCAAATGAATGGAATATGTAGTTCTTCCAGCACTTCCATTAACTTTTTTGCACCTTCTTTTGATGCTTCATTTCTTAGGTCCGTCCTTCTTTGAGGATCTGCATACACTTTCAATATCTCTACAATAGTCCTGAATAATGTCTGTTGTAGGGTTTGGTGAAATGTTGTCGTTGCAAGTGCGAATCGTTTTTCATTCCACCCGTAATCATTCAAGGCCCTTGCCAATTCCTGTGCCGCCTTGAACTCTCTGCTGTTTTCAATTTCAAATCTTTCCATTTTTCTTTCTGATTCGTTTTTAGTTAAAATATAGTTGCATTGACCGGCCATTTTTCTGCGTCAGTATCAATGAGCTGGTGTACATATTTATCTGACGGATATGCCTTTTCGGCTTTTAAAGTAGCTGCAATATAATTTGTTGCTTGTACTGTCAGCGAGGGCATCATTTCTATGAAGTCCTTGTACGTTTCCCCCTCTTCGGTAATTAAGGTATATTTGATTATATCGAAGGTGTAATGTGCCATACTTTATTCCTTTCCATTTTATTCAGAACCATTCCCGTTTTACTCACCGGTGTGCTCTGTCCGTTCATTTTCTTTTCTTAGCAACTGAAGTTCCACCTTCTCCGTATCAAATTCATAATTCATGCACTTTTTAAAGTTTCCCATTAAAAGAAGCAGGGGAAATAACATCCCGTGCCTGCAATTCCTTCCGTGCTCGTCTAGTGCTGATTTACAGGTGTCACAATGGTATATGTCCTGTATACATGTTACGCTCATATATTTTCTCCTTTCTGATTTTAATTCAACAAAAGAAGGAAGAAAGACCTTGTTTGTTATTTTTAGATCTTTCTCCCTTCATAGGATTTTTAGATGTTCCGGTTTATCTCAGAAACCATCCGTAATTTTCAGTGTCTTCCCCTCTCAAGGCTTTCTGAATGCCCACTGCAAAGTCTGTGGCGTTCTGATTCCTTTCGAGGAATTTGTCAATATAGGACTGTTTGGCCGCCTCGTTAAGAAGCTGCATCAGGTCCCAGCATGAAATTTTTGCTCTTCCGCGTAAGCCGAAGTTAGGGTTGTCAATATAGCCTTTGGTGGCTGCATTGATGTTTGAATCACCTAAGATAACTTTCGGTAATTCTTTCATTTGTGATGCCGGTAATACCTGGTAAAGTCGTAAACGTCCGATTATTTGGCAGAACTGTTCCTGGGATATCATTGTTCTTCCCAGATTCTCAAGAAGCCTCAGATTTTGTTCGGGGTTGAATTCCCGGAACAGTTTTAGTGCGGCTATATAGATATCCGTATCGCCCATCACTTCCAGACGTCCTGTCAAGCCGTCACATGTCAGCATAAGATTGCTGCATACCCTGACTCTCCATCCGATAAAGATTTTAAATTTTTCAGGGGATTTTTTTCCGTACAGGTTCTCTTCGTTCAGGCTTCTTACGCCGCCGATACAAAGATGCACTTCCTCACCGTTCATTTCCCGACATATGGTTCGGATATGAAAACAGAATGCCATTCTCTGATAATAGATGGTTTCGTCTTCAGGTTTGAGTTCTTCCTTCCTCTTTGTCAGTGCGGAAGGATGTCTGCCTAAAATCTTGTGTGAGACTCTGATTTCCGTATTACCGAAAGTTTCTCCTGCAAAAAACATGCTTGCCGCCTCCTCGATACGATGTATAAAAGTCTGGTGGCTGATTGTAAGCTGATTGTCTCCAAAGCTGGGTACAATACAGTTCGTTTCCAGTTCTTCAAGTGTAATGCCTGAAGTGTTTGATTCAATAAAATTGGGATGTTCCTTCTCCTGTTCCTTTTCTGATACGATTACTGCATCTTCGATAAAGGTTGGGGTGATCATGCCCATTCTTGTCCTCCTTGTGGATGGTAATAATAAATTGGTTGTTTCCATATTTTTATAGTTTTTAATTGGTTAATAAAATCCGATAAAAGAAAAAGCCAAGAGGTTCATTTCTTTGCTTTTACAAATATTCCTCTTAGCTTCTTGATTCCCTTGAGTATGGATGTGGTTACCTCAAGGATGGTTATTATTACGTCCTGTGCCTTATCATAATCCATTCACTAGACGTTCTATGGGTTTTCAGTTGCTACATTGCCTGTATCAACTTTACTTGTGGCGGATTTACGTTTGCTCCTGCCACTATACTTTTCTACAAGTTCCACAATAGTTGAACCTGCCACAATGATCTCAGCAATGTATGCTGCGATTCTGATTCCTTTCATTAAATGTTTCATTTTTCTCTTGGTTTTTGTTGTTGGTTAATAATATGTTCTCTTTTCTCTTATTTTTATTTATTTCTGTCATATATAAGGGTTTAAGGTGAAGAGGGAAGGAGAAGAAAAAAATAAAGAGCCGTTATCAAGACTCTTCGTCCTGACTTGGCTCTTTGATAGGCTGTCATACTTTCATTACCCAGACTGTAGCTGTGATAATTACTGGTACCGCTGCTATCCTTCGAATTGAATCGCCCAATGATCTTCTAAGTATTGGGGTCAACCCGGAAATTGTTTAATCTTGTTTGAAGCGGTGTGCACCATTTAGTACCGGTGCAATCTCCATGCTTCAATTTATTCTCATCTATAAGGATTTCGGGTGATGGGAGGGGGAGGAAAAACAGTCATGAAATATATATGTCGCTGGTAAGAAAAAACTGGTTAAGTAAAAAAATAAATCTATTACTGTAAAATTAATTCGTCGTTTTCCTTTATTTCATCACTGGCTATGATTTTGATACTCAATGTGGTATATCATAATAAAAGCGGGACTGTACCCAGTTTCTGAGACAGTCCCGCTTTGGTATAATAGAGGATACCCGTGGGAAATAGTGGGAGGTATCCTCTGATAAGAAACAGCTCTGTAAAAAAGTGCACTTTCACAAGCATCACCTTTTCCTCTGTTTCCCATGTGTACTCTTCACATTTAAGTGAAGAAAGGGTTATTGCAGAAGTACGGGCTTTCACAAGTACGGACTTCTTGGGGTATCTCACAGAGAGAGCACTTTATATAAAGTATCAAAGGTGGGGAAAAACTCTCCTGTGAGAAATAAGGGAATATTTAAATTTCTGGACATTCATCCGTTTTTATTCAGCTATACAGATACTTACCCGGTTTTCTTCAGGTGTATTGTATGGCTGAACAGTATCACCTTTATAATCTATTGTAATCCTGTTCGCTGCGATACCTTTTGCTTTCAGGGCTTCAGCGACATTATTTGCACGTTTCTCTGATAATTTGCTATTGATTTTCGCATTACCAGTATTAACGTCCGCGTATCCGGTCACATTAACTTTGACAGCAGGATGTTTCTTCATGTATTCTACCAAAGAAACAATCTTGACCTGTTGGTCATCCAGGATCTTGGCAGAGTTGATGGCAAAGAAGATATTCTGTTTCATAGGTTCTACTACCACTTCTTTTTTAGGCTGTGGTTGTTCTACTACAGGAGCAGGTTTAGGTTGTTCCACTACCACAGGCTCTGGCTCATAATAAACAGGAGCAGTTTTTGTATAGCTTTTACCCAGTTTAATGCTTACACCTACAAGGGCATTCAGTTGCCAGTCACAGTTACCAGCTTTCTTGGAGTTGAACTTATCAGACAATACGTTCGCATTTCCTTCGATATTAATGGACAAACGATCATTCAGACGAAGATCACAACCAAGCCCGAAGCGACCCGTCGGAAGAATCTTACCTTCTTGCCAAAGATACTCCAACTCATAAGTTCTTGTATCAAGCGCATTGGCTTCATCGTTATCAAAACCACGATTCAGTCCCGCACCGGCAAATATGTAACCATTGAACACCCGCCTCGGATTGAAACCACAGAACAAAGTACTGAGATCAGCCATAATATCCACATTGCCTTGCAGATATTTATACTTATAGTTCTGCTGCGGATTAACCCATCCACCTTTTGCCTGCCAGCCACTTACACCAACACGTGCACCGAATGCAGGAGCAAACTTATAACCAACATTAAGGGCGGCAGCCGGAGAAATAAGGTCAGTGAATTGGGCTTCACCAACGGTATGGGCCGCTCCTATCTGCGCTTGAATGAACCAATGAGGCTTAAATGTAATTTTACCTTCTTCTTTGATTTGTTTTTCTTGTGCAAAGATTACCGTACTGTTAACTAATACTACAAATACAGCCATCCACAGTTTCTTTGTATTCATGCTTATCTTTTTTTATACGATATTGCATTATCAGTGAAAGGGTATCCTTTCTAAAAAAGATACCCTTCCCTTTTTTTCTAATTTTTAATAGGGGATTATTTATCCGCCGGTTTTTGACCATTAGGATATACCTTGATGGCAGCTATTCTTTCTGCAACACCCCAGAAATGCTTGATAGATGCCTTTACAAACATCGTATATTCTTCTTGAGTGTCAGAGCCCTTAGCATTCTTGAATACCAATTCATTAGTGTTTGAATCAAATGTCAGGGAAGCGTCAGCTCCACATACCTCTTCTAATGTCAAACATGCAGGATTATCTGGTGTTAATTGATTATCCACAATAGTATTACCCTGAGCGTCTTTCTTCATGCTAACTTTTACATTACCCATGTTTAGATCCCATTCAGGCTTTTCTACACCATAGTATTTGTAAAGTTTATCAGCATATTTTTCTTTCTCTGCTGTAGCTCCTTCAATAGCATTTTCTGCTACGGTATAACCACGGAAATCAACCATTGTAAATGCATCTGCAATAGCTACCCTAGAACCGGAATAGATACCATCCTCAAACGCTCCTTTAATTTCAGCTTTAATAGCCAATGGATTGACAAATACAAAATTGAATTCTTTTACATTGTAATAGTTATTGTCATTAGCTTTGCCCCATACAGTAGCTTTTACATTTTTATATTTAGCAGTTTCTTTGGCTTGTACTGTTTCAAGGTCTGTTAACAAGTCTTGACCCGCACGTTTCAGGTGAATAACAGGTTCGCTAGCCTTCCACTGGTTTCCTTCCCAACTTAACCATACCAGATTATTGCCACCTTTGGTTAATTTCCAACCATTGGATAAAGCTGGTACATTGCCTGTATAATCTGGAGTATAACCATTAGGTTGGTCATTCAATGCGAACTGGATATCCCATCCAGCGCAATCCAAACCGATGTTCTTAACAAATCTGCCTTTATCATCCTTGTTAAATGCATTAATCAATGGGTTAGCATACTCACATACTTGATCATCAGCACCATCTACATCATAATGAACCGGATAAACTGGATAATATACCGGGGTTTCGGCAGTGTTGTCCAGCCAGTAGTTCTTGACAATACCTATTAAGGCTGGTTTATTGTCAATAGAAATAGTAGTTTTCAAAGAGAATAGCACATCACCATTCTTGCCTGTTGGATCAACGTACTTCAAGTTGATTGTGAACTCTTTAGACAATTCTGGAGCGATTGTTACATCGTTATTCTGAATAGTCCATTTTAAAACAGTTGTTCCTTGTTCCGGGTCAGCTGCAGCAACCAATTCAGCAGTACCTGTACCTGTTACCTTTTCAAGTTGAGTGTATATAGAAGTAAATTCTTCCTTAGACATATTAATGTCATCATGTCCGTAAACTTCGTTTGTAATAGTTTCCCACTTAACAGACATTGTATATTCGCCACAACTTAAGGCTTCTGTGAAAGTTTGAATTTCTCCACAGTCGATAGGATTTACAACCGCTGCTTTTTCTGCGAATTTTACTTTGAAATATTTTTGGTCTACCAAATTATCGTTTACTGTATCCCTTAACATAACACAGATAATAGGTTCTTTGTCACAAGCAGCCTTCTTGTCTGTATTACCTGCTGGAAGTTGTGAAGTTAACTGATAACCATCCTCCAGTAATTTAGCGAATTTTTGTTGATCCGTTCCGACTGCACCTAAAATATATGGATCTTGAGGAATTTCAAAACGGAATGCCAAACCGTACGCTTTTAATTCTTCTGTAGTAATTTCTTCAGCTTTCTCATCATCACCTGTACCAGACATATAGCAACCTGTTACTAATAAACGCAGGTCAAGCGGTTCTTCGGATAAATAGTTAAGTTCGGATGCTATACCTTGTCCGATTTGATATGCATAAGCAGTAGCATAATTAGCATAATGTTGATGGTTGTCCTTTGTGCAGCCATATTTTGCAGTCTTCCAATCATCCCATCCATTAGTTTGTTTTGTCAGAGCAGCAATGGATGGAGTGAATGAAGTTTCAGCCAGACGAGTGTATTCAGAAGTGATTATATTTTCTTCCTTGCCGGTAGCATCTAGTACAGCCTGTGAAGAAGCTACTTGTGCAGCTACCATGTTTATTTTTCCATTGGTGAGTTCTAATGATCCTCCAGCTACTTTGTTAACAGTTACCTTCAAACGTCCTTTTGCTTCTACATCGTAACTTTTAGCTGTGATTAAATCATCTACATCGCCCATATCTGCTCTAGTCTCAACATTTTTATTTGATATGAAATGAGGCATAGCAATATCATCTTTAGTAAGGTGGGCCGGGCTTAGCTGATAATAAACAGTAGTAGCACCATTATCTACAGTCATCGCTGACGCACCTGTTTTGTCCACCAACTCCTTACTAGCATTTAACATTTTGGGAGTATATTTCAATGTACGGAAGTCTATGGCGCAGGAATTCCATCAATGAATAATCTTGGAATTAGAGTCACGCTGTTCAGGGTTCTGCTGTTAACCAACGTATATCCGTCTTCATATCCAGGTATGCCATATAGCATGATTTTACCATCTTCATTTTTGATGGCGGTAATAGTTCCCTCTGCTAAATAAGAGTTCCCAGTATCTGTAGCGTTAGCACCTTCATGTTTCCACCAGGTTTTTGTGTCACTATTCGGTTCATACCATATATCTGTTCCATTGTCACCTTTAGCACAGATGCCTGAATCTTTAAAGTCACCTTCACCATCCTTTAAGGTAGCATCCCATACCATCCAGTTATTATTGCTCGTATTAATATAAGGGGAATGTCCGTCTTTTCCATCATCACCAGTACTTCCCTGGGCGGCTATGGATTTTACCTTGCAACTCCGTTCTTCATAGGTGATGGTATTACCGTCGCATTGTCCCAGATTAACGGGCATAAAATTATATTTTACGTTTTGATGATTGGTTATCTCAATCACATTGTTAATGTCTTCGTCTGTAACCCAGACATGCCAGGACCAGAGGATGGCATCACTCACATCCTTGATCGCAATGACGGCATTGCCTTGCCGGATGGAAGAACGGTCCACTTTGAAAGAGATATTGCCGCCATTGGAATCGGCATTGTATTTTATATCCGTAACCAGGTTCATCGCATCCTGCCAGACCAGTTCGGCCTTGGCCGGCGTACATCCATTACCGCTGATGTATGGATCCGTGATCCCGTTCCCGGCATGGTTGATGAAAGGATTCAGGATATTGGTTCCTGTCACCGTGGAGGTATACGCGGAAGCGTTCGTGGCTGAGTTCTTGATCGCATTGCCATATACCAGCGGCAAAGAATAGTAACCGGGAGCGTTGACCACGTAACAGTTGGCAGTGTTCTCAACAGTATTCCCCCCGGTGTTGTTGGAAAGGTTATACGGTGTGGTTTCCGATCCCTTGGCTGTGGCCGCCTTCAAAGCATTCTCATGTAAATCATTTGATATTCCGGTCTGCGCCTCGACCGTCGCATCACAAGGTTGCGCAAATTCACTGCCGGTACCAGATGCCGTGAATGCGGTAAGCCATACCGGCTTGGTGTCTGTCTACGTGGTTCCGTCTTCTGCATATTGTGCGGTCCATTCGGCAGCTTCTTTTTCCCCTTGGGCGTTTTGCCTGTAACTGGTAACACAATATTGCTGTGTACCACCGGTATATGTAAAATCGGCCAGGGCAGTGACATCAAGCGTGTAAGTCCAGTTGAGAGAACTACTGGATATTTTGTAGGTCACAGTCTTGCCCATCGGCCACTCACTTCCTTTTATATCGGCTATTAAAGTGTGGCCTGTATGGGTGTCGTCTGTGAATAAGACTTCTATCTGCGCGCCCTCAGGAAGCCGCTGGGGCAGCATCATAAAGGTCTGCGCCTCACTCGTGAGCGCCTCGTCAGCTGTTCCTGTCGTCACTTTATCCAATGCCTGTGAGAAGGAGGCGGGAGTATCCAAACCGCTCCAGGTTTGTGTCCCCATATTGTAAGTTCCTCTGGAATAAACGTTTTTCAAACGGACCTGCTTGACCGTACCTTCCCGCATATCATTCCCGCACACGAATCTGACGGCGGTCAGTGCATGGTTGAAGGTCAGTGCAACAGCCGTGTTACTGTTTCCCCCGAGCTCAGATGACCGGGCTACCAGCAGGTCCTCCTGTTGGCTCACCTCTTCCGGCACGGTCACGCTGATACGGGGGGGGGAGCCGGCCTGCCCCTACCCGGAAAACACGTACCGGGCGTTCTCTTTGGGTGCATAGGCGAATTCCGCAGGCATTTTTATTATATCATCCGAAAATAGAAAGATAATCAGGCATAGCTATGCATACCGCCCAGTAGATAATTTACTCCGAAGTAAGTCATCAGCACCGTAAGGAAAGCCAACACCATATAAGCATGGAAGAACCGGGGTTGCCGGAAGACGGCAAGCGATGGTCCGTGGAATGCCGCACCATAGATTAAAAAGGAGATCAAAGCCCAGACTTCTTTCGGGTCCCAGGCCCAATAACGCCCCCATGAAACATTTGCCCACACAGCACCAATAAAAATTCCCGCCCCCAGACAAAATACTGCCGGATAGAGCATCAACCGACTGAAAAGCATCAATTGCTCCACACGGACCTTACGCTGTTCCTGAATCTCCGAATCGATTGCCTTTTTTCGCCAACCTCCTATGCAGAATGCCAGTAATCCATTTAGCATCATAAAGGCAAACAATGCATAAGATACCATAATCAGAGAAACATGAATACTTAACCAGGGAGATAGCAACACAGGCATCAGAGGAGTGATCTGAGGATTGTTCTGCCCAAGATAAGCTACCAACAAGGCAAAACCCGAAATGAGCAATCCAAAAGACAACGTAAAAGAGAAGCGACACCGGAATATGCATGCAAGCAGAAGTGTACACAGTGCCATAAATTGCATGGTTTCATATCCATTGCTCAACGGAATACGTCCGCCAACATACCACCGCAAACAGTAGCCAAAGAGTTGAAAAAGGAATGCCGCATAAAGTGCAACTGTAAAAACGCTCCATGCCTTACCTGCCGAACGATGCATGCTGCAATAAAGTAAATAGAAAAATGCCAGCATCCCTACAGTCAGATTGAACATGAACAACAGTTTGCTGAATGGAATACGATTGTACAATATTTCAGCCTGCACTTTTACGTCAGATAGTGGTTTTATACTCCCATCTTCCGGTAAAGGATGGATAAGTGTTCCACTCCGTAGCATCAGTATCAATCCTACCTTTTCGTCCGTTTCCATGATAGCCTTTTCCAACGAAGTCATTTTCATATGTGGCTTTTGTCCACCCTTCCAAAATTCCTGCAAGCGATAGTTTTGTCCATCAAACAAATCAGTAAGACGGGCATAAGAAGACGATAACCGGAGTAAATGACGAAGTTCCGCACTCTTTATATAAATCATCGGTTCATTCTGCCAAACCTCCGGACGAAGTAGCCAACCTCCGACAACCTGTTCGGGTGTCATACCACCATAAGAAGGTTTTCCGGTCAGTTTCAATACAAAGTCTCGTGCAAGAGTATTAAAAGGTACTACGCGATCATGATAAATCACTTGTTTGAATGCCAGACTATCCGCCTGCCTGAGTGCAAGTGCCGGAAGGCTTCTGTTTTCTGCTTGCACCACCGTTACCACAGCCATGAGCAACCACACAAACATTCCCCCTTTCCGAAGCAATGGATGCCTGAGTAATCTACGGAATTCTCCACTGCGACCGACAAGCATCCACAACATGGAGATACCCAGCAAAATATATCCTGCATACGTAACCCCTATTCCCCACGGATCATAATTCACTGACAACCAACTCCCCTCCTTATCATCATCAAAAGAAGACTGGTAAAAGCGATACCCCTGACGAGAGAGGATACGATTCATGGAAACTGGTTCCGCATCCCGGATATAGCTGACATAATCTGCCGGAGCCTCCGTCCCCGGATAATACTCCACCCGGAAACTGTCCAGACACAATGTGAATGGTAATTCGATCACCCGCTTACTGTCTTGGTCTATGAAAGTTCCCACCTCAGTGCCTACTGTGAGATGCATATATCCTTTCTTGCTGCATGAAAATGTAATCATGGCTCCCACCAAGATAAAAAGGAAGGAGCCATGCAACAACAATGCCGGGAGATGCCGCCACAACTGCCGCTTAACCAACACGACAACTGCCAATGCAGCAAGTACTCCCCACAAACAACAAAACCAAACTGTATGATAAACATACTTTTCTACAAACTCTGTTCCGCGTACATGCTCCACAAAGGTCACCACAGCAAGTAAAGCCACCAGACAGATATATAAGGAGACGAGACTTTTCTTCAAATTAAAAAGGTGCATATTCCTTATTCTTCAAAGCCTTAACTCCCATACATTCCATTTCGATCAACCATCCGGGACGGCATACAGGCGCATGTACAAATACTTTAGGAGTATCTGGGAAACACTTGTCATACATACTCTTCACAACTGCATAGTCTGCAATGTCACGCAAGTAAACAATCATATGCCCCAAATCATCAAATGTGCACTCCGCCTCTTTCAGCAAGGCTTCTACATTTTCCCACATCCGTTCCGTCTGCCTACGGATGTCGCCGGGGTATACTACTTCCCCTTTATTGTTGATACTTGCCGTACCTGAAATAAACACTTGACGCCGGTCACCGTAATCGACATACGTTCCGCGTTCAAAGCTGACACCATACTCATAAGTAGGATTCAGATGCGTAGGAGCATAAAGGAAGTGTATCTGTTCCGGCTTTAAGCCTGCCACAGCATAGGTATCCATTTGCACCAATACTTTAGGATCAGCATGACGTCCGCCGATACCTGTACTGGCAATATAGTGTGTTTTTTCCGTCAGGTTCTGAGTGACGAAAACCTCATTACGCGCCTTTACCACACCGGCATAATTCACATCCACATTCTGTACGAAGAACCAGGTACGGATACAGTTATCCGCCAATTTACATCCTTGTTCCATAAGTTGCATCGCGTAGTCATTCAGCAACAAACGGGTCTGGTACTCAGAATTTGCGGCACGATTGAAAACACTGCCTCCCCACAGGTGGCGGTACGCATTGTGCTTTACTTCAAACAATCCGTTGTGCAGCACTTGTGTCTGCACATTGGTCTGTAAATAAGCCCACAAAGCTATTTTCGTCCCATCCAAAGGGGGTTGCTCTACCACGGAAAGAGCACAGTCGGAACTTTCGGTAGTGATAGCCAGCAGGAGGTCAGCCTGATTGGCGGTATCACTCAGAAAATAACGTTTAAACACAGCCATGGCACCTTTCAATTCACCTGCAAGCAAATCATTGTAGGCATTGGCTACTGCATTTAATTGTTCTTCATAAGTGTCTTCCGGCTGGGTAGAGTGAATCATTACATGAAACTCTGAAACGCCTTCTTTTACTTCATATTTAAAAATCTCGGTTAATGTATTCTCTGATTGATTGGTTGGTTGTTTTTTGTTGTTCATTTCCAATATCGTTTACTCGTTATTCAAAAAAATACCTTCGTTTATCCAATTATCTATCAGTTTCAATAAGGGTTGCTCATCTTCTGACAGCATATCGGTATGGTTCATACTCGTATCACCAGCCCTGTTCAAGACCAGATGTAGAAAACTCTCTTCTGCACTGCCGGGCTTCACCAATAGTATATCACTATTCTTATGCGCCGGCTGGTTGACCAACGCATGATAGCTCTTACCCTCCGTCAGAAATAAATTACCCGATGCAGAACCGGTCTGCCCATGGCACGCTACACATCTTTTATCGAAAACCTGTGACTGAATGGAACTGAACATACCCACGTCCAGTGTTCCCACATCCATTAATATAGTATCTGTAATAGCTGCGAGTTCTTCATCTTCCATCGTCTTAAATTCGACAATACATTCGCGCAGACGACTGATAACACACAATTTGAGTGATTTCACTTCATCACTGATACCTCCCAGTGTCATAACGATATCTGTTCCGTCGGTTACATTGACTGGCAGTGATTTCGTTATAACAGCGTATTCACTTTTATCATTGAAGCCTGCCACAACGACACTATAATCATCCGTCCAATTGCTGATACCACTGAAACGACCTGTCAACTTTAGGACTCGGCCACCACGCTGCACCTCTATCTCCTTCTCATAGATTCTTCCATCATCACATGAACAGAAGCAGAGTGTCATCCAGATAGCAGCAAAGAATAATATACATTTCTTCATAACTACTCTCTTTGTTTTTTTAGAAAGTATATTGCAGCATTACTGTTGCAGAATGAGTGGCCAGACCTAAATTATCATTATCTCGGTCGAGCTGTGTATCGTGCCCCGTACGGGCAATATACTGGTACATAGCCTGGAGTTTCAGGTTACAACCCTTAAAGAAATAATTCACACCCACAGCCGGCATATTCAGAAATCCGTCATCGCTGGTACCGTTACGGTTAAAGAAGTCATAACGCAAGGCAGCCTGCAAACGGGGAGCTACAAAGTAGCCGCCCTGTACATAACCACCCAGGTAATTGTATGTCTCATTTATTTTCTGACGATCGGTGAAGCCCACATTCATATAGTATGCTTCGGCGCCCAGATACAGTTTATTCTTTAACATGGCAAATTCCACTCCCACACGGGTATCATTGGTACTTTCATTCTCACTTTCCACATTGATTGAAGCCGATACACCGAACATGATCTTATCTTCATTCAAACGGTTAGGATTACCTTGGGTGGACGGCATCACACCTTTAGGCATATAAGTAAAGCGTCCCGCATACAGTAAAGAAGGAATATGCCAATCATCACTCAGAGTTTTTGTAGCTGTATTTACAGAAGAACCGGTACCATTGAATAAACCTACTTCATAGCCAAATTTATCAGCTAACAATCCGTGAATTTCAACACCGAGGTCAAAACCGGTACCGATGTTAGGCGTTACCGCATTCAAGGAATAAGGCAGAATGACGGCGGAAGTCAATGATACTGGCAACTGCGGCAACAATGTTTCGCCCAACGTCGTCAGATAAGCATGTGAGAAAGGTGTTTTGAATTTACCGACACGCACGGCAAACTGTTTTTTAAGTTGTACATCGAACCATGCTTGTTGAAGCAATGCTCCCCCACTGGCAGCCGCATTGATAGAAAGATTAAAGGCTACTTTACCAAAAGCTTTACCAGTGAAGCCCAATACAGCATAGGGAATTGAGAAACCGGAATTAGCTACATTATCCTGATTGTATGCCTTATCCAGGCCTTCATCATCATACCAATTGAAATTTGCACAAGTCTGTACCAACAGATAGGGCTTGAATACAAAGTCTCCCTTCTTGGTTTCTATCGTAAATCCCTCTCTTCCGGCAAGTGACACTACACCGTTTTCTGTATCTTCTTCATGCTGTGCCATAGCAGCCAACGAAAGGGCAGCCATTACAACCATTAAAATTAATTTCTTCATAATTGCTTGTATAATACTTATTGGTTTTATTGTTCGTTATTTGTTTTATAATGATTTCAGAAATGCGACCAAAGCATTACGATCTTCTTTACTCATCTTTTTGAAGAGATTCTTCGATGCTTCACCTTCACCACCGTGCCACATGATAGCCTCAACATAGTTGCGAGCACGTCCATCGTGTAGGAAGTAAGTATGGCCATTCACAGTTTCCTGCAATCCGATACCCCAAAGCGGAGTCGTACGCCATTCGTTACCGCGGGCCAAACCGCTTACATAGTTATCATTCAGTCCTACGCCCATAATTTCAGAACCCATGTCATGAAGCAGGAAGTCCGAATATGGATGAATTGTCTGACTACCCAGCCAGGGAAGGCGGGTTCCGTTCAATAGTACAGAGCCACGTGGTTTTGTGTGCAAGGTGGTTACATGGCAGAGATGGCACTTCGCCTTATAAAAATTCTGCTCACCCTTGATCACTTGTTCATTATTCACATTGCGACGTGCCGGAACACTAAGGCTCTGCATGTAGAGATCTACATTCTCCATTTCTTCCGTAGATACATCCAACTGGGCATAAGAAAGTCCCATCATACTGCCTTGATTTACTTGTGCCTGTCCTTCACAGATTTCTTCGGGATAGCGGCTGTTCGTAACTCCCATATCGCTGGAGAAACCAAGTTCCACTGTCAGGTCGGCATGCTGTGCTTTATTACCGGACAAGCCTAAACTTCTCACCCCTCTCTCGGAGATATAGTTGCAACGGCCACTGATACCATATTCCGGATAATTGCTTTTAGCAGCCAAAGCTTCAATTTCAGTGGGATCGAGCGCCATCATTTGTCCCATACCTACGTGGCGCAGAGGAATACGCACCGTACAGAACAGGTCTTCGGGTTTGATGCTGTCCGCATACCATTCATAAATAGAATAATTGGGTTTGCAGAGTTCATACGTCTCACCATCAGGGAACTGGAAAGTCTCATAGGTATATTCCACTTTCAGTTTTCCCTCGGGCTTCACACCATAAATAGCCTGATCATGAAGCACACGTCCATAATCCTGAAAGAAAGCTCCATTCTTACGACTAATATAAACCAACATAGACGAAAAGCCGGAGCTACCGGAACCACCTTCGCTCCACAAAGTAGGTTGCGTACGTCCGGCATTTCGGTGACAGCTACCACAAGAATAACCGGCATAAACCGGTCCCAGTCCTCCACCTATTCCATTACTACTGGTGCGGATATCATCATACAATTTGTCACCACGGGTGAAACGTTTATCGTATGCCCCTGTTATCCAGTCAGCCGACCTGTCATAAGCATAAGAAGAAGTCAGGAAGTTGGTAGCAGTACCGGCAGAGAGGGCAAAGCCGGCAGGTACTTCTATATTATCCACATCAATTCCATCATTTTCGCAAGCAAACAATGCCAGAAGCGAAAAACAGATTGGAAATGAGTATTTTAATAAGCCATTCATTCGTTATTGAATTATTATTGCAAAATACGTAACTAACATTTATCTTTTTAACGCAGATGTTGCGGAAACAACAGAATATTCATTATCCCGCTGTTTCCGCAAAATCTGATTTCTAACAAGTAAAAATCTTACTGAATGGTACGGGCTTCGCCATCTTTGAAGATCAAATATTCCAAAGTGTGGTAACCACGCAAAGCTTGTGCACCGGCAATTTTATCATCTTCTTCATCATAGTCACCATCCCAGTTCAAGTCTGAATAGTTACCGGAAGTCAGGATCTGTACGATACCATCCTGATCGAGTGGCCAGCTATCCATATTGGGGTCAAGACCTTTGTCGGCAACCGGACCAAAAAGGAATGCCTCACTGGTTTCCCATGGTGTACGAGCAGCAAGCCATGCTGTGGCGCAAGCCTTGAAGTTAGCATTGCTGGGAGAAGTACGGAATGTCTCAACAGCATCGAAAAGAGCCTGATTTCCCGCTTTCAAATCAGAGTAAGTAGGTAATACAACTACATCCACATAATTTTCTACGACTTCAGCCAACACTGTTTTATCAATACCTTCGATACAACTCTTCAAACTACCCTTGAGTACTCCCTCTAAAGTGGCACATGCTTCCATAGCACTTACTGCTTCCGGACTATTGATATTGTTGCGGAAAGGACTCGGGATAGCCCAAATTGCTGCTGCTGCATCATCAATCGCCTTTTTTACTTCAGTAT
This sequence comes from Bacteroides sp. HPS0048, assembly GCF_964240755.1. NCBI lineage: Bacteria > Pseudomonadati > Bacteroidota > Bacteroidia > Bacteroidales > Bacteroidaceae > Bacteroides > Bacteroides sp. HPS0048. The sequence goes on along the minus strand of NZ_CAXSVC010000002.1, from coordinate 41,698 downwards.
CAAGATTAGCATTTACTGCAGCTACTGCTTTTGAGAGGGATGACTCGCTAATAGCTCCTGTACGTGTTCCGTAATAAGCATTGCGAATAGAATAGATATTGTTACGATAGTCTTCACGAGAATGCCAGCTATACCATGACTCTACAGCATACAAAGCCTTTTCTTCATTATTATGTATGAAAAGATCGTAAGGGTCACCAATTTTGGCAGTACCTACTTCATTGGCAATGTCTACACAGCCGTCAATCAACTGCTCAACACTCGTCAAAGCATCTTGATTCTTAAAGAAATCTGCATAACTTCCACCTTCATTGTATTTAACTGCCCAGTCATCATAAAGAGCAGTAGCATCATTCACCAACAATTGTGCAACTACTCGCATGTAATTTCCCCAACTACTTGCATTCTCTGCCGTATAGTCAAGATTTTTAGCGTCTATAGTCGTAGTGTCATCATCACTACAAGCCGTAATGGAACACATCATGCCCAATGAAAGAGCCGACAAATAAAAAAACTTTTTCATATTACTTAAACATTAAATTAATTATAAATACCTATTTGAACTATCTCTTGGTAAACCAACCGACATAAGCTATACCGATAGCAAATTCATTTTCATTGTTATATTTAGTCGATCCAAATACCTTGTTCGTACCAATATGACGGGTAGTATAATCGGCCTTCACAACCAGATTCGGCAATGCAAACCAGTTAACTCCTGCCGTCCATTTGCTTACCTGACAGCGTTTCTCCATTGTAGCTGAACCTTCTGCCTCTTCCTGCGGGTTGTAGTATTCATAACGGGCATAAGGATAAACAACCGGACATTTCTTCTGCGAGAAGAAAGCACTCAGGTTGAGACCAGCCTCCAAGCCATAGCACAGGGCATTCTTAGCTACATTACGCATAGCACCATGATAATAATTGGAGTTATTGGAAAGAGTAACCTTGCTGATCTTGGAAGAATTCTCTAAATCACCATAAATGATATTACCACGAGCGGTAACATATTTATTTTTATACTGTGCATCGGCAGAGTAGATTTTCACTGATGAGCGGCCTACGCTACTATACTTATAATTCTTATCTGCATTGGCCGTCACGTCATTACAATAGTAAAAAGCAGCACCTGCACGCAGTCCCGGTACTCCTTTATAGTCCAGACGTGCTACATAAGCAGGCGAAGTAAAGTTATCTTGTTCAAAGAGTCCCTGCTTACCACCGGCAACCCAGTTATCGCGACCAAATCCATCAGCATTCAAGCCGGCAACAATCATTGCCTGATAATCAAAGCGCGCATATCCTTTACCAAAAGAGCCGAAGAATTCCAATCCTGTCTCATGCCAGGTAGAAGGAATAATTGTGGTTTCACCCTCAGGACGAGATGTTCCAAAGAAGTTGATAGGCTCATGGTGTGCATTGGTCAATCCCATAGGTACAATCAAATGACCGGCACGAACATTGAAAGCCGAATGTATCAGACGGGTAATGTGAAACTGCTCAAGAGCGACTTCTCCCCCCTTTTCCATTTCTGTTTCATACTCACCGTTTTCTGAATTCTCAAGTTCAGTTTCAAGACCTACACCTCCTGCTTCAAACTCTATCTCAGCACCCAGTATCCACTTGGAATTAAACTTGTAGTCAAAAGACAACACAAAACGAGGAATCGCAATGGTATTGCGGTGATCACTGTTATCGACCCCACCATAGAAACGATTCGTTCCGTAATTCATAAACTTTGCTACCATCTCTCCGTATCCACCGAAACGGAATTTTTCGTAGTCGTCATCTTTTGTTACCTGTTTTATTCTCTCTTTCTTTGCCGTAGTTTCAGATACCTCTTCTGTTGAGGTTACTTTTTCAGGTTCATTAGCCCGTAAAGTATTGTTAAAAAGCAAGAAACCTAAGGCGAATAAGCAAGTTAATTTTCTCATTTTTTATCTTAAATTTTGTTGGCGCAAAGGTAGAGGAAGTTAAAAAGGCGGGCAATACCCAAATATGAGTATTGTGTTATTAAAAAATAATAACAAGTAGGTACTTAAACGAACACTATTTCTTTTTGTTCTTTTTTACAAAGCAGTAATGCACTAAAAAGACAGCCGCAAAAATCACAGCAATCCAGATAAAACTAATAAATATCAAATAGCGGTTATAAATGTACTCTCCCTCTTCAGGAACATGATTAAGCATACATAGCAAACAGTTACACTGAGAATTATCAGCGTCATGAGAAAAGTAAGAGTACAGTAAAAAAGATAAGCTACCTGCGAAAAGAATAATAATAGCTATTATTCCCCATCTCTTACAACTTAAAGGTCTGTCAATTGCCTTTTTATGATTGGTTAGTTTCACCATATAGTAGTTTATAGTTAGATTATACGCGCAAAGTTGCATGCTTTCAGTAACCTTGGCAATACCCAATAATTGTGATTTTTATAAAAATCTAACAAAAAACCATCATTAATGGGTATTTCAGAAAACGCGGATTCTCCCCTACTTAGCAGTCGAGAAATAAAACTTATGCAATACCCTAAAGATGACATACAAAAAGAAATTCTGAAAGCTGCCGAAAAGGGATTCCTCGAAAACGGCTTTCCGAAGGCTTATATGCGTGAAATTGCGCAAGAAGCACAGGTAGGGTTGAGCAATATCTATAACTACTTCAAAAGTAAGGATGATATTTTCTGTACGGTGGTACGGCCTGTAATCAGTGCATTCGAAAGAATGCTGCACGAACATCACGGTCGTTATGGAGCAGATATCATGGAAATGTATTCCACCGAGAGTCTGTGCAAAAACCTTAGACGCTATATTGAATTATTGGTTCTTCGTATATTTATGGAAAGAAACTAAACAATATATCTATAAACTACATAGTAGGAGGAAACAGAAAATCAAATTCAAATGATAACTCTTGAACAATTGGTTGCTCCAGATTCTTGGGCAAGGATTATCGATTTATTTGTGGATATCTTGCCTATAGATAAACTTGGGGTTAAACATGTCAAACTTCAATCAGAAGGGAGACCACCGTATAATCCTGTAACATTACTAAAATTGTATTTATTATGGTTATAAGCACTCAATAAGGTCATCAAGAAAGTTGGAACACTCCTGTAAAGTAAATGAAGAAGAAAAAGAACTTCTTGAATCTAAGATTAAATTGCAGGATTGCGAACAACACCGTTGTTGGGAGTGGGAGGATATGCAGGCTGAATTATTTAAGATATAAATGAAGGAATCTAAGACTCCAATAAAGCCAAGAAGCAGGAAGTCTTTTTATAAATGAAATTAAAAATATTGTAATAACTGTGGTGGTTGCAACATCTGTGGTTCAAGGAAGTCTGACTTTAAGTTTCTTGTGCCTTATCCGTATAGAGCAGGAGCAACCATCTTCCAACATCTGTTCTTTTTACAAAAGAAATATAGATGAAAGGTGGATTTTATATTCTCCGCAAAGGCTCATCCTGCCAATCCAGGGGAATGTTCATTGACTTGCCGTCAATATTTCGGATATTAACCCAGCAACTTTTGGAAATGCTGTTTCATATCGTTGTCCAGCGATATAATGTTGATAAACCACTAAATGATGCAGATTTCATAAAATGTCCTGTGTAGTGATATCATATCGTTTATCCAAGGGAATTGCATCCTCCGGACTACCATCGGATTGATGGCGTACTGCTTGTTTTATACCCTTGTATGATGACAGCAGGAATTTCTTATAAGGATTATGACTGTCAGCCACGAAGTGAAAACGGGAACGGATAGATCATAGCACACCGTAATCTTTTTTCAATGGATTGGATTTTATATTTTCATGGATGCTAGTTACGATGCCCATTGACAACATGTCCACAAGCATCCATGCAAGAGGATAAGTATTGCTGTATTTGTTCTTGAAATGCAGAATGAAATCCTCTTCTGGAGTTATTGACCTCCTTCTCTATTAGTTCCATTGTACAACTAAACTTGTTGGGGTTGGAGAATAGGGATCTGTCGGTCATTCAGAAGATATTGCCGGTCTCTTTCGCCACGACACTATGCAGGAAAACCTCGATCTTTTTAATTGAAGATGAAAAACGGAGTTAAAACATGCAAATCTTACCGGAGATATTTGCTAATTGTCAGCGTCTTTGGTATTTTTGTCCTGAAAAAAAGCTTCTTTGAGTTGATGCAGAATAAAACAGAATATTGTAATTCGCTCGTTTCTAAAGTGTTACCTATTATCTACAAAAAGAGTGATAACTATTTTATTTTCAGTTAGATAGAGAATTGGTTGTGTTTACCGATATATGAACTTAATCTGTTACCTAATCCTAGTATTTCCCCAAGCAACATCAGTTGTCTGTTAAAATTGCGGAGAGCCAGCTGGTATTCCCGATAGGCTTCCTTGGTTCCTTCACGGCTGCTTAGTATTGGGAATAGATAGGGAGATGAACTGTCACGGCTCATATACCTTTTTAATATCCTCATTGCTTCCGGTGTTAAAGTTACTGCTAAAGGCCGTCCCGTCTTACGCCTGCGATAGGTGATTACATTATCATGCAAGTCGCTTTTACGTAGATAAGCCAAATCGACAAACGGTAATCCCCGTAATAAGAACATTAGGACAAACAGTTCCCTGGCCCGTTGCATGTCAGGAGTTACAGCGGGCGCTTGCATTTTAGTGAACACTTTTTTCATGTCTTCCATTTCCAGTGAACGTTTGCGATCAGCACGTGTACCTGTATAAACCGTACGGAATAGATGCGGTACATACGGTACCATACGACTGTCGACTGCCCGGTTATAAACGGCACGAAACGTTCTCAAATAAGTGGAAACTGTGTTCCAACTACAACCACGGCTGCGAAGGTGAATCTCGAAGCCTTTTAACCACTCTGGGGTTACCTCATTAAATGTAAAATCCCCTTTCCCACGATAAGCAATGATGGCATTGAGACTGCTACGATAAACGTGCGCAGTACCAAAGTTTCCCCCATCTGTAGCCCGTCGGCTACCTGCTTCATAAATGCTACTACTTTTAACATCTTATCTTGTTATTAAAAAATTACGTTATAAATATAACAGGATTTGGACCAATGGAGCATCTTCTGATACATATATTTATATTTATTTGAAATTATCCAATTTGTTTGCTATGTCCAAAGATACTTATGGTTAATAACAAAGCAGAAGTATAGATGTTGTAGAGATAGGAATTTATGAAAAGCGGAAATCTTGGAAAATTTTGTTTGCTAGCTATAAATAATCTAAATAAAAATGAGGGATCATTGTTCAAGAATCTTTAAATTACTTATCGCGTAAAAAAAATTACTAATAGAAATAACCTCCTTTATCAAATGGTCATTATTGATTATGACTTTCTAGTTTTATATAAATAATAACTAAACTCATTTACCAAACACATAAATTTATAACTTTAGAATTAGCCTTACTTTCACTCACAAAATCTCTTTCTATATAAAAATATCTGTAACTTTCATTGACTCGTCAATATGATTTAAAACTGTGATTAACTTCTCTATATAAGAAATAATGATTAACTTTGCAGAGTAAGTCAATGTTGACCTATTGTTGACCTCTAAGCTTACGAAGAGATAATTAATGTGTTGATAACAAGGAAGTTCAGTTGGTTAGAGCGTCAGATTGTGGTTCTGAATGTCGCCGGTTCGAGTCCGGTCTTTCTTTGGGGGTGGAAGACATTTGCGGATGTATTTCTACTTTTTCATACTTTCGTAGATTAGATTCAACAACAATTATTAGATATGATAAAGACCAAACTACTATTGAAGCTTCTATGTTGCCTTCTTTCCCTATCAATTCAGGCACAAGACACAAAAAGAACTCTTCTCCCGGCTCAATATGCCTCCATAAAAACGGGTGATACTTTGACATTACGTCAGATATTGAATGAGGGAGTCCCGGTGGATGTTGCAGAGGAAGACGGAAAAACACTGTTGATGAAAGCTGCTGCCAAAGGCGATTTAGCACAAATAAAATTCTTACTCGAAGCCGATGCCGATGTGGAGCAAAAAAGCAATAAGGGGTATACTCCATTATATTATGCAGCCAGTGAAAACCAGAAAGAAACCATTGATATGCTACTGAAGGCTGGTGCCGACCTGAACAAAAAAGGACCATTAGGATTATCCATCACTGCAGAAATCAGTTTTTTCCACAACCTTACTATGACGTGTTATCTGTTGGAAAAAGGAGCCAAAGTGGATGAAAAGGAGATAAAAGAATTATTGTGTTACCTGACCTACCAGCATAATGAAAAAAACCACATGAGAGCAGATGTTTACACGCCGGCATTAAAACTCTGGTTGCAACAGGGTGAAAAAATAACAGTCAGCCCACAGGACATTAAAAACAGTAAACTTCTGAGCATGTATGCTATTTCTTCCGAACAAGCTACGGAACTTAGCCTTAAGTTCAGAATGCTTCAACTGCAATTCATAGAAGAGGCCAAACAAGAACAACAAAAAGAACAACAAAGAAAAGAACGAAAACTGGCAGAATTGCGCGAACAGGATAGCTTGCGCAATCTGATGGAAACCGGAAACTATGATCATAAAAAGTGGGAACTAAATACATCTATCCGCATTATCATAGAAGAAGACGGGACGAGCAGGACGGGAAGCTGGATTCATGCTTCGCCCCGGGTAGATTACCTGCACAATCATATTGGAGAAGGTGCTACGCCAACGCTTGTGCTACTTTCAATACTCGTTGCAGTCATCTTTGTCTGGGTGATGTCCAAAAAAGTATTCCCTTCTATCCGCAAAAAAGAAGGCATGTTTTTTCTCATGCTATACTTTGTCGTCATACAAAGTATCATACTTTATTTTATGTTTTCTTCCCTATATACTGATTTTGACGAACTGATCGTAAGGAATACAGGAAAGGAATATGCCGCCAAGTATGATTACACCGGTTTCCACTTTGTCACAGCAGACAGTATCGCTGTTGTAGTAAAAGGAGTATGCACATTCGATGGCGGAGTAGACTCAGAGACATGCATTCCCATTCGTTACGATGATACAGCAAGGAAGCTGGTTGTCGATATGCAGAAATACACGCTTCGAAATTGGAACCAGATACTCCTTACCGGTATTCTCCTGCTGCTGAACTTCCTGTTGTGCTATGGTAAATTCAACTTCCTATTAAAGAAAGTATTTCGTACCCGGCATTCAAAACATGATACTCCCTATCAAGATTATATCTATTTCCCATGGCACTTCAAAAATAAGAAGTACGAAACATTCGACCAGTTCAAGAGTGAACTGGAACATTGCCGTGCAGAATGGGACATGGAGGATTATTCTGATAAAACATATGAGACACCCTGTATCCTAATCCGATACAATAGAATGATTGAAAAGAACTCACCTCACTTTGAAATAGAAATCCTTCCCGATAACGGAAAATACATTTCTATGGACGAATGGATATATAAACTTCAGAATGAACTCGCTCCTTATATGGAAAGCCTGGGAGAACCTGACAGTGCGAATGTATGGATTCTCAAAGGATGGACAGCAGGAAAGGAAATGAAATGCGATTTATCACTCTTCTCGTCTTTGGAAGATAGTGATGTGATATTGGCAGATGTCATCTGGAAGTTTACAGAAACGGAATATACGGATTACCGCACCTTTATAAGAGAAGTAATCGTATTTCAATCGGAACACGGAAACCATTTCTGGAATCCGGATGTTGTCGTGATTAAACAACCATCCTTCACCCTTTGCTATTACAACCCGCAAACAAGGCACATGGAAGTATATGATATGGAAGCAGATAACGGTGTAACCTTCACAGAAGGAGAAATTCTGTATAAGATACACAACCGGATGAAAGATATACTGCCCGGTCAGGAGTTTTGCTATCTCCAGTATCTTATCTTCAGATCATTCGAAGCAGATACGCTGGAAGAATTAGAAAAAAAACAAAACGAAAAGGAACTTTATGACCTGTTTACGACAAATGAGATATAAGCATCTGATGAATTGAAAGGGATGTTTCTAAAAGCATGCAACTCTACAAAGCAGCATTAAATATAATGCCCCGTTACATATATTATTATCCATGATAACATATATTGTAACGGGGCATTACATATATTGGCTTAATCTTTACAACGTACACTAATATAATTCCAACCCGAATTCCTCCTTCAAATGCAATAACGCTTCGTTTTTCTTTGCCATCATCTGGAACTTCTCCACACGACTAAACGCCCGTACATTTTCTGCTGCCTCACTGACACGGACCGTCATTCTCACTTTCCGGTTCTTTAAACGGCTTCGAAGATAGTTCTGTACATCCGGAATCATAGAATTGAAATCCTTTGCTACAATCTCATTATCTACCACAACCTCGAAAGTTATAGCATCATTAAGCAATGTCAAACGTATATTCTGCATACGCATAGCAAGTGCTTTATGCTCCACAGGAAGACGACCGGCATACTCCTGCCAGTAATAATTCAAATCCTTTTCATTGAATATATAATCCTCTTCAGGTTGAACCTGTGCGTGAGCAGGTGTCTGGACAGCTGTTGTACTCTGTGCAGCAGCTTCCTTTTGAGGATGCCTGATAGACACTCCAAGACTGGACTTACTCATTACAGGAATTTTCTTCTCTTCCTGCACAGCGGCTTTCACCACAACATCAGATACACCTGCAGGAGACGAAGTAGAAGTTCCGGTAGCAGAAACAGATTGAGCCGGAGCAGATTGAGCCGGAGCAGCCTGAACCGGATGGACATTTGCAGTTTGTTGCTGAGTTTGGGGTGCAACAGGAGCATTCTGTGGTTGCTGAGCAGCTACAGATTGCGTAAATATGGGTTTTATAGCTTGTTTAGGGCCACGCCCACCACCCACATCATCCCCCTCGATGGTAAGCTGGGCAACCTGTATCAAAGTCAGTTCTACCAGCAAACGCTTGTTTTTGCTGGCCCGGTAATTCATATCACAATCATTACAGAGCTTCATAGCCCGATATAGAAAAGGTAGCGGACACTTTTGCGCCTGCTCCTGATAGCGCTGACGAATACTGGCTCCTACTTCAAGCAATGCTAAAGTAGCGGGATCTTTACTCACAAGCAAATCACGAAAATGCGACGAAAGCCCTGTTATGAAATGGCTACCATCAAAGCCTTTATTCAATACATCATTGAATAACAGCAGCGCATCACTTACTTTATTTTCGAGAAAACAATCGGTCAATCTGAAATAATATTCATAATCCAACACATTGAGATTCTCAATAACACTCTTATAGGTAATATGCCCACCGGTGAAACTAACTACCTGATCAAAGATAGAAAGAGCATCGCGCATGCCACCATCTGCTTTCAGTGCTATGACATTCAGCGCTTCGGGTTCAGCTGTTATATTCTCTTTGGAAGCAACATAAGTTAAGTGCTGTACCGTATCGTCCACACTGATACGATTGAAATCATAAATCTGGCAACGCGACAAAATAGTAGGAAGTATTTTATGCTTCTCCGTTGTAGCCAAAATAAAAATAGCATGACGGGGAGGCTCTTCCAGCGTTTTCAGGAAAGCATTGAAAGCAGAAGCAGACAACATATGCACCTCATCAATGATATACACTTTATACTTACCTATCTGAGGCGGGATGCGCACCTGCTCTACCAACTGACGGATATCATCCACCGAGTTATTGGAAGCTGCATCAAGTTCATGTATATTATACGAACGTTGCTCATTGAAAGCCACACAAGACTCACAAGCATTACACGCTTCCCCATCGGCAGTAAGTGACATACAGTTGATAGTCTTGGCAAAAATACGGGCGCAAGTTGTTTTTCCTACTCCACGGGGACCACAAAACAGATAGGCATGAGCCAATTTCTGTGTGGCAATGGCATTTTTCAGTGTCGTAGTCAATGCCCGCTGACCTACCACCGACTCAAAGGTGGACGGACGATACTTACGGGCAGATACAATATAGTTTTCCATACGTCAGAATCTCTCTGTTTTTTTGAGTTTCTACAAAAATAGTGCAATGAGAACAAAGTCAGGGTTGCCTGAGCTATGTCAAGTACAACCTATTTTTGCTTTCACTGCAAATGTACGCAAAAAAAGTAAGAAGTAATAAGTGACGAGTGAGAAGTTTTAGGCAAGAAGTGGCAACTTTTAAGTTATAAGTTTTATCTTTGCATTCAGAATTAAAGGAGAAATCATGGGCAATTTACTAACAATCTGGGAGTTCATCGGTAAGCATAAATACCTTATCACCGTTCTGATTTTTGCAGCCATCATTGGTTTTCTGGATGAGAACAGTGCCATTCGTCGCATTGGATACACACGTGAAATCAGTCGCCTGCAAAGCGAAATTGATAAATATCGTGCCGATTACGAAGAAAACACAAAGAAGCTCAACGAACTAAGCAGTAATCCGGATGCCATTGAGCAGATAGCACGTGAAAAGTACCTGATGAAGAAACCGAACGAAGACATTTACGTATTTGAAGATAAATAATGAAGCAACTCATACCCGCACTTTTCGCCGTAGGCGCTCTCATGGCTCTTGTTGGAGCAGCAGTATTCATCACCGGATGGATTTATGCACCTTATATATATACCATTGGTGCAGGCTTTGTAGCACTGGCACAAATCAACACTCCCGTTCGCGGTAAAAGTAAAACACTGAAACGCTTGCGCATTCAGCAGATATTCGGAGCAATTGCACTTGTACTGACTGGAGCCTTCATGTTTTTCACGCGTGGCAATGACTGGATCGCATGTCTCACTATTGCTGCCATTCTCGAACTCTACACAGCTTTCCGTATTCCACAGGAAGAAGCCAAACTACAACAATAATATTTCCGGCATCGGAAGATACATCAGCAATGGTTATTATTGACGCAGAATAGTGCGATTTTGATCAATATTTCACCACAGAGAACGCAGAGAACACGGAGTTTTAAATCTTTACTAAACGCAAATGAACGCAAATTCTCGCAAAGGGAAATAACAATAAAATAAAGAACTACCGTTTTTTAATCTGTGTTCATCTACGATCATCCGCGTTTCATCAGAGAAAATAATATCTCTGTGCCCTCCGTGTCCTCTGTGGTGAACTGATTTATTTCCGGTCAGCTTTGAACTCATTACTAATAAAAAAAGGCAATCCCGTTTATCACGAAACTGCCTTTAACTCTAAGTTTTTTATCTATTACTTCTTAGGTGCAGAAGTATATCTTGCATTCAAACCGTCGATAATCTCTTGTGTGATATTGAATGAACTATCGGCATAAAGCAGATTATCAAAACCTGTATTACTCAAAATCAGATTGTAACCTTTAGTCTTGTTATACTCTTTCAAGAAAACGTTGATAGAGTCACGCAACTGCAAACTATTCTTCTGATTCTCTGTAGCCAGCTGATTGGACAGGTTGTTTTGTAACACCTGCAGATCTTGCTGCATCTTCATCAAACGGTTATACTCCTGTTGAGCTCTTTCCGGAGATATGAATGCATTGTTTTCATATTTCTTTTGGAACTCTTTCTGTTCCTTATCAAGAGCAGCAGCCTTCTGATTCAACGTCATACGGATGTTCTCTTCCTTTTTCATCATGGCCTCATTCAGGTCAATGCAAAAATTATATTTGGAAAGCAATGTATCTACTTCAACGTAAGCGATTTTTAAATCACCGGATACAGTAGCAGCCGCTGCTTCTCCGCCAGTTGTCGTAGTTTGTGTGTCAGCCTTACCTGCGCATTGTGAAAATAAAACGATAATCGCAAGAGCAGCAAAACCGTTAATGAGGCAATTTATTCTCTTCATAACTTGTAAAATATAGTTTTTAATTAATTAGTTCATACTATCGTTTAAGGCTTTTTCAAGATCAGCAATAGAACGATGCTTTTGTTGCGCTTCACGGTCCTGAGACTGAGCACAGCCAATTCCCTTTTCTCTCAGTGATTTATTACCACTCACATGTCCGTTAGGGAATTTTCCACCCTTCACAAAAAAGACTTTGAGACCTAATAATACGAGACAAATAGCAACTATTAACAGAGTAAACAGTATTGTATTAAGCATTTCTATTAATTTTGTGGGTGCAAATATAGACTTTTGTATGGACTCAACCGCCTTTTTTATTATAAAAAAAGAGAAACGTGCTCATAAACCTCAAGAGTTTTAACCATATTTAGCAGTATGACGTTAAATTTCAATCATTCACTTAAATAAAAAGAAAAAGAATGGAAAAACAAGAACTAAAGCCAACAGGCGTATTCAAGTATTTTGCAGAAATATGCCAGGTGCCACGTCCTTCAAAGAAGGAAGAAAAAATTATTGCATATTTAAAAGCATTCGGAGAAAAACATAATCTGGAAACCAAAGTAGATGAAGCCGGAAACGTTTTAATCAAGAAGCCCGCTACTCCAGGCAAAGAAAACCTGCAAACCGTAGTATTACAATCGCATGTAGACATGGTATGCGAAAAGAATAACAATGTGGAGCATGACTTCCTCACCGACCCTATCGAAACAGAAATAGATGGTGAATGGCTGAAAGCAAAAGGTACAACATTGGGAGCAGACAACGGCATCGGTGTAGCTACCGAACTTGCTATCCTTGCCGACGATACTATTGAGCACGGACCATTGGAGTGCTTATTCACTGTAGACGAAGAAACCGGACTCACCGGAGCATTTGCCCTGAAAGAAGGATTTATGAACGGAGATATCCTGTTAAACCTCGACTCAGAAGACGAAGGAGAACTGTTTATCGGGTGTGCAGGAGGAATTGATTCTGTTGCCGAATTCACATATAAAGAGGTAGAAGTACCAGCCGGATATTTCTTCTTTAAAGTAGAAGTGAAAGGCCTGAAAGGTGGACACTCCGGTGGTGATATCCATTTGGGACGTGGCAATGCCAATAAAATACTAAATCGTTTCCTCAGTCAGATGAGTACGAAGTACGACTTATATCTGTGCGAAATCAATGGAGGAAACCTGCGCAATGCCATTCCTCGCGAAGCATATGCTATCTGTGCTGTTCCTGAAGATGCCAAACACGACGTACGGGCAGACCTCAACGTATTCACAGCTGAGGTAGAAAACGAACTTGCCGTAACAGAACCTGATTTAAAATTTGTATTAGAATCAGAAACTCCCCGTGCTAAAGCGATTGATCAGGATACTACCGCCCGTTTACTCAAAGCACTCTATGCAGTACCTCACGGAGTCTATGCCATGAGTCAGGACATTCCCGGATTGGTAGAAACATCTACTAACCTGGCATCTGTCAAGATGAAACCGGATAACGTTATCCGCATTGAAACCAGCCAACGCAGTTCTATCCTTTCTGCCCGTAACGACATGGCAAATACAGTTCGTGCAGCTTTCCAACTGGCAGGTGCAAAGGTCAGTTTCGGAGAAGGCTACCCAGGCTGGAAGCCTAACCCGCACTCAGCCATCCTTGAAGTGGCGGCTGCTTCCTACAAACGCTTGTTTGGTGTAGAGGCTAAAGTGAAAGCCATCCATGCCGGTCTGGAATGCGGACTTTTTCTCGACAAATATCCCTCATTAGACATGATTTCCTTTGGTCCTACATTGACCGGGGTCCACTCACCGGATGAGCGTATGCACATTCCTTCGGTAGATAAATTCTGGCGTCATCTGCTGGACGTACTGGCAAATATCCCGGAAAAGAAATAATAAACCAACGCATTTGCCGTTAATATTAGGCACGGATTCCTATATCCGTGCCTGATTTTTATATATAAATAAGGTATGAAAAGAACCCTGGTACATATTCTCCTCTTTCTGTTTACAGGTCTGGCATTGTTTTCGGCTTGTGACGATGAGAACTTTTCTACCGATTCTTCTCTCAAACTGGCTTTCTCTTATGACACCCTGCGTATGGATACTGTGCTGGCAGGTATCGGTACTTCCACTTACCAGTTAAAAGTGTACAATCGCAATAAGGAATCGCTGGTCATTTCATCCATCACCCTGGCAGATGCAGCCAACTCTGGTTTCCGCATCAATGTAGATGGAGCTAAAGGCAACCACTTTTCAGACGTTGAATTACGGGGTAAAGATAGCTTGCTTATTTTTGTAGAAGCTACGTTAGCTCCCGAAGACCGTGATGTTCCTTTTTTCAAAAAAGACTCCATCGTGTTTATCACGAATGGCAACTGGCAGGATGTTAAATTACAAGCATACGGACAAGACTTTCTTTCTTTACGTAAAAAAGAAATCACCCAGGATACACTAATCAGTTCATCCCGCCCTATCGTTATTTATGATAGTTTGAGCATAAAAGAAGGTGCCCGGCTTACTCTTGCTGCCGGAACACGCCTTTATTTCCATGGTAAATCAAGTATACAGGTACATGGACAACTTGTGGCAGAAGGTACACTTAATGCTCCCGTTGTATTCCGGGGCGACCGTACTGATAAAATGTTTTCTAACCTCCCCTACGACCGTTTGCCGGGTCAATGGGATGGTATTCGCTTCCATACCTCCAGCTATGAGAACTCACTGAACTTTGTCGATATTCACGGAGGAACATATGGTATCCGTTGCGATTCGGCTGCTGTAGACCGAAAGAAACTCACACTTACTAATTCTGTTATCCGCCAGGTATCGGGCAACGGGTTGGAAATGACTTCCTGCCAGGCAACCATAGGAAACAGTGAGATTAGTAATGCCGGTGGCCACTGTGTCAGCCTGCTTGGAGGTGATTATGAATTCGTACACTGCACACTGGCCAATTATTATAGTTGGGATATCAAGCAAGGGGTCGCCCTTGCCCTCAGTAACGAGAAGAAAGAAATTGCTTACCCACTGACATTAGCTGCGTTCCGTAATTGTATCATAGCCGGTTCGTCCAGTGATGAGATTAGTGGCGGACGTTCAAAAGACTCTTCTATACCTTTTAATTATTATTTCTCCTATTGCCTTATAAACTCAATAGAGGAAAAAAATGATAAGATAGTGAATGTTATATGGAAAAAAGATGATAACTTCCAATTGATAGACAAACGGGGAGAACAATTGTACGATTTCCAATTAACTCCTAAATCGGCCGCCATCAATATAGGACTGGCTGATGATGCCCGCAACTATCCGCAGGACTTAAAAGGAATGCCCCGTCTTGAAGATGAAGCACCGGATGCCGGATGTTACGAATGGAAAGAGAAAACAGAAGAAAATGAATAAAGGGATAATTATCTTATTATTCCTTTTCTTATCCCCCTCCTTACTCACAGCGCAAAAAGAAAAGAATTTCCGTGTGATGTGCTGGAATGTGGAAAACCTGTTCGATATCCGTCATGACTCTCTAAAGAATGATTATGAATTTCTCCCCAATGCGCTTCGTCACTGGAATTACACCCGTTACAAAAAGAAACTGGTAAGTATAGCACGTGTTATTACAGCGGTTGGAGAATGGACTCCTCCCGCATTAGTAGGACTTTGCGAAGTAGAGAATGACCGTGTCATGCGAGATCTTGTACATTACTCCCCTTTAAAAGAACATGGATATCGTTATGTTATGACTCACTCTCCCGACGAACGGGGCATCGACGTGGCCTTGCTTTATCAGCGTGACCGTTTTAAATTATTATTCCATCGATCTGTTCCAATAGACAACGTCCATTTACACAAGCGCCCTACAAGAGATATTCTACATGTTTGCGGACTTTTATCTACCGGTGATAGCCTGGACGTATTGGTTGTTCATCTTCCTTCCCGTTCAGGAGGAGCCAAAGAATCGGAACCTTATCGCCTGTCCGTTGCAAAGAAAATCCGCTTGGAAGCAGACAGTATACTAACCTCCCGCCGTCGTCCACAACTGATCATCATGGGAGACTTCAATGACTATCCGGATAATAAATCCATTGCGGAAGTCCTTACAGCCATTGCGCCTCCTCCCTATCCCGAAGCATTAAAACTATATCATTTATTAGCCGGAAAAGCCAAAGCCGGAAAACATACATTCGGCTCTTATAAATATCAGGGAGAATGGGGGCTATTGGATCACATGATTGTTTCCGGCACTCTCCTGAATATTTCTGCACCTTTTTTTACCAATGAAGAAAGGGCAAACGTAAGCCGCCTGCCCTTTCTGTTATCCGATGATGATAAATATGGTGGAAAACAACCTTTCCGCACTTATTATGGTATGAAATATTTAGGCGGATACAGTGACCATCTACCTATATATACCGATTTTGAGCTGAAAGAAAATCAAAACAGTTTCTAATGTTCCATTATTCCACTCCTGACCCATCCGGGTATTTCACAAAATCTCCGGTAACTTTTACTACAGGCATGGTAGCATTTGTCTTCTTTAAATGGCGAGTCAAATCCTTTGCCAGTTTCAAAGCTATCTTCTGATATGCTTTTTCGCCGATAAGATTATGTTGTTCCGAGATATCTTCTTTCAGATTGAACAGAGCCGATGTCTGCGATTCATAGTAGTAAATCAACTTCCAATCTCCTTCAATAACAGCACTTTGCGGAGCACCGGTCGTTTCGTGCCGTTCTCCCCAGTTATTAGGATAATGAAAATACAAAGGTCTCTTCTGATCTCCCTGTTTCCCTTTTAACTGTGCAACAAAACTTCTACCATCAATAATCTGTGGAGTATGTATTCTCCCTTTCATACCGGCTAACTCCAGTATACTGGGAAAGAAATCTTCTATTATCACAGGAGTTACATTCACTGTAGCAGGTTGTGTGACTCCCGGCCAACAAACAATCATTGGCTCACGAATCCCACCTTCTTTTAACGAACCCTTTCCTTCACTCAACGGATAATTTTTATTTGTACGTCCAATGGTATATCCCCCGTTATCGGACATAAAAATAATAACTGTGTTTTGAGCAATACCTTTTACTTCCAGATAGTCCATAAGATCTCCCAAACTCTTATCCATGCCTTCCACCAATCCGGCATACTGCGCTTCTTTATGCGAAAGCCCTTTGGCTACGTATCTATCATAAAACCTTTTGTCAGTGGCAAAAGGGGCATGAACAGCATAATGGCTCATATACAAAAAGAATGGTTTTTCTTTGGCAAGTGCTTTGTCCATAAGCCCTTTGGCTTCCAAAGTCAAAGCCTCAGTCAGGAAAGTATCCGTACCATGATATTTTTCCAGATCCGGTACTGCCCATATCTTTGCCCATTCCGGATTTCCGTTCGCACCATATCCTTCTTCTCCCAGATAACTTCCCATAGCCCCGGCAGCATGTCCGGCGATGTTATAATCGAAACCAATAGCCAACGGATCAGCAGCCGGAGTATCCAGAGAGCCAAAATGCGCCTTACCTACCATCATGGTTGTATATCCGTTTTCACGAAGCAATTCCGGCAGACATTTAGCATAAAAAGTGTAAGGTATACCTTCCTGCGGGCACAAGCCATTATAATTCCAATCACCGAATGCCAGCAAATCGTTCTTCCTGTCTGTCGAAACATCTTTCTTCAAGGTCCAGTTAGTCACCCGGTGCCTTGCTGCATTAGCTCCGGTGAAAAGGCTCACCCGTGATGGTGAACTGATCGAGTTGGCATAAGCATGAGTAAACTTAACCCCCATTTGAGAAAGTCGCTCCATATTGGGCGTATGATAAATCTGGTTTAGTTCCGTTGTCTCCGTCCAGAAAGGAACCGAAGTATCCTGCCACCCCATATCATCCACCAAAAAGAGGATGATATTAGGCTGTTGTTGGGCTGTTAACGGTCCGGATAAAATCAAGACAGAAGCAGCAGTCCATAATTT
This sequence comes from Bacteroides sp. HPS0048, assembly GCF_964240755.1. NCBI lineage: Bacteria > Pseudomonadati > Bacteroidota > Bacteroidia > Bacteroidales > Bacteroidaceae > Bacteroides > Bacteroides sp. HPS0048. Next base: position 23,916 of record NZ_CAXSVC010000002.1, on the reverse strand, counting down.
ACGCTTATCTACATTCATGGTATTTTCTTGTTTAATAGATTTTTTCTGTTACAACTTGGCAACTGCTTTAATTTACTTTTCAGTAGTTACGCCAATCTCATTCATTTCCACCTTTGCAGGAGTATCAGTCGGCGTAGTAGCTACCAACCTGATAAAACGTGCCTTCACTTTTTCCTTAAATGGTACTGTTTGCGGAAGCGGGTTGTGCATGATGTTACTAAATTCACCATTTACAGGCACTTCCTGCCAATTATTTCCATCAGTACTTACAAAGAATTTATACTTGAATGCCATGGTCGGTTTTGCCTCAGCCTTAGCAGGAGCATATGTAAAAGCACTTAATATTACCGATTTACCTAAATCAATGGTAAATGGAGAATCAGACACCTGTTTCCAGGTAGTACGCGGCAAGTTATTCCAATCCACCCCTTCACTTTCTTCTTGCAAAGGAGCCACATAGAAAGCTGCTACCCGGCTGATATTAGCAGTCAGACGACAACTTTTAATTTTAATTCTTAACTGATTGGCTTTTACATCAGGAAAACGTAACAAACGTTTATAACCAACCGTAGTCCCCTGAGCTATCTCTTTCCAACCATCAGCAGTCTGTGCCTCCACAGAAAAAGCTTCTACACGTTGTCCTCTTGCGATATCTTCCTGCAACATCACTACATTAATTTCCGAGCCGGATTTCAGTTTATAGGTACGCTCTCCATTCGAAATAGCCTCCCATAATTTCTGTCCCTCCTTCACCCTGTCATCTGCAAAAGCCTGTTTACGATATTCGGCAAACTCTTTCAAACGAGTCACATCCGCCTCATTAATCAATCCGCGACGATCCGGCGGAATATTCAATAACAAGACAGAATTGTAACCAACGGATTGGAAATAGATATCCGCCAAATGCTTCAGACTTTTCACCTTGTTATCCTCTTCTTTATGATAGAACCATCCCGGACGAATAGAAACATCCACCTCAGACGGGTACCAGAAGAGTTCGGTTGCATTCTTCAGTATATCACGACTCCCTAAATCTTCAGCCTTACTGAATACCCCCAACCGTTTATTATTTTCCTCCGAACGGGCATAGATTCCCGGAGTAAGTACCGTAGCATTCCATTCCGTTTCACGGCCAATTCCTTTTTCATTACCAACCCAACGCACATCATCTCCCATTATAGCCATCACAGCCTTAGGCTGCAACTTCTGAATCGTTTTATAAAACGTATCCCAGTCATAGACCTGTTTTTTCCCGTTAGGACCTTCACCATTTGCACCATCAAACCACACCTCGTGTACTTCTCCGTAGTTAGTAAGCAACTCCGTCAATTGTTGAATAAAAAACTGATTATATTTCGGAGAATCGCCATAACATGAAGCGTTTCTGTCCCATGGAGAGAGATAAACACCGAACTTCATTCCATATTTATCACAAGCATCACGAAGTTCTTTCACAACATCCCCTTTACCATTCTTCCAGGAAGAAGAAGCTACGGAATGGATTGTAGTTTTGGTAGGCCACAAACAGAAACCATCATGATGTTTAGCCGTTAAAAGGACCATTTTAAAACCAGCATCTTTCAGTGTACGTACCCACTGCTCTGCATCCAACTGTGAAGGATTAAACAAAGCCGGATCTTCTGTCCCGTCTCCCCATTCACGCCCGGTAAAAGTATTAATACCGAAATGCAGGAATGCTGTCAGTTCCATCTGTTGCCAGGCCAATTGCTGTGGAGTCGGCACTAACCTCGCCGCCATATCTACTTTCTCCTGAAGTGTGGCATTCTGTGGAAACTCCAAATGCTTCACATAATACCCTTTCTCATTTTGTGCCTGTCCACTACAAATCGAAGCGAACAGAATGACTAATAATAAAAGTTTTTTCATTGGTTGTATATTTACGTTTAGTTCACTATATTCACCATAGAGTTTCACAGAGTCACACAGAGTTTTATTTATTTTAGTTTCAACAATAATACTCTGTGGTACTCTGTGGTGAATATTATCTTTTTTCTCCGAAATCAGTTTGTTGCTGTTCCACTTCTTTCAATTTATATTGATTCAATTCCATCTGCAATTTCTTTACTTCACGGGCACAATCTTCATCTCTCACTTTATCTGCACTTTTCTCCCGAACCATTTTAACAGCTGCGTTTTCTTCCGCTACATCAAAAATTAAAGGATAAATGACCGGATGTGTCTCTATCTCAATCGCTTCACTGGCAGGCATCTGCTTACCTTCTATCAATACAGAAGCACGAATTTTAATCTTCCCCGGAGTGGTAGTGGACTTCACAAGCACAGGTGCCGTACCCCACTGTACGGAACGAGGATTGGCCATCACATCCTCTCCACCCAAAATTACACCTTCACCCTCTATTTCAAAACGAATAAAATAATTATTCAAACGCTTAATATTTCCATTATCATCGGCAACAGCTGCAATTACCGTCACAATATCCGAACCGTTAGCCTCCATATTCATACCCTCATTATCAACCCATAACAAAAGCCTTGAAGGACGACGTGACGGTGACACCTTATGAGTAGCCACTACTTTTCCATCCATAAGTCCTTCTGCAAGCATATATACATCTGCTTGTTTTCTCTGACGGGACAAAGCCTTATCCTGCATAAAATCATATACATCCTTAAATGTTATCACAGGCGAAGGCATCCCTTTCTCTCTTTTTTCTTTTTTATAATTATACTGTTTACCATCCTTAAATACCGTCAGGCGAACTTCTTCACAATTGGAGTAAACCGTCACATCCTTTGGTGAGAAAGGAGTCATAGCATGCGCAATATATACCATTGGCCCGGTTTCGGCAATCAAATCTGTCTTTTGCGGACTACGCTGTGACTTAAACATATAATATGAATATTTGGGCTGGCGGAAAGCATCCATAATCCCTCCATAAAACGGATCGGGATGATATCCCCGCTGATGATCGAATGAATGCCACAAACAGCCTCCGATATGTTGACGGCTTGTTTGGAACAACGTTTCATAACAAGTATACGGATAAGAAGGATTAGCATATCCCTGTGCCTGAATCAACATAGGTGTTTCTCCCCAGGCACGGCTGGCACGACTGGGAGAATTATGCGAACTCCAATCATCCACATTGTCTCCCCATTCACGAGTGAAATACGTTATTTCCGGATGTTCTGCTTCCTCTTTATCTACTCCTCTCAAATGAGGATGTTTGAAAAGCACAGGGAAGTATTCATGCCCTTTGGCCTCTGAATCACAACCTGTATAGCAATAAGGGTATGGATATTCTTCCATCACAATATCTCTCACTTTCTGTGCAAAGTCGGCTGGATACCAGGTCTCATTCAGAATAGGTTCCCACATCCATACAGAAGGATGGTTACGATCTCGCCGCACCATGTTCCGGATATCCGAATATACCCGCTGAGCAAACTCGGGAGCCTCATTCCAGAACTGCCATCCCGGAGTATTGACTATCACGAAAAGTCCAAGTTCATCACAAGCATCCATAAAAGCCGGGTCTTGTGGATAATGGGCGTTCCTGATCACTTTCAGTCCTGCATCTCTCAACTTCTTCGCATCCCGCCAGTGCATACTGTTAGAAAGTGCATTGCCTACAACAGCAAAATCCTGATGGCGATTGGCTCCAATCAATGGAGCATCATAAGGTTTCCCATTGAGCCAGAAACCGTCTTTTCCTTTAAATTCGATACTGCGTACACCAATACGACGTTTATATCCATCAATCGTATTTCCGTGGTTATCCTGTACATATACATGCAGTTGATACAAATAAGGAGAATCCGGCGACCAAAGGTGAGGGTCAGAAATTCTGATCTTATTGGCAACAACCGCAGCCTTTTGTTTTCCAACAGAAAGTTTGTGAGTAGCTTCACCAACCTTTTCAGCATTAGCATCCAACAGTTCATAGACGACCCTCCCGTTAAAAGACTGTTTACGGTCATTTCTAACCTGTATATTCAGTAAAATATCCGCTGTCTGCTCTGACACTTTATCAAAAGCCACAAACAAACCACCTCCTGCTACCTGATTCTCATAATTCGGATCAGTTATATAAACATCATTGTGAGCTATCAACCAGCAATCCCGGTAAATGCCCCCGCAATAAGTAAAGTCCAATACATCCTGTGCCTTCCCGGGAGGATAAAAAGGATCATCGCTATTATCGGCCCATACCGCTATTACATTCTCTTTTTCAAAAGTCACATAAGGAGTTATATCGGCAATTACGGGCAGAAATCCTCCGAAATGTTCATTAATCAACTGACCATTTATCCATACCTTTGACTTCCCCATAATAGCTTCGAAATGGAGAAACAGCTTTTTACTTTTAAGACTATTGTCAGGAGTGAAATGCTTACGATACCATACTTCACCCTGATAATTTATACATCCGCTGGCTTCAGTCGGTAAATATTCTATCCCGTCCGGCAATGAGACAACCGCCCAGTTATCATCATCAAAATCTACCCGATAAGCCTCCGGAGCACTTCCTTTATAAAAACGCCAGGCCGGATTCATCGAATACACTTCACGCCCTGTGTGCTCCAACGGATAAAAGCCAGCCACAGAATATTGAGGCTGATAAGCTGCTCTCCCCGGAACGACCCATAGTAGAAACAGAAATAATAAATAAAAAACTTTTTTCATATTATTCTTGGAATTAGTTATGCTATCTATACAATCAAACCTTCAAAAATAACCTACATTTATACATTACTCTCAAAAGTAGAAAAAGAATAAGATAATTGGCAAAGGTCAACCATACTAAATAATAATTTCCTAAATATTGCTCTAATCCGTAACTGACCGAAGCTGCAATACAACGGAAATTCACTACCTCACCGAGCACGTAGGCAGTAATAGAATTCATGCCATACACTTTCAACCAATTCAATCCCCGTGTATGCCCTTTATAATCAATCCAGTAATAAAACAATGCCATGAGCAAAAAGCAATAGCCACCGGACAGTAACGTCATACTGGCTGTCCATAAACGCTTAATGACAGGCATTTGCAAACTCCACAATTCTGCCAGACCGATCAATAACAGACCAATAAGCAGTAATATTTGTACCACCTTTTTCCGGTTCGTCTTGCCTTCTTTCATTATCTTTCCGGCAAAAGCTCCAAGCATCACAGTAACCCCAAATGTCAGGCTACTCCATATCCATGTATAATTGTATTGAGATGAAAAGCTCCAGGTTCCGTCTTCATTCCAAAAAACTCCATCCCGGAAACGTCCCAGAACCCATCGATCTACCTGCTCTGCAAAATTTCCTGCCGGGGTAAAGTCACCCAGAAATGTCATAGGAATCCAGTAGACAAGAAGCAATAACAGCGTTATTATTATCTGCCATCCGAATGAAAAATGTAATTGGATAACTGCTGCAATAAAATAACCAACAGCAATCGATTGTAATGTATTAGAATAGAAATAAATGTGCTTGCTATCAAATCCAAGCAAATTTCCCTGGACAATCATTCCGAAGACAAAAAGTAAAATAACCCGTTTAAGAATCCGTCGGTAAACAGGCCAATAATCTACAGAAGCAGTCTTGTATTTAGATAAGGAAAAAGGCATTGAAGCCCCTGTCATAAAGAGAAAAAGCGGCATTACAAGATCCCAGAAACGAAACCCTTCCCAGACTTCATGGTCCAACTGATATAGAACCTCATCGAGAAATGGCAGATTCAACTGTCGTGCCAGTGCAACGAACACCGGCTGAAAAAAGACAAGAAGAAATAAGTCAAAACCTCTAAGTATATCCAATGAGGCTAATCGGGTAAAATCATTTTCCGGTATTTTGTTCATGGTGTTTTATAGATTTAACCCCGGAAGAAAAACAGAAAAACCAATGAGGTACCTCCTTCCAGAGATATCCTCATTAGTATATATCACTCTCTCTCTTTTACTTCACAGGATAAATAGTGAAATCAAAGGTTTGCTTTGTCAATGGAACCAGATAGGAAGGCAAAACTCCCGGACCACAAGTAGCAGTACCTACTCCAGCTTGTTCTGCATCCAGATGTATTGTTATTTTGCCGTCCCGTTTCAATTCATTAATATGACGTGCCTTCTCTAATATTACATCTGAGAAAGGAACAGTGCTAAACTGGAATAAAGAATTTGCCTCTATCCAGCAGCCTTTCCCATGTTCGTCAGTCAGTTGCAGCCACCGGACATCCGTCCGGTTACCTGTAGACTGAGGAACAACATAATAATGGAACATCCGTTCAGGAGTTGTTTTATAAATACCTATCTTACCTGATTGATTCCGGTCAGTATAGGTTTCATGTTCCCCACGGCCCAGATAAGTTACATTTTCGTAGGTATCCTTCATTTCAAAAGTAACTCCCAATCGAGCCATCGATTTTACCAATGAAGTATCCGGTTCAAAAGTAGTCTGCACTTTCATGGAACCGTCACGGTTCAAAGCATATATAAACTCGGCATTTCCTATTTTCTTTCCTTCGGCATTCAGAATATCGGCTTTCACAGTCGTCTTATTCTTACCTTCCTTCAAAGAAACCACCTTTTGTGTCAAATGGCCCAAGCCAGCCTGTTTCCAGAGTTTGGCTCCATTCTGATCGCGATTATCATTATCCGTAGCCGGACGGAACAGGCTCAAAGTTATCGGACTTGCCAATAATTCTTCTCCATCCAGACAAAGAGACTTCAATGCACCGGTAGACTTATCAACTACAAACGTTGTGTTCCCCGCTTTGCCAGGTTTGCCGGACCAACTGTTTTTAGATACAGGAAGTACAAACTGATCATAGGCAACTTCCCAATCGGATGTTACTAACGGAGTAGCCTTCACCCGTGTCCAACTCAGATTCAGATAAGCTTCGCGAAGCGTTTTAGGAAGTTTCACAGCTCCCAAAGTGATATCCACCACGGCATGCGGGGCACAAGTCACCTCTTTACTTCCCTCAGCAACAATCGTTCCGTCATCTCCCGTCACACTCCAATGAAGAAGATACTCATTCAAATCCGAAAAATCGAACCAATTCTTCACACGGATAGTCAGGTTCTTCTTATCAACCAATGTACTCTTGATATTCTGATAGATCTTCTTTACCTCCAACAGATGCGGATGGGGCTCACGAACAGCATTCACCAAACCGTTACAACAGAAGTTACCAAAACTCGGCACATCTTTAGGCCCGTAATCGCCGCCGTATGTCCAATACCAGTTACCATCCTGGTCTACCTCACGGAAAGACTGGTCCACCCAATCCCAGATGCAACCACCCTGAGCCATCGGTTCATTTTCAAAAACATCCCAATATTCCTTCATGCCACCGCAACTATTCCCCATGGCATGCAGATATTCGCAAAGAATAAAAGGACGGTAAATATCCTTACGGGCTACGTACTCTTTAATGACATCCACACTGCGGTACATACGGCAATAGATATCCGTATTGTAATTTTCTTCCGCACGTTCATATTGTACGGGACGGTTCTTTTCTACCGACTTCAGCCAGTCATACGTACGCTCAAAATTAATTCCATTACCGGCTTCATTGCCTAATGACCAGATCACAATGGCAGGATGATTCTTTGAACGCTCATACATACGATGCGTACGATCCATATGAGCCGTAAGCCACGTACTGTCTTTTGCCAAAGAGGCAGGTCCGTAGCCCATACCGTGAGATTCGATATTTGCTTCATCAATCATATAAAGGCCATACCGGTCACAAAGCTGATACCAGTAAGGATGAGCAGGATAATGGGAATTACGGACGGTATTGATATTATGCTGTTTCATCAGCTTGATATCCTCTTCCATCAGTTCCTTACTTACTGTACGCCCCAACTGTGAATGCTCATGACGGTTTACCCCTTTCACCAATACAGGCACACCATTGATACAGAAACGACCGTCCTTTATTTCAGAAGTACGGAAACCGACTTTCGTCCCGGTCACCTCAGTCACTTTTCCATTAGCGTCTTTCAATTCCAATATCAATGTATACAGGTTCGGATGTTCTGCACTCCATTTTTCAACATCCGGAATACGTTTCTCATCAAAAGTAATCAGATTGCTCAAACCACGGGATTTAACCGGTTGACTACCATTCAACACTGTCTTTCCGGCCTCATTCTGCAATTCATAGGCAACGGTAGCTATTCCGGCTGCCGCTCCTTCTACAGTCACATCAAGTTCGAAAACGCCGTCTTTATAAGTATTCTTTTCAAGGATAGAGGTCACTTTATAATCGGCAATATATTGCTTGGGAGTACTGTAGAGATACACATCCCGCTCAATACCGCTTAACCGCCACATATCCTGACACTCAAGATAAGCACCCGCACTCCAGCGGTAGACTTCAAGGGCTATTGTATTTTCACCTTTTTTCAGTTTGTCGGTAATATCCCATTCGGCAGGGGTCTTAGAATCCTGATTGTATCCTAAAAACTCTCCATTCACCCATGCATAATAAAATGAAATGACCCCTTCACAGCAAAGTATCACCCGACGGCCTTCCCAACCGGCAGGAATCGTAAAAGTACGACGATAAGACCCCACCTCATTCTCTTCAGATGGAACCAACGGCGGATTCTTCTTGAAGTTGAACATCTTATCATCAAATTCATAAGTCTCGTTTACATAAATAGCCGTACCATATCCCTGACGCTCCCAGTTGCCCGGCACATTGATATCGGCCCATCCTCCGGTATAAAACGAAGGTTTATAAAAATCTTTCGGACGGGTATCGGGATTCTTCACCCAATGGAACTTCCATTTGCCATTCAGACTCATATAATAAGGAGATTCTTCATAAGCTCCTTTCTGTACATCAGCAGCAGTTGCATACGGCCAGACATAGGCATGGGGATTCAGCTTATTCAATCCTACCGCATACTGGCTCTGCCATTCGGGCCGTTGTTGTGCCGCAGCGGGAATGATAACCAGCACTGCCAGCATCATCAGATAAATTTGTTTTAATAAGTTATTCATGGTTTTATGTTTTTGTAGTAGTTAAGTAGTCAAGTAGTTAAGTAGTAAGTAGTCGATAGTATTGATACTTACTACTTAACTACTTGACTACTTAACTACTAAAATACTTACTACTGGGCTACTTACTACTAAATTACTTCACTATCACTTCATCAAACATCACTCTGGATTCCTGTCCCGGACGTACATGATCTTCCGGGCAAGCCCCTGGTCCTTTGGCGGTCACACGGATATAGCGTGCCTGTTTCCCGTTGATATTCAAAGACAGATCTTCCACAAAATTCCACTCCCGGAAGATCTCCTGAGGAGTAAAGCTTAATGTACCCACCTTCCTGAATTTACAGTTATCATCTGATATTTCTACTTCTATCGATGCCGGTTTATGTATTGCCATGCCATAATTTGTAATACAACCTACTGTAACCGTATGGAGTGTTTCCTTTTTCAATAAATCAATTGTGAAAGATACCGTATCACTTTTTTCCCAGGAAGCCCATTCATAATCTGTTTGTTTCAGGCTTCCACGTATTCCGTTGGTTACTACTTCCACGTTTTTATTATCTCCAAAAACAGGTTTACCGGTAGCCTTATTCCAGATAACAGGTAAAATCAATGTTTTTCCCATTTTCTTTTCACCCACAAAGGTAGCACACTTTAAAGTTTGTACGCCCCGAATAGTCAAATCCTTGGTATAACGGAGTGATTTTACTGAAGGCTCACTATCATCCAACGTATAACGAATTTCTACATCCGGACGTATACATTCCAAATTAACCTTTAAAGCTCCGTTTTCAGGTGTTATTGTATGCTGAATATTATACATTGAACGGGAATACCTCACTCCTTTAGCTGCAATATGGCAGTTATATACATCCAATCCTTTTAAAAAACGGTTCCAATCTTTCAATTCCGGTTTAGCCCAGCCCCCTTCGGCCACTGCTGCCAGACGCGGAAAGAGCAGATAGTCCACATCTTCGGGTTTATTGCAAAACTCAGTCCACATACAACCCTGTATCCCCATCAAAAGAGACTTATATTCAGGTTTCCAATCATCCTGTATCGGTTCATAATCAAATACATCCCTCAAAGTAATATTACCAAAATAGGTCACAGGTTCAAACCACTGAGGTCCCTGATAGCGTATCAGATACATAATACGCGCCGGAGTCATTATAAACCGGTGTCCCTGTTCTGCAGCCTTCAAAGCAGCAGTACCCAATCCCTGCCAGCCTAAAATGATGGTCCCGTCCGGTATAGTCGTATTCGTCAATTCATCCCAGCCTATCACTTCACGGCCTTTACTTTGTACATATTCGCACATCCGTTTCATAAAGTACCCCTGCAAATCTTCTTCATTGGCCAGATGTTCTTTTTTCATTCGTGCCTGGCAAAGCGGACATTTTTCCCAGTTCGTCTTTCTGGCCTCATCACCTCCCAAATGAATATAACGAGAAGGAAACAACTCCACCACTTCATCAATCACATCTTGTAAAAATGTAAATACACTGTCATTCCCGGCACAATAGATAACCTCAGCATGCGCACCTCCCAACCCGGGTAATACACCTATGAAATTCTTTACTACCGGACAAGCCAATCCGGGATAAGAGGCCAGAGCGGCATTACTATGTGCCGGCATTTCTATTTCAGGAATCACTTCTATCTGGCGATCGGTAGCATACGCTATTATCTCCTTCATGTCTTCCTGAGTATAAAACCCACCTATTGGAGTAGATTCTCCCAACATCGGATTCCTTCGGGAATGAAAAGGGACGTCGGTACGATCTACCCGCCATGCACCTATATCTGTCAGACAAGGATGTTTCTTTATTTCCAGGCGCCAACCGTTATCATCACACAAATGAAAATGGAGTTTATTTATTTTCAGCATTGCCATACAATCTATGATGCGCAATACATTCTTTTTGGGTATAAAAAAACGGGCAGCATCCAATAATAACCCGCGATAGCCAAAGCGAGGTTCATCACTAATTTTTACCGAAGGAATGGCCCAGTCAACATCTCCGCCTACATTTCTTGCATTCTCTATAGAAGCCGGCAGCAACATACGGATCGTCTGCAAGGCATAGAAGAAGCCTTTTACATCCGAAGCATTAATCACAATCTTATCCGAAGTGACATCCAACCGGTAAGCCTCACTCTTCAAGCTACGATCTGTTATAAAACAAACATCCCCAGTGTTACTTCCTTCTTTCAACAACGGAGTGAATCCGCCAGCACAAGTAAAAAGACCGATAAAATTACGAGCGATTTCCGCTTGCCCTGCATTCTCTACAGCAAATACCGTATTCTCCGAAAAACGATAGCTCCCCTCCCCTGGCACAACTTGCACAGGGGTGGGTACTATAGAGATCGTTTGTGTTAAATCTTCAGCCTGTACTGCTATGATAGGGGAAAACAGTAACGCTATTATAATTGATAAGGTGTATTTCATCATAAATCAATATATTCCTTTTTTACTCTTTATCTCTTTCCGGTGAAAAACGAACCGGATCGTTGTATTGCTCCTGCAACTTCAGCATTTCTTCTTTAAGTTCTCCCACTACAGGTTCATACTCTGCTTTTCCATATAAGTTATGCATCTCAGCAGGATCTTTCTGAAGATCATACAACTCCCACCAGTTTATATCATTATAAAAATGAATCAACTTATATCGTTCTGTACGAACACCATAATGGCGTTTTACCATGTGTTCGGCAGGATATTCATAAAAATGATAGTACAATGCTTTTCTCCAATCTTTGGGATGCTCTCCTCTCAGCAAAGGCAACAAAGATACCCCCTGGATATCATCAGGAACAGGAGCACCTGCCAACTCAAGAAAAGTAGGTGCATAATCAATATTCTGTACCATTTCCGTTATATCACCTTTCCGGTCGAATCCCTTAGGCAAACGCATTATAAGCGGAGTACGCATAGATTCCTCATACATAAAGCGTTTATCAAACCAGCCATGTTCGCCCATATAAAATCCCTGATCGGAAGTATAAACCACCAACGTATTGTCCAACATTCCCTTTTCTTTCAGATAGTCAAGTACACGCCCTACATTATCATCCAGAGATTTCACTGTCTTCATATAGTCACGCATATACCGTTGAAACTTCCAGTTGGCCAATTCTTTTCCTTTTAGATTCTGCTTATAGAAATCATCAATCACCGGACCATAAAACTTATCCCAGGCAGCCCGTTGCTCCGTATTCATACGTCCGAGGAATTTCTCATACAAAGATTTCAGTCGCGAGTTCTTCTCCGGACGAAGCATTTTCAGGTCATAGATCATGTCCATATCCTTCACAATACTCATTTCCTGTGCAGCAGCAGCCGGACGGCCTTCATAATCATCAAAGAAGTTTCCGGGAAGAGAAAATGTCTTATCTTCATACAGTGCCAGATTACAGGTATCCGCCATCCAGTTGCGATGAATAGCCTTATGGTGAATCAACAGGCAGAAAGGTTTATCCTTATCCCGTTTGTTCTCCATCCAGTCAATAGCCTCATCCGTGATAATATTTGTGACGTAACCTTGTTTCTGAATCGTATCATTATCCTGGGTGATAAAATCCGGATTATAATAATCGCCCTGTCCCGGTACTATCTCCCAGTAATTGAACCCTGTAGGCAGACTTTCTAAATGCCACTTCCCTACCAAAGCTGTCTGATAACCAACTTTCTGTAACAGCTTCGGAAAAGTTTGTTGTGCACTATCAAAAACACACGTCGTGTTATCATAAAATTTATTGGCACAACTATGCTTACCGGTAATCATACAGGCACGGCTTGGACCACTCAACGAATTAGCAACAAAACTATTGGTAAAGCGTACACCATCATTGGCTATACGATCCAGATTAGGAGTCTCCATATAACGGGTATCATAACAACTCATCATTTGAGCCGTATGATCATCCGTCATAATATATACAATATTATATGGTTTTGCTTCTTCCTTTTTTTGTTGCTGACAAGAAGTTACAGTAGCCAATGTCGCCAATCCGGCAAAGGGATAAACTATTTTTAAGTCTGGTCGGTTCATGGTAAAACAAGATTAATATAAATACAATAATTTCTCTACCCTTTATTATTTAGTAGTTCTATGTTTCTTTTAAATACAAATTTACGACAGCAGGTACTAATCCAATGTTCGAAAATAATTTTATATATTCCAAAAATGTCCCAAATGTGTCCTCTTTTGAATTTTATTTGAAAGAAAGAACAAAAACAATAAACGATAGCTCTTAAATAGAGTAGTAGCAAACTATGCTACTACCCTTGTTACAGAAAACAAAACTCTTTCGGATGTTTCTGCTGCTTCATTACAAATCAACAGAATAATAAAATTAGTATCCGTAATTTTGATCGCTGGCAGATATTGATTCGTTAGTATTCAATTCTTCCTGTGGTATAGGTAATCGCAAATTTTTCTTCAAGAAATTTTCTGTTAAATCTCCATTATTGAACAAGCGTTCTTTAAATCTATGTTCACCTAATTCCTTGTTCTCAACAATAGCTCTTGTAATATGATGATTATTCTGAATCTCCAATACTTTTTTCAGATATTCAGTACCTCGTCTGCGTACATCACAATACATCGTTTGTTCACCAGCCAGTTCTACCAAGCGTTCCCAGAATATTTTATCTCTTACCTGATCTTTAGTAAGATTAGTTTCCCAGTCCTTAGGATAAACAGCATTCGACGTACCTGATTGCCGCGCTCTCTGTAATACTTCTTTCACCAGGCTAATAGCCTTTCCCGTTTCACCAGATTCATTCAGTACATCCGCCATCATCAATAAGAAATCAGCATAGCGATATACAATAAGATTCATATGCGAATTTTGAGCAGTAGAATTTAAATCCATCGCTTTCTTATAATAAGACCATCCGTAATGTTCTCCGGTAGGTTGTACAAAACGTTTCACCAACTTATCATCAACCGCCTCTAATTCTTCAACTGTAGGATTAGTAGGATCGTTACATATACTATAATTTATTTCTACATTATGAGTAACCCGACCCTCTTTATAACTCAATTTCGGATAAGCAAACTGATTTTCACCATTACTCTTATTTACCCATGTTGAAAGAACAGTTGCACTATATCTCGGATCGTCCGGATAGGTACCTTTCAGATAGTCATGAAAAGCTTTTGAAATACGAATACGTCCCCATGATATACCGGCTGTAGAGTTTTGAGGAGCAAATATCCAACTTCCACGATTACCGGTAGTAGAAGATTCTGTTGAAAAATTGAGTTGAAATATAGATTCTTTCGAGTTTGAATGTTGTACAAACAAGTTTGAATAGTTTGGTTCCAATTGAAATTTTCCATATACAAATTCACATTGTTCCAAAGCTAACTCCCAATAAGTCTTATTACCCGAAGCTTGTTTTCCCTGACATGCCAAATACCAATATAGTTTAGCTAAATAAGCATGCGCTGCAAGTCCCGAAGCTTTTCCGGCATCTGCGGTTTCAGTCAATCCACCAATAGCATCTTTCCAATCACTTTCAATCTGTGCTGCAATCTCTTCTTCAGTAGCTCTCGGAATAGAAAGCGACTTGAGAGATGGAATTGTATTACGCAAAGGTACTCCACCAAAAGTAGTCAACAAATGGTAATATGAGAATCCCCTCAGAAATTTAGCTTGTGCTACTAATCCGGTTTTAAAGTCCTCGTCCAATGGGCTCTCTTTCATATTCTCTATAAAAAATGTTGTCTCTGAGACCGTTTTATATAAACTTCTCCAAAACATCTTGGTTATCACACAACCAGAAGATACATTCAGAGATACGTAACGGTCCTGATCACTGGCATTTGTCTGTGCCCATCCCAAACCGGATGCTCCCACCAGTAATTCCTGAGCAGCCTGCCCAAAACCATCATAAGTAGTCAACTGTCCATAACAGGAAAGCAGTGCCAACTGAGCTGTATTCTCATCCAAAAACACAGATTCACTATTCAAAGCATATTGCGGATCTTCATCCAGGCAGGAAGAAAAAGTACAAATAGCTAATAAGAAATATATTAATTTTAATTTTTTCATAATACCTGATTAGAATGTTACACTTAAACCAAAGATATAAGAACGTGACTGAGGAAATGAGTTCATATCAACGCCTCTTTTTAAACCATCGAATGCAAAAGTATTCACCTCCGGATCATATCCAGAATAATTGGTAATAATGAATGCATTTTTTACAGAAGCAAAAATGTTTATATTCTCGAAACCTATTTTACTGACAATACTTTTCGGCATAGTATATCCCAATGTTATATCCGAACATCTCAGGAAGCTACCATCTTCAATATATCTGTCAAGTACAGCTGAAGACGGATTTGTACTATTTACTCCCGGATAAAGGTTTGTAGGATTATCAGCCCTCCATATATTAGCATAAACCTCTTTACGAATATTATTAGATGAATTCTTGGCAGGCATAGCTTCATAGCGCAGATTACTATTTAATAAATCATTTCCGTAAACTCCATTAAAGGAAGCTGATAAAGAAATGTCTTTATAAGTCAATCTGGTTTGGAAACCATATGTAAAATCTGGATTCGGATCTCCCAAAATCACTTTATCATCTTCAGTAATCATACCATCACCGTTACTATCGACAAATTTAATATTACCCGGATCCGTACTCCCTGCAATCGTATTCTTGTTTTCACTTTTCTGAGGAACATCATCTCCCTTCTGAA
Organism: Bacteroides sp. HPS0048; assembly: GCF_964240755.1. Lineage (NCBI taxonomy): Bacteria > Pseudomonadati > Bacteroidota > Bacteroidia > Bacteroidales > Bacteroidaceae > Bacteroides > Bacteroides sp. HPS0048. The sequence continues at coordinate 8,194 of NZ_CAXSVC010000002.1, read as the reverse complement.
TTATACCATCTGTTTTATATCCCCAAAACAACCCCGGAGCTTTTCCTTCTATAAAAATATTTGCAACACCAAAATGGTCACCTATTGAGTTTCCTAAATAAGCAGAATATTGATTATTGCCATAAAAAGCAAGAGGTAATCCTAATTTTCTGATCTTAGAACTATTAAAGCCAATATTACCCGATACATTCCAGGTGAAATCTTTAGAACGGATAACATCTGCATCCAAAGATATTTCAAAACCTCTATTTGACAAAGAACCTTGATTCATCAGGATATTCGCAAAACCTGTAGTGAAAGAAACAGAACGATCGATAAGTAAGTCATCTGTACGTTTGTAATACCAGTCTAATGTACCAGACAGGCGATTATTGAATATAGCAAAATCAAGACCAATATTATAGGAAGTGGTCGACTCCCATTTCAATTCAGGATTTTGCAAATTACTTACAGCCAAAGCCAACTCTTTATTACCGTTAGCATCTGCATAATCAATTGTCTTTTTATAATTATAAAAACTATTGTATGGATCTATAGACTGATTTCCTGTCTGTCCATATCCTAAACGAAATTTCAACTGATCAATCCAAGGAGTATTTTCTCTGATAAAGTCCTCTTGTTCCATACGCCATGCCAAAGCTGCAGAAGGAAAGTATGCCCAGCGGTTGGATTTCACAAACTTACTTGTACCATCAGCACGGAATGTAGCCGTTAACAAATAACGTCCTTCAATAAAAGATAAATTTAAACGTCCCAGATAAGAGAGTAACTGATAGTCTTTCTGAATGGGTTGCTCTTCATTAATGGTACCTGCCATATGTAACCCTTTGGTACGGAACGAATGATTTTCAAAATTACGAGCCGAAGTAACTTTGTTCAAATATCCATAGTCATCATAAGTGACACCTACAGTGGCTGCAATATCAACAATGTTTTTAATCTTCGTATTGTAATTTACAATATTCTCAACCGTATAATGGTTCTTTTCCAAATTTGTCAGACCAAGAGAACCATTATCATTTTCTCCTTTAAATAATTGGAGTCCAAACCAGCGTCCACGATTTTGTGTAAAGATATCACCTCCTACACGTGCATTATATGAAAAACCTGCACCGATATTCCATGTCAGATCTGCCGAAGCTCTGAATGTTTTTTCTGTCGTAATATCATCATAATCATTAATCCAGCTCCATACAGTTGTTTTTTGTTCTGCCGACAGATTTTGCTCACCAGATGGAGCCACATATGGTGCCGAGTCAAGAGCTGTACGAGTAACAGATCCGGTTGCTCCCCCTCTGGTATCTCCTCCCGACATCATATCATTCTGTTTGATAGAGCCATTCAGTGCCAAATTAAGTTTCACGCTCTTAGACAAATCCATCGAAAGATTTGTACGCAGGTCACCCTGTTTTAAACCTGTATTATAAACAATACCATTGATATCTTTAAAAGAAGCAGAAACATAATAAGTAGTTTTATCGTTACCACCATTAATAGTGGCTGAATAATTCTGGGAAAAAGCACTCTGATAGATCTCTTTTTGCCAATTATGATAAGTTAATACATTGTAAGATTCCGGATTTTCAGGATCATACTCTCCACCGGAATAAATATAACGCACTTCATTGTTTTCAAAAAAGAATTGTGCAGCCTTTTCTCCCAGTTGCTCGTTACGAAAACGTCCATACTCTTCCAGATTCAACATATCTTTCAGTTTCGTAGCATTCGCTATTGTAAAGTTGGCACTTAAACTTACTTTGGGTTTCCCGCTCTTTCCTTTCTTCGTCGTGATAAGGATAACTCCATTAGCACCGCGCGAACCATAAATAGCCGTAGCCGATGCATCTTTCAGAATCTGGATATCTTCAATATCCTGTGGATTCAAACTGGTCAATGGATTTTGAGCTGTCTGAAAATCACCATCACCAAATGCACTGGCGGCAAACTCACCGGTTGAAGCCTGCGGTATGTTGTCAATTACATACAAAGGCTGATTATCGCCACGCAGAGAGTTGGCACCACGAATTGTCACCGAAGAAGCTGCACCTGGAGTAGCTACAGTGGCTCCAACATTTACACCGGCTATTTTACCTTGCAACAGATTATCAATGGAAACAACCTTTGCCGCTTCGTTCTGATCAGGTTTCAAAGAAGAAATAGCACCGGTAACATCGCCCTTACGAACTGTTCCATATCCTACAACTACTACCTCATCTAACACTTCTGAATCCTCAGCCAATTTGACATTAATAGTTGTTTGATTACCAACTTTTATTTCCTGAGTTTTATATCCGATAAATGAAATTACCAAAACAGCATTATTACCAGATACAGAAATTGAATAGTTACCGTCAATATCTGTAATAACTCCATTTGTAGTCCCTTTTACCAAAACATTTGCACCAATAACTCCTTCATTTGACTCGTCTGTGATCTGTCCTTTCACTACCTTAGACTGCTGCACATCGTCAACAGCAGCATGTAACGATAGAAAAGGAATAATCATAAACAGAGCAAAAGCCAATAAACTAAATTGCCATTTGTTTTTCATACGTTATTATATTAAGTTTCACTGTTATTTTATCTGTACTTTCGCTGTAGCTCCACCCGTAGAAGAACTTACCTTCAGCACGTATAATCCCTCCAAAAGGGAGTCTAATGAAAATCGAATTTGTTTTTCACCTATTGTACTATATACTTTATTACCGGATATGGAAAACAGATCACACACAACCTTGCCTTCAAAAGGTACGTCTACCTGAAAATTACCATCAGAAGGATTGGGATATACATTGATCTGAGCTGAATGCGGATACTTTTCTTTTATTATGCCTACAGGGTCTTTATCCACCTTTGTTACTAATGTATCTACATTGGAATGAATAGTCAGACTCAAAGCACGAACCAGACTCAACTCATTCTGTACACTCAAATCATTTCCCATATCAAAATACATACATCCACCAGTATTGTTATCAACCAATAACTGCATTTTCTTTTGTACCTCCTTCACACCATTGAATGTATAACTCACACCACCAATAGTACCTGTATTCGATTCTGGTGTCACTGTAGAAAAGTCCAAGTCCTTATATCCTTTTACATTTTTTGCAGAGTTATCACTCATAACAGCCGTTGTTGCCATAGAAAGGCGAATCTTTTCTGCAGGATAACCATAATTCACAGCAGTAGTATAAAATGAAGCATAAGCATCCCATACCAAACTACTCTTTCGTGGTCCATAATTCTGGAAAGTAACAAAGTCAACTGCTTCAATAGCATCCAAAGGCATTGTGTATGAAACCGGATGCAAACTTACACTAAAAATTTTATTATCCGGCATTACTGCACGTATAGCTTTTACCATTGCTCCATAAGATGCCCATTTAGAATTATTCGGATTATTATCCAACCACTCCAAATCAATATCCACACCATCACAATAAGGAAGTAACGCCTCAATTCCTTTAGCTATATTAGTGCGCCAAGATTCATTACCTATATAGTTAGGCCAGTTTTTATTTCCATTCGCGTCACTATCCGAACTGATCAGGCCTATTCTTATTTTAAATCCTCTGTAACCCTCATATAAATTCCGGGTCTGCTCGATCATTGCTTTCCAACCTCTGGAATTATATCCAATATTATTTTCCCGGTCGAATCTCCAATAACCATCAAAGAATATGGCATCGCTTCCACCACCCGGAAATTTTGCAGCAGATAATGTTCCATCCATATCTGAAGCAAAAGAAGTACGCGCATTTCTCCAAACCATCAAATCATCCATCTTTCCTATAAAACCGGAGCCTGCCATAGCATCGGCATTAATATCTTTGAGGGTATACATTACTCCGTTAGAAGGTCTTGTTATCGTTCCACTTGTAACTTTATTATTCACATAAAGGCGAATCGGATTACGGGATGAATTGGGATCCATTGTCACAGCAATATGTTGCCATTGGCCTACATTGAAAACGTCATTACACTCCATCTGCCATCCATCCGCTTTAATAACCAACTGTTTATTTTCATCTTTTCCCAGATATATACCAAATAAATTAGTATCACTCTCTTTTTGCTCAAATAAAACAGCATTCTCTGCCCATTCTTTCACATTAAACCAGCCTTCAATAGTTGCCGCTGCACTTGCTGGTGCCCCTTCACGAAGCGCTTTACCTAAATTCACTTCACCGGTGCCATCTAAAACTAAAATACCCGAACGTTCTCCATCCATGGCCAGATAGGCAGCTCCTCCTGTCACAGTAGCATCATCTAAAGCTGTCATCGTCACTTCACCGGTTTTCCCATTTACCGAAGCATTCAAAAAAATCAGATCATTTGTCAGTAAATGCATATCTTTATCTATCTGCAAACGGTCAGAATGACGATTAAAATCAGAATATCCACTCACAACACGATAACGGAAATAATCGTTATCTGTCACTTTTTCACGTTGAGCAATACCATTACTTAAAGTACCATGATGTGTAAATTTGTAGTCCACAATGTCCGGGCACTGTTCCTGGTCAAACTTGTAATACAAAACAAGATGTTCCCACTGCGGATGAAATTTATTAACCGTATTCTGAAACATCAAAAGCTCCTTACTATCACTCGGCATTGCAGTATTCCACAAACGAAATTCATCTAAACGCCCTTTAAAACCTTGACCTAACACCAGATTTTCATTAGATGAAGGCATTTGTAGTTTATTATTAGCATTCCACGTCTTCACTCCATTCACCCATGTATCTGCTCCATTTGCAAATACTCCTAACGAAACCTGTGTCCATCCATTGACAGAAATTCCTGTTACCGTAATTTCCTGATCTGCTACTTTGAAAATGATATTTCCCTGAACAGAGGATAATCTAACTGAAAATTCACTGGTCCCAGAACCCCGCTTAAAAATATAAGCACCCGTACTCCACTCCTGTGGAGACATCAGAAACTGAACGGCATATTCATTTTTTCCATCCACTTCAGATACTTGTCCACAAGTAACATAATCACTTCCTGAAAGTCTTAAAGCATAATTAACAACTTGTGCCTGTACCCAAGAGAAACAGAAACAACAGCCCACAACCAATGAAAATATCTTCCCTACCTGTCCCATAGTTATATTAAATTTAAAGAAATAGAAATTAAAAGAGGCCGGAACTATACCGGCACTCTTTTTCTTTGTCACCTGAAATAATATTCAATTGATTACAATACTACTTTAGTTGATTTAGTACCTACTTTTACAATATAAGCTCCTGAAGTCATTGGAATTTCCATAAATCCGGGTGTTGCTTCAGCACTGTAAACTAACTGTCCAACCAAATTATATATATAAACCTCTTCGCCGTTATTTGCATTATTTACATAGATTGAATGACGATCCCAAGCAACAAACGGAGCATTTGCATCTTCCATTGAGCCAATACCTACAGAACCACCACCTTCTGCCCCATTCGGTTTGTCCATACCATGCATAGAACCATCTGCATTCGAAGTACCTTCTGTATTTACAAAATCTCCTTCCGGATTTTTCACAAAAGTAATTTCATAAAGATATAAAGCGGACTGTCCCATCATTTGCCCCTCAAAACCAACACGAGCACGGAAAGGATCTGTAGTGCCAGTAACTGCACCAACTTGACATTGCCACCAACCGGTATCTCCAGTATACAATACTTCATTTTTTGATCCAAGCAGTTTATTATTACCACCACCGGAAACTAACTCTAAATTTATTTTTTTAGCACCTACAGCCAGACTGGAAGCTAATTTCATCTGGAAAGTGACACGATAATTGTTTCCTCCCTCAGCACTTGCCGGTCCAACAAATGCCAAGTTAAACCAACCCATAGATAAATTTCCCGTAGAAGCCGGACCTGCTACAGATGTAGGAGCATCCTTACCTTTTAATAATAAAAGATGTCCAAACTCACTATCAACAATAGAGAGGCCAGAGGATATGGCTTCTTCAGTTGTAATGTTCGCAGGAGCAACACCTGCCACAATAGAACCTGCTACATTCAATTCTGCAACACTGGGATTAGCCCCGGTTCCCCAATACATCTGGACGGGTCCTACCGGAAGATCTTTAAACTTAAATGATGCAGGAGTTACATCTTCTTGTGCGAAAACATTAGCAGCCATCATCAGTGCGACTGCTGAAAGGAGTACATTTCTTCTCATAATAATAGAAAATTAAAAGTTAATAATTTGACTCCAATCGTTCTTTACTGATTTTCACTAATCAAATATATAACGACTTTTGTCTTTGCAAACATATGACTTGATTCACAAATCGATGTTCAAAAACAACTTTTTATACTTCCAAAAACATCTAAATCACCCATTAATAGCAAGTTTTAGATATTCCTGGAAGTGAAAATAAGAAATAGTGGAGATTCCACAAATATGTATCCTAAAATCTCCTGCCCCTTATGTACTATGTTGAGTAATCAAAGCCTTCTGGAATGATTATATCATGATAGCAAACAGTATAATGAGACAATCGAATACAACAGAAAGTAATGAACAATCCTGGGCGAAAGGATTAATTTACCGAATAACCCTCTAATAGTTGTTTTTTCAACAACTATACCTTATTCTATTTTTCCCAATGAAAGCTATTTTATCTGGAAATCCTTTAAGAGAAGTAGCTTTACATCTTATAATCAACACTATAAACAATACATAATTTAGAATGAAAAAGTACGTATTTAATAGTGTATTAACTACTATCTTTTAGGATACAAAGTAACGTTACTTTGTATCCTAAAAGATAGTAGTTTTACATTGCTTAGGTTGTATATTAAAATTTCCCATTAACAATGTTAACAGATTTTCTATTTCATTTTTCACAAAAACATTACATACTACAAACTACTCATATTCTAAAATTATAAATTAATCATTATTTTATAGGCAAAACATAAATCATTATCATACTCTGTTAATAAAATAAATATGACCAAGATTTACTCCTTTGTCCGAAAACAATAATCGATCAGGGATTGTTGGTTGGACAGAGAAAGCAAAAGTTTTCAATCAAAAAATAGTATTAACTAAACGCTTCAATTATGAAAAAATTATTTTTAGCATTTATGATAGCGATAGCAGCTACTGGATTAAATGCCCAAACATTAAAAGGTGAAGGTTCTCTTCTTGGGAATGTAGGTTATCAGACCAATTATGAAAGGTTTGGATTGGGAGTACAAGGACGTTATGTAATAGCAAAAAATCTTCGGATAGCCCCGGATCTTACATTTTTCTTTCCTAAAGATAAAGTTACGGGATTAGATGTAAATATCAATTTTCATTATGTCTTTAATTTCAGTAAAGACGGGCAGGGATTTTCTGTTTATCCCCTTGCCGGGTTTGGTATGCAAAACAATTTTTATGGAAAACAAGATACTGAAATTGATGGGCAACATGTAAAAGTAGGCAGAGACAATACAAGTAAATTTGCCTTCAATCTTGGTGGTGGTATAACGCTGCCATTGTCTGAACACAGTTACTTAAATGCGGAAGCGAAGTTCATGTTTGCCCACGATGACAATGTCGTTATCATGTTGGGATACGGATATAAATTCTAAATACTGATAACTAAAGCTACACCAATCGCTTTCTGTACTTATAACTATGAGGCTATTTCCTTACGGGAGACAGCCTCTTTTCTGTGGTAAAGCTTCTATGGAGAAACGCATAAGGGAAAAGGGGGACATCCTTTTAGCATTCTGTCAAAATGATATTCTTAATCCTGTAAAATAAGATATTTAAGGCATAGTATGGGGTACTGTAAAAAATACCCGTATTTTCCCGGTTAGATAATTCAGATAGTTTGTATCATATTTCACTTCGTGTTAATATACTATGTATATCGTCTATTTATATTACATTTTATTTGCAAACAATTTACATATCAACCATCTTGCTATTTTCTACTTATACACATACTGAGGGCAACCAGCGAAAAAGAGCCTCTTTTGAGGACAAATAAACTTTTCCCGTAGAGCATCGGGGTGATCTCCGTAGAGTTTCGAGTCGTTCCTCGTAGAGCTTCGGGTCGTTCCTCGTATACTCTATTAAAACCAAATGTTTCCGCAGAATATTGCTTTAATAAATGTTAACTACGAAAGATATGTCCTTTCTTCACTATGTTTTCTTTTTCATTACAATTAATGACTGACTCTACTTT